>NZ_JBHMDO010000045.1:0-55641 GCF_042431225.1 Paenibacillus aurantiacus | reverse complement strand
GGAGCAATCCTCCCGCAACGCGCAAGACGGCATCTCCCTGATCCAAACGGCAGAGGGCGCACTGAACGAAGTGCACGCGATTACGCAGCGTATGCGCGAGCTGGCTGTTCAATCGGCGAACGACACGAACGTAACGGCTGACCGTACGTCCCTGAAAGACGAGTACGATGCACTGGCAACCGAGATCGGCCGTATCAACACGGACACCGAGTTCAACACGCAGAAGCTGCTTGACGGCTCCGCAGGTACGGCAGGCAAAGTTCAAATCCACGTGGGCGCGAACAAAGACCAGAAGATCGAACTGGACTTGAGCACGGACGGTATCAAGCTGACTACGATTCAAGCTGCTCTTGCAGGTGCGAACATCAGCACGCAAGCAGGCGCTGAGACAGCGATCAAAACACTGGACGACAACATCGCGAAAGTTTCCTCCGGCCGTTCGAAGCTGGGCGCACTGCAAAACCGTCTGGAGCACTCCATCGCGAACGTGGACAACGCAGCCGAGAACCTGACGGCAGCAGAATCCCGCGTACGTGACGTGGACATGGCGAAAGAAATGATGAACCAAACGAAGAACAACATCCTTGCACAAGCCGCTCAAGCGATGCTGGCGCAAGCGAACCAACAGCCGCAGGGCATTCTGCAGCTGCTCCGTTAATTTTTAAAGTAGGAAGACCTTAGATGAAGATCTAGGGTCTTTTTTACTAAATGATAGATCGACTTAGCCAGATATTGAGCTGAACCAAGGAGGAACAATGGACAAGTTATCGTTGACATTGACCATGATCGTGAAGAATGAATCACAACATCTTGATCGCTGCTTGAAGAGCGTGGTCCATCTCGTCGATGAGCTGGTGATTGTCGATACGGGGTCAACAGATAATACGAAAGAAATCGCCTTGGGTTATGGGGCGAAAGTTTTTGATTACGTCTGGAGCCACAACTTTTCGGATGCACGTAATTTTGCGCTCCAACAATCGACGGGAGACTGGAATCTCGTTCTGGACGCGGACGAATATGTGGTGGAGGCCTCCCGGGAAGAAGTGGAGCGGGTGATCCAATCCCAGCCATGCGTTGGCCGCATTCGGAGGATTGACGCTTTCAAGCAAGGCGGGGAGATCAAAGAGTCGCATGTTTGGATTACGCGTCTGCTTCCGAAGGGTACCTTCTACGAAGGCAAAATTCATGAACAGCCGGTCTCGGAGCTCGCGCGCGTGAATACGCACTTCAAAATTTACCACGACGGCTATTTGAATCAGAACAAGTCGGAGCGCAATATTCAGCTATTGCGTGAGGCTGTTGCCGAGAATCCTGCGGATCCCTATCTGTTATTCCAGCTGGCCAAAGAGTATCGCATGATCAACAAGCATGACCGCGCGGAAATCTATTTCGAACGGTTCTATGCCCAGAAGCCGGGCGATGCCAATTACTTGCCGATGGCAATTGTCGATTTTTTATACAACATAATAGCCAATAAAAATTTCGAGCGCGGACTGAGCATTATCGAGGAACAGAGCGGCTATCTGGCGGCCTATCCGGACTTCTTCTTTGTACAGGGGCTCCTTTATACGGAGATGGTTTTCAGCGATACGAACAAATATATTCAGTACTTCGCGCGGATTGAGCAGGCGTACCAAGACTGCCTGCGAATCGGGGATACCGAAGTCAGCGACAGCGTCAGAGGGACGGGCAGTTTCTATGCAGCCTACAACCTCGGCGTGTTCTATGAAATGTCCGGCAAGGTGTCGGAGGCTAAGCGCTGCTACGAACTATCGTTGCAGGATGGGTATAAGCTGGCAGCACAGCGTCTGGCCAAGCTGTAGCCATGTGTATAGAAGAAATTAGCAACGCAAGAAATTATGAATATACGATTGGCTTCTATAATAGTTCCATGGTTAACAACCGATATATGGAGTAACAAAGATAAATGGAGGATGGGTTCCCAATGAGCATGAGTATATCCGGATCCTCGGGTAGTATCCCGGACCGACAAACCCACATTGAACCTGTTGCAAGGACGCAGAAAACAACCTCTACGGTCCCGGATACGACGACGCAAGCTCAAGTGAGCTCGCAAATTCAAACAGTAGCCGAATTGAAACAGGCGGAGATGCGCGGTGAGCATTACACGATCAGCGATCAGGAGGTTGTCCGGGCTGTAGACCGTGCGATCAAAGCGATGCAGGGCAAGTCGACTTCACTCCAATTCAGCATCCATGAGCAGACGAAGCTGATCGCCGTGAAAGTGCTGGACAAAGAAACGGGCGAAGTAATACGTGAGGTTCCGCCAGAGAAGACGCTCGATTTCGTTGCTAAGCTTTGGGAGATGGCCGGTATTCTCGTGGACGAGAAAAGATAGTCTAGAACACGCAAGCAAGTTGGGAGGCATCGGAACATGGTGGGTGTGAATCGTTTAAGCGGGCTTGTGTCAGGCATGGATACGGAGTCCATGGTCAAAGCATTAGTCAGCGCGAATAGCGCGAAGCTAAACAAGATGAAACAGAAGCAGCAGCTTTTGGAGTGGAAACGCACGGATTACCGCGACATGAACGCCAAGATTCTCGATTTTAAAAATACAGCGTTTAATATGAAGCTTCAATCCGCCTATATGACCAAGACGGCGACTTCTTCGCAGGAAAGCGCCGTGACGGTAAGCGGGACAGCCAGCGCGACGCCGGGTCAATACAGCATCGAAGTCAATAGCTTGGCGAAAGGCGCTTCGCTTACGACGGGCAAGCTCGGCGGTGCGAACGCGACGCTGTTTACCGATGGCCAGTCGCTTGTTGTCGGAAAGTATGATCCGATGTCACCAGGTTCACAGGCGACAATCGCTGTCGATTCCACGACGAAAGTATCGGACCTTGTAACCAAGATTAACGCGGAATCGTCCAAAACCGGTGTCAAGGTTTCCTACGACAGCACGTTGGACCGGATGTTTTTCATTTCCTCGAAAACCGGCGTTTCCTCGAACATAACGATGGAGCTGCAGGGCGGAACAACGGATCTTGGAGCGAAGCTCGGATTGAATTCGGTCTCTGGTAGCCAGTCGCTGACTGGCACCGATCTGGTCGGGAATGCAGGCGATACGCTTACGATGACTGTTAATGGCAAGACGTATGATTACACCGCGACGGCTACGACGAAAGTCAATGATCTGATCAACCAGATCAACAGCGATTTCGGTTCGACTGGCGTAACGGCTTTCTTGGATAACAGTGGCAAGCTGGCATTCAATGATCCAAACTACGATTCCGTTAAGGGGCCTTCCGTTACGTTCACCGGCACGCTTGCGAGCAATCTTGGCGTAGATACGTTGGCCAGAAGCTCCCAATCAAGCATCCAGACATTCGGGCAGAATGCAGAGGTCAATTTCAACGGGGTCAAGGGTTCGTATGAGACGAATACCTTTACCGTGGCGGGCATGACAGTCACGGCTAAGGCGGAGACGACAGCGCCGGCGAAGCTTATCGTCAACCAAGATACGGATGCAATATTCAATAATATCAAATCGTTTATCGATAAGTACAATGATTTGATCAGCACGGTCAACACGAAGACATCCGAGAAATATGACCGCAACTATCAGCCGCTCACCGCCGAGCAGAAAGAATCCATGAAAGACGATGAGGTCGAGAAATGGGAAGCGAAAGCCAAGGTCGGCATGCTCTCGCGGGATCAGACGCTCAATAGCGGCATGACTTCGTTCCGCCAGGCGTTCTCGGAAACGATCAGCGGCATTTCAGACTCGTTCAACATGCTCTCGCAAATCGGCATTTCTTCGACTCTGCAAACCAACGGCGTCGTATCCGGTACTTATCTAGATAACGGAAAGATCTATATCAATGAGGCCAAACTGAAAGATGCTATAGCCAACAATCCGGATGAAGTCGTGAAATTCTTTACCGCAAGCGATGGTAACAGCAATTCCACGGCTGGCGACGGACTCGCGACGCGGCTTTATGATAAAGCCAGCGCGCTCTTCAATCAGATTACGGCGAAAGCGGGCACGGCGGCGACAGCCTCGCAGGCGAGCTATGCGATCGGTAAAGAAATGAACAGCTTGAGCGACCTGATCAATCGAGAGACGACGCGAATCGAGACGCTGCAGGAGCGTTACTACGCACAGTTCTCCCGGATGGAATCTTATATGAACAAAATGAATGCCCAAGGCAGCTGGTTGTCAGGACAAACAGGTTAGACGAAAGGATGAGGAATGATGCAATCTTTACAGCGTAATAAGTATTTGGAGACGACGATTCAGACCGCGACGCCTGGGCAATTACTCATCATGCTCTATGACGGCGCAATTCGTTTCTGCCGCCAAGCGATCGATGCCATAAATGAGAAGCGTATAAGTGATGCGAATAACTTCCTGATCAAGACACAAAACATCATCTCCGAATTCACGATTACACTTGATCATAACTCGCCGTTTGCAGACAACTTGCTTGCGCTGTATGAATATTATAATCATCTCCTGATCCAGGCTAACATTAAGAAAGACGCGGCTCCGGTTGAAGAAGTGCTTGGCTATTTGGTTGAATGGAAAGAGGTTTGGATTCAAGCTGCAAAATCGGCGAATGCGACGGGGGCGAATGCGAATGGAACAGCCAATCGAGCGGCTCAAACGGTTGTCGGCTGAATTGGTCGCCCGGCTGCCGGAATGCGAGATGGAGGATTTCGACGCCTATATGGCGGAGCGCGAGCAGATCTTCGGCGAACTCATGCAACGAGAGCTGCAGCCTTCGGAGCATAAAGACGCGAAAGCGATCCTCCAACTCGACAAGCAGATTATCGCCCGCATGATGCAGCTCAAGGACGAGGCGGCCGGCCATTTGGACAAGGTCCAGCAAGGGCAGAAGAGCCGCAGCGTTTACGATAATGCCGGATACGGCAGCTACAACGGACACCAGGAAGAGAGCTTATTCTTCGATCGAAGAAGATAGCTCTCTTCTTCTTTTACAGCTCGAATTAGCTCGTATTTTCTCGAAAGTAAAACGCTTCCACAACATCGTTGACAATTGTGTGACAACGATGGTATAGTCGATTTGTGAGCCACATACGTGTGTGACCTCGCAGCATTTGAAGATGAAGGGAATGTTTATGCATGCAAGGAAAAGTTAAATGGTTCAACGCTGAGAAGGGCTACGGCTTCATCGAGACTGAACAAGGCGGCGACGTATTTGTTCACTTCTCCGCAATCCAATCCGAAGGCTTCAAAACGCTTGAAGAAGGTCAAGCTGTAGAATTCGACATCGTGGAAGGCGCACGCGGACCACAAGCTGCAAACGTAGTCAAACTGTAATCATCGGCTGGCTTCAGCCCACGATAGATGGTTCACGCTTGACAAACTAATGCAAAAACAACCGCAGCCCTGGGTAACCAGGGCTTTTTTTGTTTTGCGCTCCGCATGACCAACCCATGTCTAGCTTGACACATGGCTAACACCAATTCTTGCGACGTGCGTCTAAGCCTTGTTCACCTCAATAGCTCCTCCAGATCCCCTAAGCGTTCACCGATTGGCCAAACTATTATCTAAAAATTCTAAAAAAACAGAAAATACCTTGGGAAAACGCCTTCAATTATGATATAATGAGAGCATGTAAAGGAGGAGTGCCCCATGAAATACAATGTTCGAGGTCAAAACATCCAAGTGACAGACGCGATGCGCGAATATGTCGAGAAGAAGCTCAGCCGCCTGGAAAAGTATTTTGAAGCGCCCGAAACCTCCGAATTGAATACGACGATGTCCGTAACCAAAGGAAGACATGCCGTCGAAGTCGCGATTCCGCTCCCTGGCACGATGCTCAGGGCCGAGGAGAAGAGCGACGACATGTATGCTTCGATTGACGTGGTAGTGGACAAACTCGAGCGTCAGATCCGCAAATATAAAACCAAGGTGAATCGTAAATATAGGCAGGAAAGCGGCATTCGCACTCTTTTCAGAGAAGATGCGCCGCCGGTGCGGGTCCATGAGGAAGAAGAGGATTGGGAGCTTGTGCGTACTAAGCGGTTCACGCTGAAACCAATGGATGTAGAGGAAGCAATCCTCCAAATGAACATGGTGGGACACTCGTTTTTCGTCTTCGCGAACGCCGACACCAAGGAAGTGAACGTGGTCTATAAGCGTGGCGACGGACGATACGGATTAATTGAACAGAGCTAATCAGCTAGTTAATAAACAGGGCATCGTTTCCTACCGGGAGCGCTGCCCTTTCATATTATACGGGCAGATGGGGAAACTCATGAACATGGTTCTAATCGTAACTTCAATCGCGGCTGGAGCGTATTCGTTACATATCGGGCACGGCGTCTTTCCAACCGGCGGCCCGACGCTTTTGAGCGATCCGTAATCCATGGGATGGCGAGGACGAAAGGCAGCGCGTAAATGCCTTTTAGACGTCTGCCTTACATTGCGATACGCGTCACAAACTGTTACAATTTACCCAAACATGCTTTTGCAGCGAAAGGGGAAGACCATGCTCGGACTTGTGAAGAAAATTTTCGGAGACGCCAACGAACGGGAAGTCAAGCGTCTGCTGCGCACTGTAGAGCAAATCAATGGAATGGAGCCGCAAGTGTCCCAGCTTTCGGACGACGAGCTCCGCGGGAAGACCGATGAGTTCAAGGCGCGCCTGGAGAAAGGCGAGACGCTCGACGATCTTCTGCCGGAAGCGTTCGCGGTCTGCCGCGAAGCGTCCAAGCGCGTGCTGAACAAGCGTCATTATGACGTGCAGTTGGTCGGCGGCATGGTGCTGCACGAAGGCAAAATCGCGGAGATGAAAACCGGTGAAGGCAAGACGCTCGTCGCGACGCTGCCGGTTTATTTGAATGCGCTGGCAGGCAAAGGCGTGCACGTCGTTACGGTCAACGATTACTTGGCCGAACGCGACAGCGCCTTGATGGCGCCTCTATATATGTTCCTCGGCTTGACGGTCGGCTGTAACTTGAGCGGCCTGTCGCACGAGGAGAAGCAGCATGCGTACAATTGCGACATCACCTACGGTACGAACAACGAGTACGGCTTCGACTACCTGCGGGACAACATGGTCCTGTATAAGGAACAAATGGTACAGCGTCCGCTGTATTATGCAACCATTGACGAAGTGGATTCGATTCTCGTGGACGAGGCGCGTACGCCGCTCATCATCTCCGGACAAGCCGCAAAGTCGACCGAGCTGTACTTCGCGGCCGACCGGTTCGTGAGCCGTTTGGTAGCGGAAGAAGATTACACGATCGACGTGAAGCTGCGCAGCGTTACGATTACCGAAGCCGGCGTCGAGAAGGCGGAGAAGGCGTTCAACATCGAGAACCTGTTCGACCATGCGAACGTGCTGCTCAACCATCATATTAACCAAGCGCTCAAGGCGCATGCGATCATGAAGCGCGACGTCGATTACGTCGTCCAGGACGACGAGGTCGTCATCGTCGACGAATTTACCGGCCGTCTGATGGCGGGCCGCCGATATAGCGACGGTCTTCATCAGGCGATCGAGGCCAAAGAGCAGATTAAGGTGCAGAACGAGAGCATGACGCTCGCGACGATCACCTTCCAGAACTACTTCCGGATGTACCGCAAGCTGTCCGGCATGACCGGTACGGCGAAGACCGAGGAAGAAGAGTTCAAGAAGATCTATGGCCTCGAGGTCGTGCAGGTGCCGACGAATCGCCCGAACATCCGCCAGGATATCGCGGACGTCGTCTACAAGACGGAGCAGAGCAAATTCAAGGCGGTTGTCGAAGCGATCGTCGAGCGTCATAAGAAGAACCAGCCGGTTCTCGTCGGTACCGTCTCGATCGAGAACTCCGAGCATCTCTCCGAAATGCTGCGCAAGAAGGGCGTGCAGCATAAAGTATTGAACGCGAAGTACCATGCCGAGGAAGCGGAGATCGTCTCCCGCGCAGGTCAGCCGGGTTCCGTCACGATCGCCACGAACATGGCGGGACGCGGCACGGACATCATTTTGGGCGACGGCGTCCACGACCTGGGCGGTCTGCACATCATCGGCACGGAGCGTCATGAGAGCCGCCGGATCGATAACCAGCTGCGCGGCCGCGCGGGCCGACAAGGCGACCCGGGTTCGTCGCAGTTCTACCTCTCGCTCGAAGATGAGCTGATGCGCCGTTTCGGTTCCGACAATATCAAAGGCATGATGGAGCGTCTGGGCTTCGAGGAAGACCAGCCGATCGAGAGCCGTCTTATCTCGCGTGCGATCGAATCCGCGCAGAAGCGCGTCGAAGGCAATAACTTCGACCTTCGCAAAATCGTCCTGCAGTACGACGATGTCATGAACCAGCAGCGCGAAATCATCTATAAGCAGCGCCGCGAGGTGCTCTTCTCGGAGAACATCCGCAATGACGTGCACGAGATGATCAAGCCGGTCGTCGAGCGGATCGTCGAAGCTCACTGTCCGGACGAGGAAGTGCCGGAGAACTGGGAGTTCCAGGAGATCATTGATTACGCGCAGGGCACGTTCCTAAACGAAGGCATGATCACGAAGGACGATCTGTGGGGCAAGGAGAAGGAAGAGATCATCGAATTCCTGCTCGATAAGGTCATGAAGCTGTACGAAGAGCGTGAAGCGGAGATCGGCGAAGACACGATGCGCGAATTCGAGAAGGTCGTCGTGCTGCGCGCGGTCGACAGCAAGTGGATGGATCACATCGATGCCATGGATCAGCTCCGTCAAGGCATCCACCTTCGCGCCTACGGCGGCACGGACCCGCTGCGCGAGTATCAATTCGAAGGCTTCGAGATGTTCAAAGAGATGATCGAGCACATCCAAGAAGAAGTGACGAAGTACGTCATGAAGGCGCATGTAGAGAACAACCTGCAGCGTCAAGAAGTGGCGAAAGGCCAGACCAGCAGCGGCGGAAGCAGCGAGACCGGCGCGAAGCGTCCGGTGAAGCTGAAGGAATCCGACCGGATCGGCCGCAACGATCCTTGTCCATGCGGAAGCGGCAAGAAATACAAGTCCTGCCACGGCGAGCAAGCGTAAGCTTGCCGCCGGCCAAGGCGGGCCAGACATATTTTGAGGTGAAGCAGTCATGATCGACGCAAGCGTAAAGCACAATCTGCGCGATATGGCAAAGCGGCTCCAAGATCTCAGGGGGTCTCTTTGACTTAGATCTTAAGCAAGAGATGATCGCGAACTATGAAGAACGGATGACGGCGCCCGATTTCTGGGACGACAACGACAAGGCGCAGAGCACGATCGCCGAGCTCAATGCCGTCAAATCGGTCGTCGAGCAATACGAGCGGCTGAATACCGAGCAAGAAGATCTGCAGACGATGCTGGAGCTGGCAGAAGAAGAGGGGGACGACTCCCTCGAATCGGATATCGTCTCCGGCACCGCCGAACTTGTCCGCAAGGCGAACGAATTCGAGCTGCAGCTGCTGCTCAACCAGCCGTACGACAAGTTGAATGCGATTCTCGAATTACACCCGGGTGCGGGCGGTACCGAGTCACAGGACTGGGCTCAGATGCTGTACCGGATGTATACGAGATGGGCCGAGAAACGCGGCTTCAAGGTGGAAGTGGTGGATTATTTGCCGGGGGATGAAGCGGGTATCAAGAGCGTGACCATCATGGTCAAAGGTTATAACGCATACGGGTATCTGAAGGCCGAGAAGGGCGTACACCGTCTTGTGCGGATCTCGCCGTTCGACGCGTCCGGACGCCGCCATACGTCGTTCGTCTCTTGCGATATTATGCCGGAGATCGAGGATGATATCGAAATCGAAATCCGAACCGAGGACTTGAAGGTCGACACGTACCGCGCAAGCGGCGCCGGGGGCCAGCACGTCAACAAAACGGAATCCGCGATTCGAATCACGCATATCCCCACGGGGATCGTCGTTGCCTGCCAAATGGAACGCTCGCAGATTTCCAACCGCGACCGGGCGATGAAGATGCTCCGCTCGAAGCTGTACGAACGGAAGATCGAGGAGCAGCAGAAGCAACTGGCCGAGATTCGCGGCGAGCAGTCCGACATCGCGTGGGGCAGTCAAATTCGCTCTTATGTATTCCATCCCTACAGCATGGTCAAGGATCACCGGACCTCGGTGGAGACGGGCAATGTGGGCGCGGTCATGGACGGCGATCTGGATGCGTTCATCGATGGCTACTTGCGCAGCCAGATTCGCACCGACCGTACGGAATAACGGCCGCAAGGCAGCGATATGAATAGGATGAAGAAGGAGTTCTTACACTGTATCTACAGTGTGGGGGCTCCTTCTTGCGGTATACGGGTGCGTTGACGCTTTAATTGAACATAATAATGGGTATTCGGCAGCATGCGCGAAGACGTGGAAGCTTGGTGCGTCGGATGGCCGCGAGACCAGGAGAGTGGGAAGGATGTCGGCAGTGAAGCAGCAAGGGGAAGACAAGGGGATCGAGAATAATGGCCGCGAGCTATACGCGGCGGAGCTGCTAGGAATGACGCCGGTCGTAAGCGGTGGGCATAATCGCGAATTGACTCAACGGGCAATGCGAACTTCGCAGAGCGAGGCCAACAGCCATGCCGGGGTGGGGCAACTGGAAGGCGTTGATTCTTGGAGAGCAGCTGGAGCGGGTACGGATTCGGATTCGCCGTGGCATGCGGAGGACATCGCAAGCGGTGAGCAGCAGTCGCACACGTCCGGCCAAGGCTGGCAGTCGGCAGAGGGAGAACGGGAGGCGAGAACGCTGGTAGCGTCCATGCTGCAGGAGAGAAGAGACGAGGACGCCGGCGCCTCTTCCGAAGCGTGGCTACGGGGGACGAGCGACGGCCTCGAGCCTAACCAGGATGTGGATAGGATCGCCAATGCTTCCGATAGAACGAGTCAAGCCGCCCCGCGCGGCAAGCGCTCGGTACCTAATTCGGCTGCAAGCCCGCCGAAGAAGCAGGCTGCGAGCGGACAACGCGTCCGCCGGCGTGGCGGTAGTCCGGTCAACCCAACGCTGGGGGCGGTGCTGAACATCCTGCTGCTGCTGGTCGGATCGTTTATTATCGCCGTTAGCTTCAACATCTTCCTCGTGCCGCTTGGCATTGCTTCGGGCGGCGTATCCGGCATCTCCATTCTGGTGGAGCGTCTTGCGGACATCCCGCCAGCTTATACGCAATGGGCGCTTAACGTGCCGCTGTTCCTGTTGGGCCTGTGGCTGCTCGGCAGACGTTTCGCGCTCAAGACGGCGCTCGGCTCGTTTATTCTGCCGCTGTTCGTGCTGCTGACTTCCCACTGGGAGGCGCCGACCGACAACGCGATGCTCGCCTCCATCTATGGCGGCATCGGCGTAGGCGCGGGGCTTGGTCTCGTATTCCGCGGCCGGGGGTCGACGGGGGGCTTGGACTTGGCGGCGCAGCTGCTCCATAAATTTACGGGCATTCGGCTAGGACTGGCCGTCGCGTGTTTCGATGGGCTCGTCATCATCGCGGCGGGATTGATCATCAAGCCGGAGAACGCCCTCTATGCGCTCGTCGGCCTGTTCGTCACCAGCAAGACGATCGACTTCATTCAGTCGGGCTTCTCCATGTCCAAAGTCGCGTTCGTCGTCTCCAATCATCCAGACGACATCACGCAAGTCGTGCTGCATGATCTGGACCGCGGACTAACCAAGTTAGGCGCGCGGGGCGGCTACACGGACGCGGAGCGGACCGTGCTCATGATCGTCGTCAGCCAAGGGGAAGTATCGCGGCTGAAGCAGCTTGTGCGTGCGGCCGACCCGGATGCATTCGTCATTATTAGCGATACGGCGGAAGTCGTCGGACAAGGCTTCAGTTTGCCGTAAATCATAAGGTTTATCCACAGGAATGGCCATCTCGTATCATGCGGAAACGCTAGCGGGATGGCCATTTTTTGTATTGTATTTATATAACGCGCTATGTATAATAATACACGTCCCTGAATAAATCTCTCGCTTCATGCATTCATCGTAAGCATCCTAAGGCGGGCGGGCAGAAAGAAAGCTCGTGATCATCGGGACGTTTGGTTATAATTGGGTTAGCCCGGTGCATCGCATGCTGCGAAGGGAAGCTATGGAATGGGAGAGATTGGCGTATGAACGAGAATGTAAGAGTTGCAATTATCGGTTCGACCGGTTATGGCGGCGTGGAATTGATCCGTCTGCTGGCCAGCCATCCGCGGGCGGAAGTTACCTCGGTCATTTCCTCTTCGAGCGCGGGTGCGCCGATTGCGGAAGGATACCCGCATCTGACGGAGATCCGGACCGATCTGCTGGACGATGTCGATCCGACGCTCATTAAGGGCAAAGCGGACGTCGTATTCCTGGCGACCCCGGCGGGCGTGGCGGCGAAGCTCGTGCCTTCCCTGCTGGATGCTGGACTGAAAGTGATCGATATTTCCGGCGACTTCCGGCTGAAGTCGCGGGATTCCTATAAAGAATGGTACAAGAAAGAACCGGCCGACCAGGCCTATATCGACCAGGCGGTCTATGGACTGGCGGAAGTATACGGCGGCAGCGTGAAGGACGTCGATTTCGTATCCAATCCTGGCTGTTATCCTACGGCGACGCTGCTGGGCCTTATTCCGGCCGTATCGGCCGGCTTCATCGATCCGTCGACGATCATCATCGACGCGAAATCGGGTGTATCGGGCGCCGGTCGCGGCGCGAGCCTTGGCACGCATTACTCCGAGCTGAACGAGAATTTCAAGGCGTATAAGATCAATCAGCATCAGCATATCCCGGAGATCGAGCAGACGCTGTCCGATATCGCGGGCCGTCCGGTCGTGACGACGTTCACGACGCATTTGGTGCCGATGACGCGCGGCATCATGAGCACGATGTACGCGACGATTCAGGGTGATCATACGGCCGAGGATTTTATCGAGCTGTACCGCCAATATTATGAAGGACGCAAATTCGTCCGGATCCGTCCGCTCGGCGTAACGCCGGCGACGAAAGAAGTATGGGGCTCCAACTATTGCGACATCGGCTTTGCGGTCGATAAGCGGACCGGACGCGTGACGATCGTGTCGGTCATCGACAACCTGGTCAAGGGCGCGGCGGGGCAAGCGATTCAGAACCTTAATTTGATGATGGGCTGGGACGAGACGCTCGGGTTGCAATTTGTCCCTGCTTATCCGTAAATCACGATAGTTATCGAGCAGAGGAGAAGCGGACATGGGACAGGAAACCGTGCAAGAGACGGCTTTTACGATTGTGCAAGGGGGCTCGGTCACGACGCCGCGAGGCTTTCGCGCGGGCGGTCTGCACTGCGGCTTGAAGAAGACGACGCGTCATGACTTGGGCGCGATCGTGTGCGAAGTGCCGGCGGCGGCGGCGGGCGTCTATACGACGAACGTCTTCCAAGCGGCGCCGATTAAGGTGACGCGCGAGAGTATCGCGGCAGGCGGCGTCCTGCGTGCCATGCTCGTCAATAGCGGCAACGCTAATGCTTGCACAGGCAAGCAGGGCGAAGCGGATGCCTACGAGATGCGAGCCGTGTTCGCGGAAGCTATTGGGGTTCCAGCTGAGCAGGTGGCGGTCGCGTCGACCGGCGTCATCGGCGAGCTGCTGAAGATGGACCGCGTGCGCGGCGGCGCGGTAGAACTGCCGGCTAAGCTAGGCGAATCCTACGAAGCGGCCGACGACTTCTGCCAGGCGATCCTGACGACCGACCTGGTCAAGAAGGAAGCCTGCGTCGCCGTCACGATCGACGGGCGTACGATACATATCGCGGGCGCGTCCAAGGGATCGGGCATGATTCATCCGAACATGGCGACGATGCTCGGCTTCGTAACGACGGACGCGAACATCGGCAGCGAAGCGCTGCACGGCCTGCTCCGCCAAGTGACGGACGTGACGTTCAACATGATCACGGTCGACGGCGACACGAGCACGAACGACATGCTCGTCGCGATGGCCAGCGGCTTGGCGGGCAACAACGAGCTGACCGTTGCGCACCCGGACTGGGCGGCATTCGCGGAAGGTCTGCGCTACGTGTGCGAGGAGCTCGCCAAGGCGATCGCCCGCGACGGCGAAGGCGCGACGAAGCTCGTAGAGGTGCAGGTGCGCGGCG
Organism: Paenibacillus aurantiacus; assembly: GCF_042431225.1. NCBI lineage: Bacteria > Bacillati > Bacillota > Bacilli > Caryophanales > Paenibacillaceae > Paenibacillus > Paenibacillus aurantiacus. The sequence goes on along the minus strand of NZ_JBHMDO010000045.1, from coordinate 41,619 downwards.
CGGTGTCGGACGACGCGGCGCAAGCGATCGCGAAGACGGTCATCGGATCCTCGCTCGTGAAGTCCGCGGTATTCGGCGCGGACGCGAACTGGGGCCGGATAATCGCGGCGGTCGGCCGCGCGGGCCAGCCGGTCAACCCGGACACGGTCGATATTCGCCTCGGCGATATCGTGACGCTGTCCCAATCCGCGCCGGTCGCGTTCGACGAAGACGAAGCGCTCGCGTATTTGAAGGGCGACACGGTCGTCATCCACGTCGATCTGAACATGGATAACGGCTCCGCGACGGCATGGGGCTGCGACCTGACGTACGATTACGTTCGGATCAATGCGGCTTACCGGACCTAATCGGCTCCGGCGAGCGCGAAGCGCGGTTCGAATTCGAGGAGATAGAGAGGAACGGAAGACATGGAACAACGGTTTGTCATGAAATGCGGCGGCAGCACGCTCGCCGCGCTGCCGGATTCGTTCTTCGCCGACCTGCGCGGTCTGCAGGAGAGCGACGTGAAGCCGGTCATCGTGCACGGCGGCGGTCCCGCGATCTCGGAGACGCTGACGAAGCTCGGCATCGAGAGCGAATTCGTCAATGGCCTTCGCAAGACGAGCGACGAGGTACTGGATGTCGTCGAGATGGTGCTGGCCGGTAAGATCAACAAGGAGATCGTCCGTAAGATTCAGCACAGCGGCGCCAAGTCGATCGGCCTCTCCGGCGTCGACGGCAAGCTGATCAAGGCACAGCCGGTCGCGAACGCGGCGGAGATCGGCTTTGTCGGCGACGTGACGGACGTCAACGCGGACATCATCGCGGGCGTCATGGAGATGGGCTACATCCCGGTTATCGCGCCGATCGGCATCGACGATGCCTCCCAGCGGTACAACATTAACGCGGATACGGCGGCAGGCGCGGTCGCGTCCCATCTGGGCGTGGAGCGGATGATCGTCGTCACCGACGTACCGGGCATTCTGAAGACGGTCGACGGCCAGAAGCAGGTGCTTCCTACCGTAACGGTGGAAGAGATCGAAGCGATGATCGCAAGCGGCGAGATTTACGGCGGCATGATTCCGAAGGTTCGCGCGGCGATCCAATGTATTCAAGGGAAGGTGCGCGAGGTCGTCATCGTGAACGGCGATGAGCCGAACGTGCTCAGCAAGGCGGTTTTGGAAGGCGGCATTGGCACGCGAATCGTGCGGCAATAGCGTGTCGACAGCCTGCAATAATACATGTTCCGCGGATTGAACAGCCATAATGAGGAGAGGTGAACCGAAGATGAGCGAACAAGCTAACGCAAGCTCGTTGTTTCAGAACTATGCGAGATACCCGATCACGCTGGTCAAAGGGGAAGGCAGCTGGCTCTGGGACGATCAAGGCAACAAGTACCTGGACTTCATGTGCGGCATTGCCGTGACCAATCTGGGCCATGCGCCGAAGCCGGTCAAGGATGCGCTCGTGAAGCAGCTCGACGAACTGTGGCACGTATCGAACCTGTACCATATCCCGAATCAGCAAGCGGCAGCGAAGCTGCTGACGGACAACAGCTGCGCGGACCGCGTCTTCTTCTGCAACTCCGGCGCGGAGGCGAACGAAGCGGCGATCAAGATCGCGCGCCGTTATCAGCAGAAGGTCGCCGGCAATGGCCGTTATGAGATTATTACGTTCCACAAGTCGTTCCACGGCCGCACGCTGGCGACGCTGACCGCGACGGGCCAAGACAAGGTGAAGGACGGCTTCCTGCCGCTGCCAGAGGGCTTCGTGCATGTCGAGCTGAATGACGCGCAGGCGCTGGAGTCGGCGATTAACGAGCGTACGGCGGCGATCATGCTGGAGCTGGTCGTGGCCGAAGGCGGCGTTTATCCGGTAGAACCGGCATTCGCGGCGCACATCGCGCAGCTGTGCAAGCAGCACGGGCTGCTGCTCATCGTGGATGAGATTCAGACGGGCATGGGGCGCACGGGCACGCTGTTCGCTTACGAGCAGTACGGCATTGAGCCGGACGTGTTCACGCTGGCTAAGGGGCTGGGGAGCGGCTTCCCTGTCGGCGCGATGCTCGCGAAGGAGTACGTAGCGGAAGCGTTCAGCGCGGGCACGCACGGCTCGACGTTCGGCGGCACGCCGATCGCGACGGCGGCGGTGAAAGCCACGATCGAGACGATCGTAGGCGAAGGCGTATCAGCCAAGGCGGCGGAGGCCGGCAAGTATTTGGTCGAGCAGCTGAAAGAGAAGCTGAGCGGCCATCCGCTCGTCACCGACATACGCGGCCGCGGGCTGCTCGTCGGCATCGAATGCACGCAGCCGATCGGCGAGCTAATTACAGAAGGGCAGAAGCGCGGGCTGCTGACCGTATCGGCAGGGCCGAACGTTATCCGTCTGCTGCCAAGCTTGCTCGTCTCGAAGGAAGAGATCGATCAAGCGGTCTCGATACTCGCCGGTATTTTCGCGGATCGCACGGCGGCCGTGTAAGCGGTTCTTAGGAAGGGAGTCAGATCAGAATGACGCAAACGCTATTGAACGAAGAGTTGGCCTTGAACCTGAAGGGCAGAGATTTCCTCGCCCTCGTTGACTATACGCCGGAGGAAGTCCGGTATTTGATCGATCTGGCGATCGAGCTCAAGCGTAAGCAGAAGGCGGGCGAAGTCTACCAGCCGCTGCTCGGCAAGACGCTCGGCATGATTTTCGAGAAATCGTCGACGCGCACGCGCGTGTCGTTCGAAGTTGGCATGTACCAGCTGGGCGGCCAGGCGCTGTTCCTGAGCAAGAACGACCTGCAGATCGGCCGCGGCGAGCCGATCGCCGATACGGCGCAGGTGCTCTCCCGTTACTTGGACGGCATCATGATCCGCACGTTCGCGCACCGCACGATCATCGAGCTGGCGCGCGCCGCGACCGTCCCGGTCATCAACGGCCTGACGGACACGAACCATCCTTGTCAAGCGCTGTGCGACTACCAGACGATTCTGGAGCACAAAGGACGCCTCGAAGGATTGAAGCTGGCTTACATCGGCGACGGCAACAACATGGTGCACTCGCTATTGATGGGCGCCGCTAAGCTGGGCATCAACATCTCGGTGGCGACGCCGGAAGGCTACGAGCCGGACGAAGAGATCGTGCAGCTGTCGAAGCAGCATGCGAAGGAGACCGGCGCGCAGATCTATCTGACGCAGGACCCGAAGGAAGCGATCGCGGACGCGGACGTCGTGTACACGGATGTCTGGGCGAGCATGGGCTTCGAGCAGGAGCAGCAGGATCGCGAGAAGGCGTTCGCGAGCTTCCAAGTGAACGAGGCGTTGGCCAAGTACGCGAAGAACGACTACCTGTTCATGCACTGTCTGCCGGCGCATCGCGGCGAAGAAGTGAGCGAGGGCGTCATCGACGGCAAGCACTCGATCATTTTCGACCAGGCGGAGAATCGCCTGCACGCGCAGAAGGCCATCATGGCGGCAACGATGTAACACTGGTTTTGCACGGCAACAGGGGATCCAATCAAGCTGCGGCTATTTTTCGATATATGAGGAGCGTTGGGAGAAACCATGGCGAAGGATAAAATCGTACTCGCATATTCGGGCGGTCTGGACACGTCCGTTATTTTGAAATGGCTCAAAGAAACGTATGACGCCGAGATCATCGCGTTCACGGCCGACATCGGCCAGAAGGATGAGCTTGACGGCCTGGAAGAGAAGGCGCTGGCGACCGGCGCGTCCAAAATCTACATCGACGATCTCCGCGAGGAGTTCGCGAAAGACTTCATTTACCCGATGTTCCAAGCCGGCGCGCTGTATGAAGGCCAATACCTGCTCGGCACCTCGATCGCGCGTCCGCTGATCGCCAAGCGCATGGTCGAGATCGCCCGTGCGGAAGGCGCGAAGTTCATCGCCCATGGCGCAACCGGCAAAGGTAACGACCAAATCCGTTTCGAGTTGACGGCAGCCGCGCTCGCGCCGGAGATCGAAGTGATCGCGCCTTGGCGCATCGAGCAATTCCGCGAGGAGTTCCCGGGACGCGCGGAGATGATCGCGTACGCCGAGAAGCACAATATCCCGGTTCAAGCATCCGCGGCGAAGCCGTATTCGATGGACCGCAACCTGCTGCACATCAGCTTCGAGAGCGGCATGCTCGAAGATCCGTGGTTCGATCCGTCGGCCGACGAGAACAAAGGCATGTACGTGCTGAGCGTGGCGCCGGAGGATGCTCCGGACCAAGCGGAATACGTAGAGCTGACGTTCGAAGCCGGCAACTGCGTCGCGATCAACAACGAGCCGCTCAACCCGCTCGCGGCGATGGAGAAGCTGAACGAGCTCGGCGGCAAGCACGGCATCGGGCGCGTCGACATGGTCGAGAACCGTTTCGTCGGCATGAAGAGCCGCGGCGTGTACGAGACGCCAGGCGGTTCGATCCTGTTCGCCGCTCATCGCAAAATGGAGTCCCTCACGATGGACCGCGACGTCATGCATCTGCGCGACTCGCTCATCGCGAAATACGCGTCCCTCGTGTACAACGGCTTCTGGTTCGCGCCGGAGCGTCTCGCGCTACAGGCGCTTGTGACCGAGAGCCAGAAGAACGTAACGGGCGTCGTTCGCCTGAAGCTGTACAAAGGCAATATCATCGGCGCCGGCGTGAAGAGCCCGGTCAGCCTGTACAATCCGGATATCGCGACGATGGAAGCCGATCCTTCCAAAGCCTACGACCAAGGCGACGCGACCGGCTTTATCCGCCTGAACGCGCTTCGTCTGAAAGTTGCGTCCGGCGTGGAACAGAACAAGAAGTAATTCGATTCGGCACGATGAAGGCCCTGGTCGTTCGCGACCGGGGCCCTGCGTGCATCAATAGAGCGATCGCTATAGCATGGGATAAAGGAGCGGACCAACGTGAGCAAACTGTGGGGAGGCCGGTTTACGAAGAAAACCGACCAGCTGGTAGAAGAGTATACAGCTTCGATTATGTTCGACAAGGAGCTGGCCGAAGAGGACGTGCAGGGCAGTCTGGCGCACGTGACGATGCTCGGCAAGCAGGGCATTTTGCCGGCGGATGACGTGGAGACGATCAAGCAAGGGCTGACGCGCGTCCTGGAGAAGGTGCGCAAAGGCGAGATCGAATTCTCCGTCTCCGACGAAGACATTCACATGAATATCGAGAAGACGCTGATCGACGATATCGGTCCGGTAGGCGGCAAGCTGCATACGGGCCGCAGCCGCAACGACCAAGTGGCGACGGACATGCACTTGTACCTCCGCAAGCGGGTCGTCGAATTCGTGGAGCTGCTGCACAAGCTGCAGGCCGCGCTTATCGAGCAGGCGAAGGCGAACCTCGACACGATCGTGCCGGGCTACACGCATCTGCAGCGCGCACAGCCGATTCTGTTCGCGCATCACCTGATGGCCTACGTCTCGATGTTCGGCCGCGACGCCGAGCGTCTGCAGGACAGCTATAAGCGGATCAACACGCTGCCGCTCGGCGCTGGCGCGCTTGCGGGCACGACGTTCCCGATCGACCGCCATTTCGTCGCGAGCCAGCTCGGCTTCGACCGCGTCTACGAGAATAGCCTTGACGCGGTAAGCGACCGCGACTTCATTCTCGAGTTCCTCTCGCACGCGTCGATCATCATGATGCACCTGTCGCGCCTGAGCGAAGAGCTCATCTTGTGGTCGAGCACGGAGTTCCATTTCGTCGAGCTCGACGACGCGTTCTGTACGGGCAGCAGCATCATGCCGCAGAAGAAGAACCCGGACGTGCCGGAGCTTGTCCGCGGCAAGACGGGCCGCGTCTACGGCAACCTGATCGGCCTGCTGACGGTACTCAAGTCGCTGCCGCTCGCGTACAACAAGGATATGCAGGAAGACAAGGAAGGCATGTTCGACACGGTGCGCACGCTTCAGGGCGCGCTCCAGTTGTTCGCGCCGATGATCGCGACGATGAAGGTGAACAAGGACCGGATGCGCCAAGCGGTCAACCAGGACTTCTCGAATGCGACCGACATCGCGGACTTCCTCGTCGGCAAAGGACTGCCATTCCGCCAAGCGCACGAAGTCATCGGCAAGACGGTGCTGTACTGCATCCAGCAGAACAAATATCTGCTCGATCTGACGCTGGACGAGTTCAAGCAGTTCTCCGACCTGTTCGACGACCGGATCTATGAGGTGCTCCAACCGGAGCAAGTCGTCAACGCGCGCAACGTCTATGGCGGCACCGCGCGTTCGCAGGTGGCCGAGGCGATCGCCCGCGCGGAGCGCGAGCAGGATCAGACCGCCGCTTGGGTGAAGGAATATAGCGAGCGGAGCCAGTAGGGGAGCAGAGACGCCGGAAGGCGAAGAAATAGGATTTCTCTCATACGCATATTCAGAATAACAAGAAGCCGTTTCGACCCGACCGGGGAGAGACGGCTTCTTTCTCGTAAATGATGGAGGCATGGAGACAACGGTTATTTGCCAACCTTAGGGTTACTGAATGGCTTTCCCCCGGCTCATACTAATGCGTAACCCCATCCTCGACTACTTCCTTGCGCGACTTGCCCAGCTCCTGCATGCCATGCGGCTGAGCGTTCTCGGGCGCGATCGCGTAGATGGCCGGCTGCGCTTTGTACTTGTCGCGCGAGATGCGCTCGATCGCCACCGCCTTGCCGTTCACGAGCTTCGTGCGGTAGGTCTCGACGATATAGCCGGTTTTGCCGGGACTCATGAGCAGGCGGCTGCCTGGCTGGACGGTGGCGGACGGCACTTCCTTGATGCCGGGCTCGATTTCCTCTACGGTCTTGGACTCCAGCTTATAGACGACGTTGTTCGGCATCGTGCCGAACAGCTTGACCGTCAGCTTGCCGCCGGCCGTCTCGGTCCGGATGAGCAGATGCTTGCCGGTCGTGTTCTTGAAGCGGAAGCCGATCGCCCCTTCGGCGAAGGTCGCGTCGCGGCCCATGGGCAGATACGAGACCGGCAGCGAATGATTGCGCCGTTCGGTCATATGAAACCCCGCCAGCAGCGCGGCGTTATAGAGCGTGCTGGACACTTGGCAGATCCCGCCGCCGATACCGGGGACAAGCTCGCCGTTCAGAATGACGGGCGCCTCCTTGAAGCCGTAGCTTTCCCGAGTCGCCTGGATAACCGTGAGATAGTCGAACATCTCGCCCGGAGCCAAGTCCCAATCCTGCAGCGATTTGGCGGTCGATTTGACGTTATGCGCGCGGCCTTCGCCGCTCGTGCTGAAATCGGTCGCGAACGACGCGATCATCCGCTCTATGCCCTCGACTTTAAGTTTCTCCAGCGTCACGTTAGGATGCACGACCGTGAGCGGCATGGGGACCACGCCGGATTTAGCGATGGTCCCGCCTTGCGCGGTTGCTTCGAATGCTTGTTCGACTCGCGCGCGAATCGTAGCCGTTAACGTGCGCATATCCAGCCGATACGCGTCGTGATGCGGCGTATAAGCAACGGTATCATCGGCTCGGATGGTGCGGGTAGCATTAACCGGCTCGTGCGCCTCGAGGAATCCCCAGACGCCGCGGATCTTTCGCTCCAATTGCTTCGTGTTCCACGTCACCTTGACCGTCAGCTCGTCCGGAAAGCGATGCCGGTACGCGGCGCGGGTCCATACGCCGCCCTCGCGCAGCCGAGTAAGCGCCTGTTCGGCGCCCGTCGTATCGACGGACAGCCCGAGCTCGGCCATCGTCCACGTTCGCTTCACCTGGCTGCTGCCGTTCGTCTGCAAGGCTACCGTCATGCCGGTCAAAGCGGCTGCCTGCCGCCTTAACCGTTCCTTCGCCTGATCGACCGTCAGCCCGCCCAGCGTAAGCATATCCTTGTCCGTTACGCGGAGAACCCCATCCGACGTTTGAGGTCCCGCCCGTGTCCCGTCCGGCACGACATCCCGCTTTGCATACAACCATAGTCCTCCCCAGACGATCGAGATTGCCAGCAACACTGCAAAAAAGGCAATTCCGATCACATGCCACTTCTTCATGCCCATCACCTCTGCAAACCCGCGATTATCGATGTATATGCGGCCGCATCGAAAATCTGAATCGCGAGTTCGAAAGGAAACGCCGCTAAATTTTGATTAAACCCTCCGCGATCGAAAGAAGCTATACTATAACCATGAGGCCAGAACGTCGAAAGCTGTATGCGAACGATGTTCGGCCAATCGCACGTTTGTCGAATTTTATTCCCAAAACGCATGCTTACGCTGCATCCGGGCAGCATTAGAATTATGAAAAATGCGGAACGAACCGCTTTACTAGAGGATTTACCCAATTTCTGTCGAATACCAATAAGCTGACTATCTACAGGATGTGATATTGTGATCGAAATGCAGGACGTCTGGAAAACGTACGCGGATGGCACCCATGCCTTGCGCGGCGTCTCCGTTCTTATAGAGCGCAACGAGTTCGTCTACCTGGTCGGTCCTTCCGGGGCGGGCAAGTCGACATTCATGAAATTGATCTACCGCGAAGAGGTGCCGACCAAAGGCCAAATTTCGGTCAACGGCTTCAACATCGGCAAGCTCAAGCCGCGCAAAATTCCGTTCGTGCGCCGCAACATCGGCGTCATCTTCCAGGATTACCGGCTGCTGCCGAAGCTGACCGCTTACGAGAACATCGCCTTCGCAATGGAGGTTATCGAAGCGCCGCGCCGGATTATCAAAAAACGGACGATGGAAGTGCTGGAGCTGGTCGGTCTGCGCGGCAAGCACGCTTCCCTGCCGGCGCAGCTATCGGGCGGCGAGCAGCAGCGGATCGCGATCGCGCGCGCCATCGTGAACAATCCGTCCGTCATCGTGGCGGACGAGCCGACCGGCAACTTGGACCCGGAGACCTCCTGGGGCATCATGAACCTGCTCGAGGAGATCAACTTCCGGGGGACGACGATTATTATGGCCACGCACAACAGAGAGATCGTTAACACGCTGCGCAAGCGCGTCATCGCGATCGAGAACGGCCTGATCGCCCGCGACGTCGTGAGGGGAGATTACGGCTATGAAAATTAGCACCCTGCTCCGCCACTTCCGCGAAGGGGCGAAGAACATTTTGCGCAACGGCTGGATGTCGTTCGCCTCGATCAGCTCGATCGTCATTTCGCTGTTCATTCTGGGCGTCTTCTTGCTGCTCGCCCTGAACGTCAACAACCTGGCCAGCCAGATCGAAAGCCAGGTTCAAATTCGCGTCTTCCTGCAGCTGGACACCACGCAGGCGTCGATCGAATCCTTGCAGACGCAGATCAAGGCGATTCCCGAGGTGAGCAAGGTGGAGTTCGTCTCCAAGGAGCAAGGGCTCGAGCTGCTGCGGAAGTCGATGGGCGAAGAGAACGCCGGACTGCTCGAAGGGTTCGACAAGGAGAATAACCCGCTGATGGATTCGTTCACGGTCGAGGTCGTCGATCCGCAGACGATCTCGTTCGCGGCGAAGAAGATCGAGGCGCTCGGGCGGACGAGCGAGACGAATCCGTTCCTGAGCATCAAATACGGCAAAGGCACCGTCGAGAACTTGTTCAAAATTACGAACGCGGTGCGCAACATCGGTCTCGTTATCGTTGGGGGACTCGCGATTACCGCGATGTTCCTCATCTCGACGACGATCAAGATGACGATTCTCGCCCGCCGGCGCGAAATCGGCATCATGAAGCTGGTCGGCGCGACGAACCATTTTATCCGGTGGCCGTTCTTTATCGAAGGCGCGCTGATCGGCTTGATCGGCTCCGTCATTACGACGTCCGTGCTGCTGGTTGGCTACAATCGCTTGATCGAAGCGTCGCAGTTCGATTTCGGCCTGATGATGATCAAGCTTGTCACGTTGAAGGAAGTCGGTTTCCTGGTAGCCGTGCTGTTGGTCGGTCTCGGAACGATGATCGGCATCTGGGGCAGCACCATTTCCGTGCGCAAATATTTAAAAGTGTAGGAGGAGTGCTTACGTGAAAAAGGGACTAGCCGTCCTGGCCGTTATTTTGCTCGCCGCGTTCGTGTTTAAGCCATACGGGGGGCAGGCCGCATCCTCGCAGGTCGACAAAATTAACAAAGAGCTTCAGAAGGTGCGCGCGCAGATGGAAGAGGCCGCTCAGAGCCGGAACGAAGCCGACAAATATAAGCAATATTATGAGAAGCAGAAGGCGGCGACTGCGCAGTCGGTCAACGAGATCATGGCGCAGATCGACTCCGTCAGCACGCAATTGAACGGCGTTCAGACGCAGATCGAAGCGACGGAAGAGAGCCTGCTTAAGGCAGGCGAGGATTTGCAGACGGCCGAGGAACGCGTCGTGTCCCGCGACAAAATGCTGCAATCGCGTATTCGCCTCATGTACACGAACGGGTTCGTGTCGTATATGGACGTGCTGCTCAGCGCGACAAGCTTCTCCGACTTCCTGGACCGTTTCGACTCGCTGCAATCGATGATCGGCCAGGATCGCGACATTCTCGACAGTCATAAGAAAGACCAGGCGCTCATCGCGGAGAAGAAAGCCGAGATCGAGAAGCAGCTTGGTCAAGTGCGCACGATGTATGGCAAATTGGAGAACTATCAAGGTTTGCTGGTGGACAAAGAGCAGCAGAAGGAAGTGCTCGTGCAGCAGCTCAACGCGAAAGTAGAAGAATCCGAGGAGATCAGCGAGGAGCAGGAAGAGCTGCTCATGAAGCTGGCCAAGAAGGCCGCCGATCTGGAGGAGCAGAAGCGCAAGGCGGCGAAGAAGAAGAAAGTCTCGTATTATAAAGGCGGCAAGCTGGCCGTTCCGCTGAAGGATTCGTACCATCTGTCGTCCTCGTTCGGGTACCGGACGCACCCAGTCACCGGCAAGCGCAAGCTGCACGCAGGCATCGACATGGCGGCGCCGAAGGGCACGCCGATCTATGCAGCCGAATCGGGCACTGTGCTCGTCGCCCAGAGCTGGAGCGGGTACGGCAACTGCGTCATTATCGACCACGGCAACGGGATGTGGACGCTGTACGGGCATATCCGGATGGGCGGCATTCTGGTCGAGAAAGGCCAAGTCGTGAAGCGCGGCCAAAAAATCGCGGAGGTCGGCTCTACAGGCGTCTCGACAGGTAACCACTTGCACTTCGAAGTGCGCATTAACGAAAAGGCGGTCGATCCGACGCCATACTTGAAATAACCTCTGCACTTATTTTACCCTATAAGCATCAAATATATCGCTCCGCGCGATCGGCTGTTCGTCATGGATCAGACCGATCGCGCCGGGCACCCGACATGCCGTACCCGTTACGTAAATAAATGGGTGCGGCTTGTCATATACTAGGAAAGTTGCAACTCGGGTACATACACAAGGACTTACTCAAGGGAAGCTGGTGACGACATGCAATTCAAAGGACGTACGGTGGCGGCATTCATCGCGTTGACGATGGCCGTGACGGTGCTTGCGACGCTGACACTTAGCGACCAATGGGTCGCCTTGGGCAGCGGGAAGCCCGCGGCTGGTGCGGCGGCGGAAGGCACGGGCCAATCCGGTCTGACCGCTGGGGAGGCGGGCAAACTTGGCGCGGTCATGAATTTGATCGAGCAGAAATATTTCCGCGATGTCGACCGCTCCAAAGTCGTCGACGGCGCACTCACGGGCATGATGGAGGCGCTTGGCGATCCGTATTCGGTGTATATGGAGAAGACGAGCGCCCAGCATTTCTCGGAGTCGATCGAAGGTTCCTTCACGGGCATCGGGGCCGAAGTGGCGCTGCAGGACGGGAAAGTGACCGTCGTCTCGCCGATCAAAGGCTCCCCGGCGGAGAAAGCCGGCGTGCTGGCGAAGGACGTGCTGATCTCCGTTGACGGCGAATCGCTTGAAGGCGTGGCGCTGAGCGACGCGGTCGCGAAGATTCGCGGGCCGAAGGGCACCAAGGTGAAGCTCGTCATCGCGCGCGCGGGCGTCTCTACGCCTGTTCATCTCGTGCTCGTACGGGATGACATCGATTACGAGACGGTCTATGCGAATTTACTCGAGGACGGCATCGGCGTCATCGAGATCCGCCAGTTCTCGCTTAACACGGGCGAGCGGTTCCTGGAGGAGCTGGCGGCGCTGGAGAAGAAGGGAATGAAAGGGCTCGTCATTGACGTGCGCAACAATCCGGGCGGCGTGCTGCCGGTCGTCGTGTCGATTGCCCAGCCATTCGTGCCGAAGGGCAAGCCGATCGTCATGGTCGAAGACCGCACGGGCGAGCGCGAGAAGACGCTGTCCAAAGGCACGGGTAAGGACTACCCGGTCGCGGTGCTCATGAACAAGGGCAGCGCCAGCGCATCGGAGGTGCTCGCGGGAGCGCTGAAGGAAGCGGGCGGTGCGGTGCTCGTCGGCGAAACATCGTTCGGCAAAGGCACGGTACAGGTGAGCTATGACAAGGCGACGGGCGATGGCAGTCTGGTCAAAATGACGATCGCGAAATGGCTCACGCCGGACGGCAATTGGGTCCACGAAAAAGGACTCAAGCCGGATGTCGAGTCGCTGCCGCCGGACTATTACACGGTCGCTCGCTTGTCCAAGGCGAAGACGCTGGTGCCGGATACGATCGGCGAGGACAACCGGAGCCTGCAGATCATGCTGGCTGCGCTTGGATACAAGATCGACCGTAAGGACGGGTATTACTCCGCGAAGACGGCGGAGGCCGTGAAGCAGTTCCAGAAGCAAGCGCAGCTGTCCGTCACGGGCGATGTCGACAAGACGACGGCGGAGAAGATCGAAGAGGCGCTGATCGCCCTCGTCCGGAACGAGCAGAACGATACCCAACTGAAGAAGGCAATCGAGGTCGTCACGCAGAAGGCGGCGAAATAGAAAGCCAAGGCAGGATTTTTTAATTCGGATGTCGAATGTATGGAAGGTTGTAGCTATGCGCCTGGCGGCGCGGCTCGGCCTTCTTTTTTTGTTTGGATTTATGCTCCGGCGGTATCATTCACAAATTTCTCCTAGCTGAATGCTGCATTCCCAATCTTGGGATTGTGAACGCAAACCAATCAGCTTCATTACCGCTGAATGCTGCATTCCCAATCTTGGGATTGTGAACGCAAACCAATCAGCTTCATTACCGCTGAATGCTGCATTCCCAATCTTGGGATTGTGAACGCAAACCAATCAGCTTATCTAGAATGAAACGCGCCGCGCCTTTAAGGACGGCGACAGCCGTTTCACCTTGAGCTTACCAGTCATTCGCGCTATTTTCGAAGGAGTGAACGCTTTGGACGCGGCTTTGGATCTGCTCTGGCAGACCTTGGAAGGGGTCGGGCAGCTGCTGCTGTCGCCTTTCTATTATGTGGGGATTTTGCTCGTCATGCTTCAATATAGGAGACAGACCATACTAGAGCGGGCGCTCTTTCACGTTCGTCTGCATGCATGGCCGCTGCAGCTCATCCGGACGGTCGCCGCGGGACTGCTAGCCGGCGCGCTCGTATCCGTTGCGGGACTATTCCTCGGCGTTAACGTGACGGGCGAGGCCGTACTGTGGATGTGGGGGATCGCCGTGCTGCTCGCGGCGTTGTCGGTCCGCTACCTATGCTTCGCCTACAGCGTCGGCGTGCTCGGCGTGCTGCAATTTATCGTCGGCTTGACCCCGCTTGCGGAGCAGCCGAATTGGATTGGAGACGCTGCCGCTTCGCTGGCTTCGCTGGACATTCCGGGCTTGCTCGTGCTCGTGGCCGTGATGCACCTGGCGGAGGCGCTGCTTGTCGGTTGGCAGGGGGCGAGATTCGCCAGTCCGCTATTCTTGGAAGGCAAGCGCGGCAAGCTGGTTGGCGGCTACATGCTGCAAGGCTTCTGGCCCGTTCCGCTCGTGCTGCTCGTCCCGGCTTCCGGAGCGGGCGAGGCGCTGCCATGGCAGACGCTGCTTGGCGGCGGGTGGGCGGAGAGCGGCAATTGGGCGCTGCTTGGATTCCCGATGATGATCGGGTTCACGGAATTGACGCGCACGATGCTGCCGCAAGACAAAGCAAAGGACGCGGCCCGCAAGCTGGTTTGGTTCGCTCTTATCGTGGGCGGAGCGGCCGTGGGAGCGGCGTATTGGTCGCCGCTTACGCTGCCTGCGGCGATTGCTGCCTTGCTCTTGCACGAGGGAATGGTATGGCTTAGCCTGCTGCGTGAAGATCGCACCAGCCCATATTACGTGAACGACGGCAGAGGCTTGCGCGTGCTCGCAGTCATTCCGGGTACGCCTGCGGAACAGCTTGGCATCGCGGCCGGGGAGATTTTGCACAAGGTGAACGGGTTGCCCGTCCGGACCAAAGAGGAGCTGCACGCGGCGCTTCACGTGAACTCGGCGTTCTGTAAGCTGGAGGTGCTGAACCTGGAGGGACACGTGAAGTTCTTGCAGCGGGCGCGCTATGCGAACGAGCATCATCAGTTAGGCGTGGTGCTGTCACCGGACGAGCGGGCGGGCGTCTATGCCGCTCCTAAGCCGGTGTCGCTGTTGGGACTGCTTCGCAGCCGCAGCGCGGCGAAGCAGCGGGGATCAACGACGACGCATATGTAAGCCGGTCATGAACGTGGCGAGAGGCCGTACGGAGGAGAGATCCCGCCGGCGGCTTTCTCTTTGCGCCGGTATGGCGGCCGCGGCAGTCAGCCACACTACACATGGAATGGGGGATCGACAATGAACCGAGAGGATATCGAACGCATCGAGCTTGAGATTGCGGTATTCGTGCGCCGGGCAGAAGCGGCACGGATTGCGTATTTGAAATATAAGGATTTCGATCGCTCCACGTATTTGCTTCTGCATCGTCTGGACGAGAAAGGGGCGCAGGGCATCAAGGCGTTAGCCGACGCCTTTCAGCTCGACCTGTCCACGCTCAGTCGTCAGACCGCTTCTTTGGAGGCCAAAGGATTCGTCGAACGCAAGTCGGATGTCCGCGATGCGCGGATCAATTTGCTGCACATTACGCCTTACGGACGGCAGCAGTTGTACGAGGTGCGCGAAGCGCGGCAGGAGCTGTTCGGCAAACTGCTGGGGGACTGGTCGGACGAGGAGCGGAGCATGCTGGGCGAGCTTTTGGAGAAGTTCAACCGGACGACGGAGCAATATTTGACACTGAAGTAGGGCAGCCTTTTCTTGAAATACAAGAATTTATAAGCTTCGCGTTTATAAATCATCTTGTATTTCATGATCGCTGACGCTGAATGCTGCATGCCCGGTCTTCTGGATTATGAACGCGATCCAAACAGCCTCACGATTGCTGATTGCTGAATGCTGAATGCTGAATGCTGGATGCCCGGTCTTACGACCGTGAACGCAAACCAATCAGCTTCTCCGGAATGAGACGCGCCGCACCTATAAAGTTCGGTGTCGACCGGTTCACCTTTACGAAAGGGTTGCTTTCGTGGCCGATAGTTGTATAATACAATGTTGTATTATACAACTATTTAATGATTGACGGATGGGAGAGAGACGACGAATGAAAGGGCTACAGCTGCTCAAGAAAGAATGGTCGCATATTTTGAGCAAGACGCAAGCCAGGGTCGGAATCGCGATACTGTTAATAATCCCGCTTATTTACGCGGGGATGTTTTTAGGAGGCTATTGGGATCCGTACGGGCATCTCGACCGGCTGCCCGTCGCGGTCGTCAATTTGGACAAAGGGGCGAAGATGAGCGGCAAGCCGCTTCATATTGGCCAAGATTTGACGGAACGATTAAAGTCGAGCGGCGGCCTGGATTTCCGTTTCGTCGATGAATCGGAAGCGGAGCAGGGGCTTAAGAACGGCAGCTATTACATGTCCATTATTATTCCCGAGACGTTCTCGTCGGAGATCACGACGCTCACGAGCGCTTCGCCGAAGCCGGCGAAGTTAATTTACCGGACGAATCCCGGACAGAACTTCGTTGCGGGACAGATTGGCGCGAGCGCCGTGGAGAAACTGAGGGACCAAGTCGGGAGCGAAATTACGAAGACGTACGCTGAAGCGTTGTTCGCGAATATCGGCAAACTTGCGGATGGGTTCGTCGCGGCGGGCGAAGGCGCATCGGAATTAAATGGCGGATTGAGGAAGGCGCGGGACGGGCTGGGCCGGCTGGAGGACGGCATCGGCGAGCTGGCGGCCGGAGCGGTCCGGTTGGATCAAGCAAGCTCTTCGCTAACGGAAGGGGGAACGCAGCTGCGCGAAGCCATGGAACGGATAGCCGAGTCGAGCGGGCGGCTGGCCGCGGGGTTGAACGCGCTGGATCAGGCACAGGAGCGTTTGGCTGATTCCGCCGTCAACACGACGAAGGGAGCGCGGGAGCTTGCGGCGAACCTTGCGGACAACGGGGAGAGCGCGGACCGCTCGGCTGCCGCAGCGGCTGCGCTGGCGGAGAAGTTGGGCCGTTTCGCATTGGCGCATCCGGAGCTTGCGAATGACGACGCGTTCCAAGACATTGCGAAGGTTAGCGATACGCTGGGCACCGAGCTGAACGCTTTGCAAGCCGGGCAGACGCTCGCGTTCGGGACTGCGCAGCGGCTGTACAAGGCTCAGCAGACCCTCGCCGCTGGCTCCGCCGCGTTGGGAGAGAGATTAACGTCCGCCGTGCAGAGCAGCTCGGTCCTTGCGGCAGGCGCAGCGCAAGCAGAAGCGGGGCGGGCACAATGGGAGGCTGGTTTCCGGAAGTACGAAGCGGGCGTCCATACTATCGCATCCGGCGCATCGCGGCTAGGAGAAGGCGTTAAGCCGCTCGCCGGCGGCATCGTGCAGCTCGTAGACGGCAGCGAGGCGCTTGCGGGCAAGCTGGCCTCCGCGAGCGATGAAGCTTCAACTGTTCAAGTGAATGACAAGATGATCGGCATGTTCGCAAGCCCGGTCCAACTGGTCGAGAACAAAGTGACGGACGTGCCGAATTACGGCGCGGCGATGGTGCCTTACTTCCTTACGCTCGGCTTGTTTGTCGGAGGCTTGATCGCTTCGAATATTTTGCCATTCGAACGCAAGTCGAAGTACGGCGTATCGGGATGGAATCATTTCGTCAATAAGTATGGCCTGTTCCTCTCGATCGCGGCGCTTCAGACACTCGTCGTGGACGGCGTGCTGCTATTGGGCTTCGATATCGAGGTGCAGAGCGTCTGGAAGTTCCTGCTGCTCAGCTTGGCCGCTTCCTTCACGTATTTCACCTGCATTCTGATGCTCGTCTCCGTGATCGGACCGCTCGGCCGGCTGGCGGCGGTATTCCTGCTCGTGACGCAGCTAGCTTCTTCCGGCGGCACATTCCCGATGGAATTGTCGGTTGGACCGATGCAGTTGATCGGAAGCTGCTTGCCAATGACGCACGCGGTCAGCGCGTTCCGCGCCGTCGTCGCGACGGGGGATTGGGGGCAGTATTGGAGCAATTTCGGCATTCTTCTGGCTTATATCGCGGCCTTTGTCGGAATCGCCCTAACGGTGCTGTGGAGAAGCAATGCGCGGCCGTCGGCGGCTGTGCAGGAGAGTCGCGGTTAATGGATTGACGGGGAGGAGGGGCGCCGTGCCGCTCCTCCTTTTTATTTGAGCGGGCAATTGCAACCGGGGAACGAAACCGATATAATGAGATGGATGAGAACACATATTCTTATGTTGTCCCGTTATTGTCAATTTCAGCAAGTTGTTTTACGGGACCTGACTATATAGCCGTCTAACCTATCGGTGTTTATGGGTATACCAAATCATAGAGGCATTTTCATAGAAGCGACGGAAGCGGGGGAGAGTGGAATCATGAGCGGAAGCAGCGAGGAGAAGCAGATTTTTCAGTTGAAATCGCCTTACACGCCGCAGGGCGATCAGCCGGGCGCGATACGCGAACTGGTGGAAGGCGTACGGAATGGCGCGAAGCATCAGACGCTGCTCGGCGCGACGGGGACGGGCAAGACGTACACGATCGCCAACACGATCGCGGCCTTGAACCGGCCGACGCTGGTCATCGCCCACAACAAGACGCTGGCGGCGCAATTATGCAGCGAGTTCAAGGAGTTTTTCCCCGATAACGCGGTATCGTATTTCGTCAGTTACTACGATTACTTCCAGCCGGAAGCCTACATCCCGTCCACCGATACGTATATCGAGAAAGATTCCAGCATCAACGACGAGATCGATAAGCTGCGCCACTCCGCGACGAGCTCCTTGTTTGAACGGCGCGATGTTATTATAGTCGCTTCCGTCTCCTGCATTTACGGCCTCGGTTCGCCAATGGAATACAACAACCTGGTCCTGTCGCTACGCGTCGGGATGGAGAAGTCGCGCGATCAGATTCTTCATAAGCTCGTGGACATTCAGTACCAGCGGAACGATATTAACTTCGTACGGGGGACGTTCCGGGTGCGGGGCGACATCGTCGAGATATTCCCTGTTGCGAACAACGAACGGGCGATGCGCGTCGAGCTATTCGGCGACGAGATCGAGCGCATTACGGAGATTGACGTGTTGACCGGGGAGATCGTCGGGGAGCGCGATCATATCGCGATCTTCCCGGCGTCCCACTTCGTTACCCAGGAAGAGACGATGCGCGTGGCGCTGAAGAATATCGAAGCCGAGCTGGAAGCGCGGCTGGCCGAGCTGCGCGAGCAGGGCAAGCTGCTGGAAGCGCAGCGGCTCGAGCAGCGTACGCGGTACGACATCGAGATGATGCAGGAGATGGGCTTCTGCTCCGGCATCGAGAATTACTCCGGGCCGCTTACGTTCCGCGAGCGCGGGGCGACGCCGTACACGCTGCTGGACTACTTCCCGGACGACATGCTGTTCGTCATTGACGAGTCGCATGTGACGCTGCCGCAAATCCGGGCGATGTACAATGGCGACCGGGCACGGAAGGAAGTGCTGGTCGATCATGGATTCCGTTTGCCGTCGGCGATGGATAACCGCCCGCTCCGCTTTGAGGAGTTCGAAGCGAAGATCACGCAGATGATCTACGTCTCGGCGACGCCGGGACCGTACGAGATGGAACACTGTCCAACGATGGTCGAACAGATCATCCGTCCGACGGGACTGCTTGATCCAATCATCGAGGTTCGTCCGACGAAGGGACAGATCGACGACCTGCTCGGCGAGGTGCGGGACCGGATCGCCAAGGATGAGCGGGTGCTGCTAACGACGCTGACGAAGAAGATGGCCGAGGATTTGACCGACTATCTCAAGGAAGTCGGCATTAAGGTTCGATACCTTCACTCCGATATCAAGACGCTAGAGCGGATGGCGATTCTGCGCGATTTGCGGCTGGGCACCTTCCACGTGCTCGTCGGCATCAACCTGCTGCGGGAAGGCCTCGACCTACCGGAAGTATCGCTCGTGGCCATTCTGGATGCCGATAAGGAAGGCTTCCTCCGGTCCGAGCGCTCGCTGATTCAGACGATCGGCCGGGCGGCCCGGAACTCCGAAGGACGCGTTATCATGTACGCCGACAAGATGACCGATTCCATGGATAAGGCGATCACGGAGACCGAACGCCGGCGCGCTTTGCAGATCGCCTACAACGAACGTCACGGCGTAACGCCGCAGACGATCCGCAAGCGGGTGCACGACATTATCGAAGCGACGAAGGTGGCCGAGCAGAAGAACGAATACTTGGCCGGCGTCGGGACGGCGAAGATGTCCAAGAAGGATCGTCAATCGCTTATTCAGCGCCTGGAGGCGGAGATGAAGGATGCGGCGAAGAACCTGCAGTTCGAACGGGCGGCCGAGCTCCGCGACGCGTTATTGGAGCTGCGCGCGGACGCAGGTTAGACAGACATACCATCAGGATGATCAGCGGCGAGCGTCTGGCAACAGGCATCGCCGCTTTGCATAGCGGGAGCAAGGAGCGTCTTATGTTTATCGGATGCCGGGCAAACCGCGTTCAACCAAGGATACGAAGGCTGGGCGGCACGGATGTGCGGCTAAGGGCCGAGCGTACAGGAGGAGAGAAACTAAGTGGCAAGCGAATCGATCGTGATTAAAGGGGCGAGAGCCCACAACCTGAAGAACATTGACGTGACGATTCCACGGGACAAGTTCGTCGTCTTGACGGGCTTGAGCGGCTCGGGCAAGTCATCGCTGGCTTTCGATACGATATACGCCGAGGGGCAGCGCCGCTACGTGGAATCGTTATCGGCGTATGCGCGCCAGTTTCTCGGTCAGATGGAGAAGCCGGACGTCGACTCTATCGACGGCTTATCGCCGGCAATCTCCATCGACCAGAAGACGACGAGCCGCAATCCCCGTTCGACTGTCGGGACCGTCACGGAGATTTATGATTATATGCGCCTGCTGTTTGCCCGGGTTGGCAAGCCGCATTGCCCTGAGCATGGCATCGAGATTACGTCCCAGACCGTCGAGCAGATGGTGGACCGCATCATGGAATATCCGGAGCGAACCAAGCTGCAAATTTTGGCGCCGATCGTCTCGGGCCGCAAAGGCGAGCATGCCAAGCTGCTGGCGGACGTGCAGAAGCAAGGCTTCGTGCGGGTACGCGTGAACGGCGAGCTGCGCGAGCTAAGCGAGAAGATCGAGCTGGAGAAGAACAAGAAGCACAATATCGAAGTCGTCGTCGACCGGATCGTCGTGAAGGACGATATCCAGACGCGGCTGGCCGATTCGATCGAGACCGCGCTCAAGCTGGCTGACGGCAAAGTGCTCATCGACGTCATGGAGAAGGAAGAGCTCATGTTCAGCTCGAATCTGGCTTGCCCGGAATGCGGATTCAGCATCGACGAGCTGGCGCCGCGCATGTTCTCCTTCAACAGTCCGTTCGGGGCTTGCCCAGACTGCGACGGCTTAGGCGCGAAGATGATCGTCGATCCAGACCTGCTCGTGCCCGACACGAGCCGCACGATCGAGGAAGGCGCGTTCGAAGCGTGGGCGGGCAGCACGTCCAACTATTATCCGCAGTTTCTGGAGGCGGTGTGCGTTCATTTCGGCATACCGCGCGATGTGCCGGTCGGCGAACTGACGAGCGAGCAGATGAAGAAACTCATGTACGGGACGGGCGGCGAACGCGTGCGTTTCCGCTACGAGAACGATTTCGGGATGGCGAAGGATGCTTACGTGCCGTTCGAAGGCATCGTCCATAACCTGGAACGTCGATACCGGGAGACGGCATCTGACGGTATCCGCGAGCATATCGAGCAATATATGAGCGCGAAGCCGTGTGGCGGCTGCAAAGGACAGCGTCTTCGGAAGGAAAGTCTGGCCGTCACCGTAGGCAAGCAGAATATCTCGCATGTGACGTCGCTCTCGATTGGCGGCGCGCAGCAATTTTTCGAACAGCTCGATCTGAGCGAGAAAGACCGCACGATCGCGAATTTGATCCTGAAGGAAATCAACAGCCGTCTGGGCTTCTTGACGAACGTAGGCTTGGAGTATTTGACGCTCAGCCGCGCGGCGGGCACGCTCTCGGGCGGAGAAGCGCAGCGAATCCGCTTGGCCACGCAGATCGGCTCGAGCTTGATGGGCGTGCTCTATATTTTGGACGAGCCGAGCATCGGGCTTCATCAGCGGGATAACGACAAGCTGATCAAGACGCTCGAGCATATGCGGAACCTCGGCAACACGCTCATCGTCGTCGAACATGACGAAGACACGATGATGGCTGCGGATTACATTATTGACGTCGGTCCGGGCGCGGGCATTCACGGCGGGCGGATTATCGCGCAGGGGACGCCGGAAGAAGTGATGAGGGATGAGAACTCGTTGACAGGCGCCTACCTGAGCGGCCGCAAGTTCATTCCGGTGCCGCTCAAGCGCCGTGCGCCAGGCGACAAGTGGCTGGAGGTGCGCGGGGCGAAGGAGAACAACCTGCGCGGGGTGAACGTGAAGATTCCGCTTGGCGTATTCGCCGCGGTCACTGGCGTATCAGGTTCAGGTAAGTCAACGCTCGTGAACGAGATTCTGTACAAGACGTTGGCGCGCGATCTGAATAAGGCTCGGGTGCGTCCTGGCGAGCATAAGGAGATTCGCGGACTTGAGCATATCGACAAGGTCATCGATATTGACCAATCGCCAATCGGCCGCACGCCGCGTTCCAACCCGGCCACGTACACGGGCGTATTTGACGATATCCGCGATCTCTACGCCTCTACGAACGAAGCGAAGGTGCGGGGTTATAAGAAAGGCCGTTTCAGCTTCAATATCAAAGGAGGCCGCTGCGAGTCCTGCCGCGGCGACGGCATCATCAAGATCGAGATGCACTTCCTCCCGGACGTGTACGTCCCGTGCGAAGTGTGCAAGGGCAAGCGTTATAACCGCGAGACGCTCGAAGTGAAGTACAAAGGGAAGAGCATCGCGGAAGTGCTGGAGATGACGATCGAGCATGCGACAGAGTTTTTCGTGAACGTGCCGCGCATCCACCGCAAGCTCCAGACGCTGATGGACGTCGGTCTCGGCTATATGGACCTTGGCCAGCCGGCCACCACGCTCTCCGGCGGCGAGGCACAGCGCGTTAAGCTGGCGGCTGAGCTGTACCGCCGAAGCACGGGCAAGACGATGTACATTCTCGACGAGCCGACGACTGGTCTGCACGTGGACGATATCGACCGGCTGCTCGTCGTCCTGCACCGTCTGGTGGAGTCGGGCGAATCCGTCCTTGTCATCGAGCACAATTTGGACGTGATCAAGACGGCCGACTACTTGATCGATCTCGGTCCTGAAGGCGGCAGCGGAGGCGGCACGATCGTCGCGGTCGGCGCGCCGGAGCAAGTCGTCAAGGTGGAAGGCTCGTATACGGGCCGTTACCTGAAGCCGATCTTGGAGCGCGACCGGAAGCGGACTGAAGAGGCACACCGCGCAGCTGAGACGGTAGCAGCCGCGCAGGCGGATTAGGCCTAACGGACTTTCCCACAATGCGGACGCCTCCCGGCGCACCGGCACCTGGTCTCGTTCACGAGCCGACAACACGCCCCATGCTGCGTCAGGTGCAGATGGGGCGTGTTTGTAGTGTTACGGCGAGCTAGCCTAATATGTACTGACTGAGCTTCGCATAAATTTCATTGATGTTCACCTGCTTGTTGAACTTCTTCACGATTGGCATCGATTGACCGCTGAGCCATATTTTCAATTCGGCATCCAGATCGAACGTACCCGCGCTTTCACGGGAGAATCGGATTATGCTTTTGTACGGAATCGAGAGCAGTTCGGTCTTATTGCCCGTCACCCCTTGCTTGTCGATCAGGATCAACCGCTTGTTCGTGAAAACGATGCCGTCCCGGAACACTTTGTACGCTTTCTCCACCTGCTCGCCGGGCGTCAAGACGGGGCGAAGCTCCTGTTGGATTTCGCCTACCGGTATTTCGGAAGCATTCCCCATAATGCTGTCGAATAGGCCCATAAACATCGCTCCTTATGACGGGTTAGGTATCTCTCAAGTCTACGCGGCATGTAACGAGGTAATGCTCATGCGACCTGGTATTGCCCACTCTTTCTGGTCAAAGTCGTATCTCATGACACTGAATTGCCGACATGAAGTAGAAATCCCATGCTGTCCTTTTCATGGCATGTTCCAAAATCGTGCGGTTGTGAGCGAATTCAACGAATCCCACGATGGCTTTTGTTATAAACATTGCCGCTGATGGACATTTTATAGTTGCGGGGGAAGATTTGCGTCGTCTCGCTGCCGACCGCCTCGGGCAAACGGCCACTATTGCGGCTGGAAGTCTCTTGACGTGTCGGTGATGAAATGTTCTCGCAGCCGATTTGCTACCTGCTGCCGCAGATACAGAGCCGATGGCCCCTTGCTCTTATTATAAGATTTTGTTATATATAGAGGGTCGCGCCTGACAAACGAACCGTCAAGCGGGAAATCGTGACAAACTTGTTACGAATGTAAATATGGACTTGCCAGAACAACCGGTAAAAGCTAACATTAAATACTATAGGCTACGTGCGAAAATAAGGAGGTCCCCCTATGTTTTATCTCGCAGAGGAAGCTGCTGCGGAAGCGGCAACATCGACAAGCTTGTTCGATCCGTATGACATCGTGATGCTTCTCTTTACGATCGTAATCTTGATCGGGCTCTTCCGTCTGGTGACGCAGCGCAACAAGAACCTTTTTGCAATCGGCTTCACCGTTCTTGCCGCTGCCGTGTTCCTGTTCTCGGACATCGTCATGATCAAAGGCTGGTAATAGTCTGAACCAAGACTGCAAGCTTGACCCGATATAGCCGCCGGTACCCGGATTTCTTCGGATGCCGGCGGTTTTTCTATACCAACGACAAACCCCATTGCGCAGCGGGATTTCGTACCGCTGCGCAATGGGGCTATTTGGTCGATGCTAGAGAGCCGGAATTATACCCACCACATCTCGCCGAGTGGCTCGCGAATAAGCACCTGCTGCAGGTTCTGAACGGCTTTGGAGAACCCTTCGTCGACCGACATGAGGCCGTCTTCGTGCTCGATGCTGACGACGTAGTCGTAGCCGACCAGGCGCAGAGCGCTGATGATGTCCGCCCAGGTCTTCATGTCGTGGCCGAAGCCGACTGTACGGAACTGCCAAGCGCGATCCAGCATAAGCGCGTAAGACTGCATATCCGTTACGCCGTGTTTATTCACGTTGATCGGGTCGATCGACGTGTCTTTAGCGTGGAAGTGATGGATGGCGCCGGCGCGACCGAGGATATGGATCGCTTGGACCGGATCGATACCTTGCCACCACATGTGACTTGGATCGAGGTTGGCGCCGATGGCTTCGCCTGCCGCTTCGCGCAGACGGAGCAGTGTGCTCGGGCTGTGAACGGAGAAGCCGCCGTGCAGCTCAAGGCCGATTTTCACGTTGTTCTCGGTCGCCAGCTTCGCGATTTCGGTCCAGTACGGGATGACTTTCTCTTCCCATTGCCATTTCAGAATATCCTGGAAGTCGTTCGGCCAAGGCGCAACTGGCCAGTTCGGATATTTGGCGTCCTCGTGATCGCCTGGACATCCGGAGAATGTGTTGACGACCGGAACGCCAAGTTTACCGGCCAGCACGATCGTTTTGCGGATCAGCGCGTCATGCTCGCTGGAGATTGCTTTTTGCGGGTGGAGCGGGTTCGCATGGCAGCTGAGCGCGCTGATCGTCAGACCGCGGGAGGTTACCGCTTCTTTGAATGCGTTCAGCTTGCTCTCGTCGGCCAGCAGAACGTCCGGATCGCAGTGCGCGTTACCCGGATAGCCGCCTGTTCCAATTTCAACGGCTTCGAGGCCTTTCGAGGCGATATAGTCGAGCGCTTCTTCGAATGGTTTCTGTGCGAACAGCACAGCGAAAACACCAAGTTTCATGGATCCATAAACCTCCCAAAATGAGATGTGCAAGAATGGTTTCATTATAGCATGACCCGGCGGGCGGCATAGCGATCAACGGTCAGAATGGCAAAATCGCACAATAAGAGAGCAAAAAGCTAAAAGCGCTGTCATGATGGAGACTATTAAGCTATCGCATGATCGGGCTAATGCTAAAGGGGGTGGGAGGGGGGCAAAATTGTATCTATATGATTTCTTTTATATTACTAATAGGTACTACATGGTATAATTGGGATCAACAATTGTTGGGTGTGGTTCCAAAGAACTGGTGCAATAGTAACTAATTCGTTAGTAGAGTGGAGAGCATTGGGAATGAGTTTAATTGAGTTGTTGGCCGCAAGGACAAAATGGACTCGCGTATTAGCGCTGACGGCCGTAGGAACGGCGCTTATAACGGGATCGGCCATGGAGGGAAATGCTTTTGCTCCTACCGGTACCTTTGAGGCGAAAATGATCGGTGGAGAAGTATATGTTAAGGCCAGTTCTGTGACTAAAGTACTTGGTGGGACAGGTGCTTATAATGCCAAAACTGGCACGTATTCCTACACGGCGGCTAATCCGATTCCGACTGTAATCGGCAAGGTATCGCCATCGGTAGTCGGCATTATTGGCAAACCGATCGGTTATGACGACCGATACGCGCTATCGCACGGAACAGGTGTCATTTGGAAGTCGGACGGCTGGATTATAACGAACGCGCACGTCGTGAATGATATGGCCAATTTACTGGTCGTTACCTCCGACGGCAAGGAGTATGAGGGCAAACGTGTGTACTATGACGAGAAGAGCGATCTGGCCATGGTAAAAATCGCCGCAAAAAACCTAAAGCCAGCCACTTTTGCCGCCACGCCGCTTAAGGTGGAAGTAGGCGAAAGCGTCATCGCGATCGGCACTCCGGTATCATTTACACTGCGCAACACCGCTACAACGGGAATTCTTAGCGGCATGAACCGTTCGACTGGTTCTGACTATAAGCTGCTTCAGACGGATGCGGCGATTAATCCAGGGAACAGCGGAGGGCCGCTGGTGAACCTCAAAGGAGAAGTCATCGGCATCAACTCCATGAAATTCGTCAGTGACGACGTGGAGAGTCTGGGCTTCTCAATTCCGATGGATACCGCTCGTTATGTCATTCAGCATTTCTTTAAATATGGAAAAGTGAACCGAGCATCGCTCGGAGTCGAACTGGAAGAAAGTTGGTCGGCAATTGTCGGTCTGCCATCTTCCGATCCGCTTACGATTAAGAACGTCAAATCCGATTCGGCCACCAAAGCCGGGCTGAAGTCCGGTGATGCGTTGTTCGCGATCGCGGGACAACAGGTCACTTCGCAAGTGGACGTGACCGAAACGTTGAAAGCTTTTATCCCTGGCCAGCAGGTAGAGGTGCTTGTGCAATCGGGTGGTTCGATCGTCACGCGCAAACTGACGCTTAGCGCAGGTTGATAGAATATTTTATAGACAGATTGGGAGAGGTTGTTTGCATGTTGAAACGTTGGGTAGTGCTCTTTACTGTAGCCTGCATGGTTTTGGGGATCATGCCGGCAGCGGTGGGAGCGGCATCGGCCAAAGTGGTCGTGCAATTAACGGTTGGCAGCGGCGTCGTATCGATTAACGGGGCGACGTCCTCCATCCAGAAGCCGTATCAAGCGAACGGCACAACGCTCGTTCCGCTGAGCGTGATTACGAAGGCATTCGGCGCAGGGCTTAAGCTCGAGAAAAACAAAGTTATTACGTTGACGTATAACAAGACGAAAGTCATGCTGACCATCGGAAGCAAAACCGTTCTGGTGAACGGCAAGGCGTCCGCCATCGCGGTAGCCCCCACCGTCGTCAATAACGTGACGATGGTACCGTTGCGTGTCATCACACAGGCTTTCGGCGCGGCGATTAGCACGTCGGGCAAAAATATCATTATCGTCGGCACACCGGCTGGATCCAGCGCAGGCGAGGACAAGGGCGCCGCGGGGATTAATGTAGATGCGGGCAAAACCTTGGTCGGCGACAGTTACTTTAACTGGTCAATGAACTATCCTTCGGATTTGACCATGAGCGGCCAGACGGATACCGGCGACGGCATCATGTGGTCGAACGTGTCAGAGAACGCGACGGTGCTCGTGAAAGTAATGGATGCGGATGAGACGTACACCAAGGATGAAATTCGCGATTATATGATGAGTCTGCTGCCCGAGGATTCCGTGCTGCTCGAGAGAAAATCAGTTACCGTTAACGGGGTTCTTTTCGAGAAAATCGTATCCAAAACGCGCGATGGGTGGTTCTATGAATTTCGCACGACGCAGCAGAGCGGTCGTGTCTATCTCATCGGGGCCGGAATGAAGGCGACGAGCCGCGAAGCCTTGAATAAGTACAATTCCATTTTGGACAGCTTCAAGCTTTCGTTCGATGCTTCGAACAAAGCGTTGAAAGATATTACGAAAGTGAAAGACGGTTACGTCTACGTAGCCGACTTGGACTATGGTCTTGGCATGCAGATTCCGGCGGATTGGCATCGGGATCGGGAGGCGTCCTACCCGTTCTTCGGCAACGAGGAGTATGCATTCGAATTTGTCGTGAGCTCATCAGTAGCCGGAGAGACGCTCGAGCAATGGGTGGCGAAAGACCGGGCTAAGTTCGAAGCAAAATACGCTTCGGATTACTTGCGCAATATTTCGGAGAGCACGATCAAGATCGGCAACGGCGAAGCGCGCGTGTTGAATATGGAGTACACCTTTGATAAGAAACAATGGACAACCTCGCATGACGTATATTACATGGAAGGTAACCATAAATATCTCGCGACGTTCTATTATCCAAGCGAGAAGGGCGCGGAGGGCGAAGCGATCTTTAAGCAAATCGCTTCGACTATTACGATATTAACTAAGTATGTGGACGCCAACTTCAGTGAAATCGAAGATTCGAGCGACAATACGGCGACCGTGACGAAGACGAGCAAGAAATACGACTATTCGATCACCTTGCCCGAAACGTGGGAGGGGATCGAAAGAGACTTCGAATCGAATTATGTTGAATACGGCATGGATTACGGGTGGTTCTCGATTAAGGTCCTTGACCGGAATTGGAGCGCTTCTGATTTCCGGCAGGCTATCGCCAGCTACGTCAGTCAAGACGACGAGATGAAGCGGAGCGAGGCCAAAGTCAGATCGGTCACGAATGTGACTATCAATGGCCTGACGGGCTTCAAGATTATTGTCGAAGTACCGAATCCGGGCGAGGATATGAGACCATTCGTCGAAACATATTATGTCGTCGAGAAGAACGGGACTACCTATGTACTCCAATCGACGATTCACATGGCAAATGATACGGCGGCCAACCACGATCCAGTCGAGAAAGTCGTACAAACATTCACGATCAACTAAACGAATGTACCGCCCCTATTCGGATTGAACCGGCTAGCGGGCGGTTTTCTTTTTTCTGTTTCCAGTCAATCGCATGGAAACGGCTGTCGGTGGAATCAACCGCGGTACTCTGGTACACTTAGAAGAATAGCAACGAACAAAGGGTGGCGGATTACAAGATGAGTACAATTACGCGCGCAGACGTTGAACTGCTCGCGCCTGCAGGCGATTGGGACTGCATGCGCGCGGCGGTGGCGAATGGCGCAGATGCAATATTTTTCGGCGTGGAGAAATTTAACGCGCGGGCAAGAGCGAACAACTTTCAGATGAGTGAGCTTCCGGAGATTATGGCTTTCCTCCATAGCTACGGGGTCAAAGGTTTTCTGACCTTTAATATTCTCGTGTTCGAGGACGAGCTTCGCGAGGCGAAGGCGCTAATCGAAGCATGCATAGACGCCGGGGTTGACGCGGTGATCGTGCAGGATTTAGGACTGGTGAAGCTCATTCGCGAGATGTCGCCGGATTTCCCGATCCATGGTTCAACCCAGATGACGATTACGTCGCCGGAGGCCGTCGAATTCACCAAGCCGTTTAATATGGAGCGCGTCGTTTTAGGCCGGGAGAACAACCTGAAGCAGATTAAGACGATTGGCGATCAGGCGAAACTCCCGATGGAGGTATTCGTGCACGGCGCATTATGCGTCTCGTATTCGGGCCAATGTTTGACGTCCGAAATGTGGGGTGGACGCTCGGCCAACCGCGGCGAGTGCGCGCAGGCATGCCGGCTGCCGTATGATCTCATGGTCGACGGGGAGCAGAAGCCGATGGGCGATGTCGCTTACCTGCTGTCGCCGAAGGATTTGGCCGCGATCGACATTATGCCGGAGCTGATCGAAGCGGGCGTCACCTCCTTCAAAATCGAGGGCAGGCTGAAGAGTCCGGAATACGTGGCGAACGTCGTGAGCAAATATCGTGCTGCGATCGACCGGTATTTCGACGGCGATCGTTCGGCTCCTTCCAAGCAGGAGATCGAGGAACTGCAGCAAAGCTTCTCGCGCGGGTTTACCCACGGCTTCCTGAAAGGGACGAACAATAAGATGCTCGTCGAAGGTACGTTCCCGAAGAGCCGCGGCGTATATCTTGGACGCGTGGAGCGCGTGCTGCGCGACGCCGTCGTGTGCCGCATCGAAACCCCGCTTAAGCGCGGAGACGGCATCGTGTTCGACGCCGGCGACCCGACCAAGAAGGAAGAGGGCGGCCGGATTTATGATTTGCGCCGTCAAGGCGTGAAGATCGAAGGGGAAGCGCAAGATGGCACGATGCTCGAGATCGTGCCGGGCCGCAACGACGTCGACCTGCGCAAGGTGCACGTCGGCGACCGGATTTGGAAGACGAACGACCCGGCGCTGGACAAGCGGCTGCGCGCCACCTTCGAGACCGAGAAGCCGTACCGCGTGTTCCCGCTTCGGGTGAAGGTGCTGGGTACGCTCGGCCAACCGCTGAAGACGTGGTGGACCGACGTAGAGAAAGGCACGACCGTGGAGATCGTCTCCGAGCTGGAGCTGGAAGCCGCCCAGAAGCGGCCGATGGACGTCGCGCTGCTAGAGGAGCAGTTCGGCCGTCTGGGCGGAACGCTCTACCAGCTGGACAAGCTGGACGCCGAGCTGCAGGGCGATCTCATCGTGCCGGTGCGCGAGCTGAACCGGATGCGGCGTGAAGCGGTAGAGCAACTGGCGGGCGAGCGGCCAAAGCCGCCGGTCTACGTGAAGCGCCAGGTGGAGGTGTACGCCGACGCCGAGGCGCGCCAGCGCCAAGCCGCGATTCCGGTGCCGACGCCGCAAGCGGCGGCCTCCCGCCTGACGGCGCTTTGCCGGACGCTGCCGCAGGTGGAAGCGGCTGTTCGTTCGGGCGTCGGCATGGTCTACGCGGACTTCGAGTTTATTAAGCAATTCCCGGCTGCGCTTGAGATCGCGCGCCAGGCCGGCAAGCCGATCGCGCTGGCCACGCCGCGCATTCATATGCCCGGCGAGAACGGCTACCACGCCAATATTTTGAAGCTGGCACCGGATGCGGTGCTGGTGCGCAACACGGGCGCGCTCTATTATTACATGCGCGCTCGTGCGGAGCGCGGCGGAGAAGGGTTCCCGCGTTTGATCGGCGACTTCTCGCTGAATATCGCCAATCATAAAGCGGCGGATCTGTTTATCGAAGCCGGATGCGACTTCGTGACGCCGTCTTACGATTTGAACGTGCAGCAAATGTTCGATTTGCTCGAGCGCTCGGACACGTCCAAGATGGAAGTGGTCATCCATCAGCATTTGCCGATGTTCCATACCGAGCATTGCGTGTATTGCACGTTCATGAGCGAGGGCACGGATTTCACGAACTGTGGACGGCCGTGCGAAGAGCAGCGCGCTTCGCTTCGCGATCGGATCGGCATGTCGCATCCGGTGCGCGTCGACGAAGGCTGCCGCAATACCGTGTACAACGCCATCGAGCAATCCGGTGCCGAATATTTGCGCCAATTCGCCGATCTGGGCGTCGGCTCCTTCCGCATCGAATTTTTGGAGGAGACCGCCGACAAAGTAGACGAGGTCATCGGGCTTTACGCTGATGCGCTTAGCGGCCGGATCAACGGCACGCAAGTATGGCGAAGCTTGAAGGCGATCAATCAGCTCGGCGTGACGCGCGGACAGCTGGTGAAGTAACGTATAAGTAGAGCGGGGAGAACGCCCCCGCTCTTTTTTTCATGCCGGTCAAACTTTTAACGTGTCTGAGCGTTCCTGCACGCTCCAAAATGTACGCGCGCCCCCGTAAGACCGCTCATGCCGATTTCCCCTTGCGAAGCCGTCCAATCGCGTTTTTGTTGACAAGACTTTGGAGATACAGGCAGGTATTTTGACGTATGGAGGCGAAATAGAGGAGAGATTACAATGACAATCGAACGTGGGGAACTTACGAATGGAACATAGTGGAAGATTGTCCCAAAACGCAGATGCATGGACAGATAGTGTATTGTCGCTGGAGAGAGCGATATTGGATGGAAGGCGCGTAACGGCGGACATGTTGGCCGTCATCCCGGCGTCTATACGGAATAGTTCGCCGCTGCTCCTTCAGGCGGAATGCGAGGAAGGGCTGCTGCAAGGGCGTCTGAGCGATGCCAAACGTCTGATCGAGAGTGCGCTGCGGGCGTTCGCAGCCCAAGCGAACGAAGAAGCGATGCTAACGCTGATGGGGATGCTGGGCCTTTTGTATCAGCAAGTCGGGGATCGCTCGGATTCGCGGCCGGTTATCGATTTCTTACGGATGGAATGGGAGCATTCCGGACAGGCATGCAGCGGATTCGTACCGTGGTCGCTTGCGCGAGCATTGGCTGGGGGCGGATTGAACGAACAGAGCGGCCTGGCGTCGCCCGAAGGATTGTTTCAGGCGGCGGCGAATCGGTTCCGGGAAGAGGGCAAGCCGTTGTGGGCGGCGATCGTAATGCTAGAGCGTCTGCTGTATGATCCGCAGAGCGACTTACTCGCTAATCCGGAATGGAGACTACTGCTGCAATGGCTCGGTCGCAGCTTGGACGAGACCTCGCTTGGTCTTGCGCTCAAGGAGACGCTGAATGCGGGCGGCAAGCCGAGAGACGAGACGATCGAACTGCTGCCGGCACGATATGTGTATTTGGTCAATGCGATCTGTTTCGGCCGCGCGAACCGCAGGCCGCCGCGCTCGCTCGACGACGACATCGAAGTGCAATTTTTCGCGGCGGCCGCAGAGCTGCGCAGAGAATTGCAGCGGGGAGACACTGCGCGTGCAGGTGAACTTTTCCAAGCCTTGGACGGTTATGCCGCGCTCGTGTCGTCGCCGGAGATCAAACGCCGTTTGACCGAATTGGACGTGCTGCGCCAACAGATGGCGAAGGAAGAAGCGGCCGAACCGGCGGCAGCGGCATCGGTCCAACCGGTTGCCGAAGAGAAGCCGAGCCCGGTCGAACCGGAAGCGCTCGCCGTGCAGGATCGCCGCTGGCGGGTACAGCTGGTGGACGGATTGCGCTTCAGCGCCTCGGACGGTCAGGTGGCCGAGCCCGTGTGGAAGCGCCGCAAAGCAGGAGAACTGCTCGTGTATCTCCTTCTTCAGCCAGCTTACAAAGCGAATCGCGAGCAAGTGCTTGAACGCGTTTTCGGCGAAGGCGAAGCGGCCAAGCAATCGAACCAGCTTTATGTGACGCTGCACGATTTGCGTCATACGCTGCGCGAAATGGGGATGTCCGATCCGGTCTACGTCAAGCGTGGCGTTATTGGGCTGGACGAGCAGATTATCGAACAAGTGGACGCGGAGACGTACATGACCTTGTCCAGAGTCGGGGATCAGCTGTGGAATGACGACCGGGAAGCGGCTTGCCGCCTATATGAGGAAGCGCTGCCGTTGTATGGCCAGTTGGCGACGGAGCTCCCGAACGTAGAGTGGCTCGAGCGCACGCGGGAACAAATGCTGGATCGGCAGACCAACATGTTGAAACGGCTGGCGATCTATTATACCGATATGCGGGACGAAGTGAAGGCCGAACAAGCGCTCAGCGAATGGATCGCGCTGCGTCCGAAGCAGGAAGAGGCTTATGAGGCGATGATACGCCATTGTCTGGCCAAAGGACATCGGGCGGAGGCGATCGGCTGGTATAAGCGGCTAGAACGGATGTATGAAGAGGAATTCGGTTCCGAACCGTTGGAAGAAACCAGACGCTTAATATGGAACTAGTGCGACGGTCCTGGGGGGAGACGGAGATGCCGCCTGCGTCTGCCCTTGCGTGGAGACGGTTGTTCATGAAGCTGTTCGCCGCCCAGGCGGTGTCGGTACTGGCGGGTCTGGTCATGTTCACAGTCAAAAATCACATCGTGTCGCATCAGCTCGTTCCGCACGTTGAAGGCAGAGGGATTCCTTATCCGATCGCTATCGTCCTGTTGATCATCGCTGTGCTTGGCGTTCATTTGGCATGGCGCCTATATTCGGTCAGGCAGTTGCTTACCCAACAATCCCAGGTGCGGTTGGCGGTCCGGAAGCTGCTTCTTTATCCGTACCAGCTCCTTGCCTCTATGCTGTTTGCAGGACTAAGCAGCATGGCGGTATCCGTAGCGCTCGGAGGGTCAGGGAACCTGGTCCAGGCCTATGCGGACGCGTTGGCCGGGGGCATCGGCATGTCGCTTACCATGGCGGTTCTGCTGTTCGTCGCGGTGCGCGGCGTGCTGCGGGGGACGGTGCTGCGGCTGCAGCGGGATCATGGAGGTGGTCTAAGCCTCTCCATAATCTGGCCGTTTTTGGCTACATATTTAGGCGCGTTTCTGGCCGCGATGTTGAATGTGCTGCAGCTGATGCTCATCCAGCACGAGCAGCCTGCGTCCTTGGCGCCGCAGGCCATCATCGGGGCGGCATCGATTGACGTAGCGCTGGGCTTAGCTCTTGCCATCTTCGTGACGACGCGCTTCCGCAACGAGTTTCGCGGGCTGGTCCGCAGTCTGCGGGAACTGGTCATGGATGGGCACCCGGGGGCTGTCGGATCGCAGCGGAAGGAGCCGGAGGACGAGGCTGGCGATCTGGCGCTTGTCTTCCGTGAGCTCCAAGCGCGCGCGCGGCAACGGTTCGAGCAGTTTGAGCGGGAGCTCAGACTCGCCAACAAAGTGCAGCAGAAGCTGCTTCCACCCGGCGATATGACGATCGGGTCGTACCGGATCGCGGCGCGAAGCCGGCCTTACCATGAAGTGGGCGGCGACTTCTTCGACGTGCTCAGCTTGGGCCCGAACCGGTTCGCGATCATGATTGGCGACGTGTCCGGCAAAGGCGTCCCGGCCGCGCTGTTAATGTCGGCGCTGCTGCTGCTCTTTCGCGCGGAGATCCGGCGCAACGGCAATCCGGCCGAGGTCATGATGCGGATCAATGAGGAGCTATGCGAGGCGATTGGCGAGGAAGGCGCGGTCACGATGGGAATCGGCGTCGTCGATTCGGTTCACGATACGCTTCAGTATGTGAGCGCCGGCCATTTGTCCCCCTATATCGTGAGCGAGTGCGGCAGCGTAAAAGCGCTAGACTGCAGCTCGCTTCCAATCGGAATAGACCCCGAGACGCGCTACGAATCCATCGTCTTGAAGCTGCAGCCGGGCGATCAGCTCGTGCTGTATACCGACGGATTGATCGAGTCCATGGATGAAACGGGACGGATGTACAGCTTCGATGGCTTAGAGAGCGAACTGGCACAGTGGCGGATGGGCGACGAACTGCCGGAGCGGGTGGACGACTGGCTCGGCCGAATGGATGCCAAGTACGCCAAAGACAACGATGACCGCACGATCGTCGTGCTGGAGCTTGTGCACGCCTATTGGCTGCAGGCGGCCGAGCGCGAGGCAGCGGCAGCGCTGGACGGGGCCTTATTGGACGAATTGGCGCCGAGCCGGTTCTATGCCCACGACTGGATGCTCGGCAGCGCGCATGGCACGGAGCGGATGGTAGCGGAGCAGGTCGGCATGCTCGTATCGACGTTCTGGCCGGAGACCGTGCTTGGCGAGGACGTGCAGAGCGCAGTGTCCGAAGGCATCATGAACGCGATGGAACACGGCAATCGTCTCCGGCCTGGGTCGGTGGTCACCGTGCAGGCGCAGGTTGGCAGCCGGATTACGGTGATTCGGATTTACGATAGCGGAGGAGGCTTCTTCCCGCACGTCGCGCGCAACGAGGAAGAGATGGCCCGCAAGCGGGAGTCCGAGGATCCGCGCGGCTGGGGGCTTGTCCTTATTGATGCCTTATCGGACTATTGGGCGACGGGCCGGGACGAACGGGGATTCTACCTCGAAATTTATTTTATGCGTAAAACGCGCGCTTAGCGCGCACAACAAAGGAGGCGACGGTAGTGCAACAGCCATTGGTCATCGAGAAGCGTCAGTTTACCGGCGGCTGCGTCTTGCAGCTTAGGGGCGAGCTGACCCGTGCATCCGAGCATGAAATATTGGACGGATTCGCAACCGAATTCGCCGGGAAAGTACGGTTTTTGGTCCTGGATTTGACGGGAATTTCCTACATCAACAGCGGCGGCATGGCCGTGTTGATCCGGTTTGCCCGGACGGCCAAGAAGGCTGGCATGCATACATTCGCGTGGGGGATCACGCCACATTACGAGAAGCTGTTCCGGATGGTGGGCCTGACCGAGTGGATCATGCTGTACCCGAATGAATTTTCCGTGATGCAGCGCATCGAATCGTTGTAAGACGGCCATCTTAGCGTGCGCGTCAACTAGAAAGGAATGCAATGACCATCATGCAAAGCGAAATTTACGCCGAATGGCGGCACGTCTTCAAACTGGACCCGGAGCGGGAAATTTCGGACGAGGCGCTGGACGCGGTCTGTATGTCCGGTACGGACGCCATCCTCGTCGGGGGGTCTAGCGGCGTAGACTACGACAATACCGTTGAGCTTCTTTCGCGCATTCGCCGTTACGAGGTGCCGTGCGCACTCGAGGTGTCCAACATAGAGGCGGCCGTGCCAGGTTTTGATTGGTATTTTATCCCGCTCGTCCTGAACACCCGCCGGGGCGAATGGATCGCCGGCCATCAGATCGAGGCGCTGCGCAAATTCGGTCCGTTCGTCCCTTGGGAGATGACTTCCGCCGAAGGCTATATCGTCTTGAACCCGGATGCGGAGGCGGCCAGAATAACCGGGGCCGACGCGATACAGGATGCGGAAGGCATCGCCGCGCACATTTATATGGCAGATCGGCTCATGCGGCTTCCGGTCGTTTACATCGAATACAGCGGTGCTTATGGGGATATGTCGCTCGTTGACAAAGCCGGCAAGGTATTAACGTCGGCGCGGTTGTTTTACGGCGGCGGAGTCGACGGTCCCGAGAGAGCCAGCGAGGCTGCGGCGTACGCCCATACAGTCGTGGTCGGCAATGCCGTATATGAGAAGCTGGACGCCGCGCTCGCGACGGTGGAGGCTGTCCGTCGAACGCCCTGCAAGCTGCAGTGACCAATTCCGAAATCCATGTACATACAGCTCCCGAATGTTTCGACAAGCCAATAGAGGCCGAGCAGGGGGCTGTTTTCTTTTTAGTCCAGTAAGGTGGGTCTGATGGTGCTGCACCATAGACCTGGTCAAGCCCGGGCAGATGCCACGGCACGCCTATGGGCCGAGGTTGCTCCCGTGCACGGCTTGGCGTTCCGCCGAGCTTAGCTGCAGCGCTGCCAAATGTCTGCAAAACCGAGAATCAAATTGACACCGCAGGCGCGGTTGTCTAGACTGTGAATAGGCGAACAAATGCGAACAAAGGAGCTTTTATTCCACATATGTTAAACGAATTCAGTATCGAACAGGCGGTGCAGAAACTGAATCCGCCGCAGCGGGAGGCCGTGCAGGCCACCGATGGTCCGTTGTTAATCATGGCCGGCGCGGGCAGCGGCAAGACGCGTGTGCTGACGCACCGGATTGCGTACTTGATCGAGAAGCGGCGCGTGGCGCCGTGGAGCATTCTGGCGATCACGTTTACCAATAAAGCGGCAAGAGAGATGCAGCAGCGGGTATCCACCCTAATCGGCCCGTCCGGCCATGATATCTGGGTATCGACGTTCCACTCCATGTGCGTGCGCATTTTGCGCAGAGATATCGGACGGATCGGGTTTTCGCAGAGCTTCTCGATCTTGGATTCGGCCGACCAGCTGTCGGTCATCCGCAACATCATGAAAGAGATGAACCTCGACACGAAGAAGTTCGAGCCGAAGGCGGTTCAGGCGAAGATCAGCGCGGCGAAGAACGAGCTGCAGACGCCCGAACGGCTGGAGAACAAGATCGGCGATTACTTCGACGGCATCGTGGCGAAAGTATACGCGTCCTATCAGAAGCGGCTCAAGTTCAACAACTCGCTCGATTTTGACGATCTCATCATGAAGACGATTGAATTATTCACGGAAGTACCTGAAGTTCTAGCTTTCTACCAGAATAAATTCCGTTTCATCCACGTAGACGAGTATCAGGATACGAACCGTGCGCAATATATGCTTTGCAAAATGCTGGCCGATCAGCATCACAACATTTGCGTCGTAGGCGACAGCGACCAGTCGATCTACCGCTGGCGCGGGGCGGACATTTCGAATATCTTGAATTTCGAAGAGGACTACCCGGAAGCGCGGACGATTATGCTCGAGCAGAACTACCGGTCCACGTCGAATATCCTGAACGCGGCCAATGCGGTCATCAACCTGAACACGGGGCGCAAGGCGAAGAAGCTGTGGACCGACCGGGGCGAAGGAGAGCCGATCACCGTCTATCAGGCGGAGTCCGAGCACGAAGAGGGTTATTTCGTTACGGGCGAGATTCAGAAGAATATCAAGCAGGGCAAGCAATACGCCGACCATGCGATTTTGTACCGGACGAACGCCCAGTCCCGCGTCATCGAGGAAACGCTCATCAAATCCGATATTCCGTACCAGATCGTCGGCGGCATCAAGTTCTACGACCGCAAAGAGATCAAGGATTTGCTCGCTTACCTGCGGTTAATTTCCAATCCCGACGACGATATTAGCTTTGAACGGGTCGTCAACGTGCCAAAGCGGGGCATCGGCGATACGACGGTCGCCAAGCTGGCCGATATCGCCGGCTCGCGCGGCATTTCGATATTCGCGCTGCTGGAAGAGCTCGATTGGATCGACGTGACCGGCCGGGCGCGCACGGCGCTTCGCGAATTCCGTGACATGATCTCGAATCTGACGCAAATGGTGGAGTATCTCTCCGTCACCGAGCTGACCGAGAAAATTCTCGAAATGAGCCAATATCGGATGGAGCTCCAGCGGGAGAATACGCTCGAGTCGACGGCGCGGCTTGAGAACATCGACGAGTTTCTGTCCGTGACGCAGGATTTCGAGAAGCGCAACGACGACAAGTCGCTCGTCTCGTTCCTGACGGATCTGGCCTTGATCGCGGATATCGACACGGTCGATAAAGACGAACCGGAAGGCGGCGTGAAGGACGCGGTCATCCTGATGACAATGCACAGCGCCAAAGGTCTAGAGTTCCCGGTCGTGTTCATCATCGGCATGGAGGAAGGCGTATTCCCGCACAGCCGCGCCTTTATGGACAATGAAGAGCTCGAGGAAGAAAGACGGCTGGCCTATGTCGGCATTACCCGGGCCGAGAAGCAGCTGTTTATGACCTGTGCGCGCGTGCGGACGTTGTTCGGACGGACGAACGCGAACAAACCGTCCCGGTTCCTCGACGAGGTGCCGGACGAACTGAAGAAGGATGCGTCCATGTTCGGGCGCGCGAGCAGCCGTCCCGCATCCGGCGGTTTCGGCGCAGGAAGGAGCAGCGCATCCGGCGGATCCGGGTTTGGTTTCCGCGGCGCGGGCAGTTCTGCTTCTCGTCCAAGCGCGGGTGCCGCGAGCGCAAGCGCCCCGAGCGGCGGCGGCGTTCGCGTGACGAGTCCGGCGGACGCCGCCCGAGCGGCTTCGGGCGGGGCGGCATCGGGTTCCAAGGACTTTAAAGTCGGAGACCGCGTGTCCCACGGCAAGTTCGGCGTCGGGACGGTCGTCTCGGCGAAGGGCTCCGGCAACGAGACGGAGCTGAATATCGCATTCCCGGCTCCGGTAGGCATCAAGAAGCTGCTCGCGAGCTTCGCGCCAATTACGAAGGTGGAGTAACACCGGTATTGCATCATAAGAGAGACGCTGGCAATGCAAGAGGACGCGGGCGTCTCTCTCTTTACATAGGCGATGAGGGAAGGCTAAGGATACGAAGAGAGGCGGATCAGTGCAATGGAGCAAGGACTAGGCGCAGATATGGCGCAGCAGGCCCGCATGCGCGAGCTGGCGGCATTGATTGAACAGTACAATTACCACTACTACACCCTCGACGCTCCAACGGTGAGCGACAAGGAATACGACGCGTTATACGACGAATTGATCGGACTCGAGAAACTGACAGGTGTCGTCCTGCCAGATTCCCCGACGCTGCGGGTCGGTGGCGACATCTTGAAAGGATTCGAGCCGCATCGTCACCGGGCACGGCTGTGGAGCTTGGACAAAGCGCAGGACAACGAAGATCTGCTTGCTTGGAACGCCCGCGTTCGGAAATCGATTGCCGACTACAATGCCAAAAACCCGGAAGCAACTCCGCTTCCGGAGCCGACGTATGTCGTCGAGCTCAAGTTCGACGGCCTGACGCTTAATTTGACGTACGACGACGGACGGCTGGTCCAAGCGGCGACGAGAGGCAACGGCGTTGTAGGAGAGGGCATCCTGGCGCAAGTGAAGACGATTAAGTCGATTCCGCTGACCATTCCGTTTTCCGAGGGCATTATCGAAGTGCAGGGCGAGGGGATCATGAATTTGTCGGTTCTGGAAGCGTACAACCGCACTGCCGCCGAGCCGCTCAAGAACGCCCGCAACGCCGCGGCTGGAGCGCTGCGTAACCAGAATCCGCGCATCACGGCCGAGCGCAAGCTGAACGCTTTCTTTTATAACATCGGTTATGCCGACGGCGTTCAATTCGATACTCACCAGGAGATGCTTCAGTTCTTGCGGGACAACCGATTCAAGGTCAACCCGTACGTCACCTACTGGAGCACGATCGAAGAGGTCGAAGCGGAGCTGGCGCGGATTACCGCAATGCGCGGTGAGCTTGATTTCCTCATTGATGGTGCTGTCGTGAAGCTGACTGACATGCGGACGCGCGAAGCGCTCGGGTATACCGACAAATTCCCACGCTGGGCGGTGGCGTTCAAATTTGAAGC
Organism: Paenibacillus aurantiacus; assembly: GCF_042431225.1. Lineage (NCBI taxonomy): Bacteria > Bacillati > Bacillota > Bacilli > Caryophanales > Paenibacillaceae > Paenibacillus > Paenibacillus aurantiacus. The sequence continues at coordinate 1,379 of NZ_JBHMDO010000045.1, read as the reverse complement.
GGAAGAGACGACCACTGTGCTGGAGTCCGTCTCATGGGAAGTGGGCCGTACGGGCAAAATCACCCCGGTCGCGCGCGTCGAACCGGTCGAACTCGCCGGCGTGACGGTGTCCAACTGCACGCTCAACAATATCGGCGACATCGAGCGCAAGAACTTGAAGCACGCGCTAGGCACGCGCGTATTCATTCGGCGTTCGAATGACGTCATTCCGGAGATTCTCGGGAAAGCCGACGACGAGGAAGGGGCGGAGATCGTCGCGCCTGAAGTATGCCCGGCTTGCGGTACGCCACTGGAGCAGCGCGGCGCCCATATGTTCTGTAATAATAAGCTGGGCTGTCGGCCGCAGACAGTCGGCCGCATTACGCATTTTGCTTCCCGGGACGCCATGGACATCGAATCGTTCAGCATCATGACCGCGGAGCAGTTGTTCGACCATTCCAATGTGCACGATCCGGCCGATCTGTACGAATTGGATTACGACAGATTGATCGGCCTCGAGCGTTTCGGAGACAAGAAAGCGCGCAAATTGTTGGAGGCGATCGAGAAGTCGAAGGATCGCGATCTCGCGGCATTTTTGTTCGCGCTGGGCATTCCGAATACGGGGAAGGCAACGACCAAAATGCTGGCCGACCATTTCGGCGCGCTCGCGCCGCTGAGGGAATCGGCGCGCGAAGATCTTGTAGGCTTGCCGGATGTAGGCGGAATTGTGGCCGAGAGCATCTATACTTACTTCCGCGATCCGGTCGTCGTTCAGAGTATCGACCGCATGCTGGCGCTTGGCGTGAAGGCGGAAGCGGAACAAGCTGCACCAGCGCGCACGGACAGCCAGTTCAGCGGCAAGTCCGTCGTATTGACTGGTACACTTACCTCGATGAGCAGAGACGAGGCGGCCAAGAAGCTAGAAGCGCTAGGCGCCAAAATCAGCGGCAGCGTATCAAAGAAAACCGATATTGTAGTCGCGGGCGAGAGTGCAGGCAGCAAGTTGACCAAAGCGCGCGACCTTGGCATACGCGTGATTGACGATGAAGAGGAGTTCGTAAGGTTGCTCAACGAATAAGGGACATTGGTGTAATCAGACAGGCCGCGCTATTAAGCAGCGGCTTGTCATATTTTACAAGTTGCATTCGATGAACCAGGATGGTATATTACTTCTTGTCGCTTCTGAAGCACGACGCAAAACAACAAACTTCATTAGAAAAATGAAAATAGTTGTTGACAGCGAAGTGCGAAGCTGATAAGATATGCAAAGTCACGACAAAACGTGACGGCAAGTTCTTTGAAAACTGAACATATGAATCGATAAATCGACAACGTTTTTAAATGAGTCACAAACTTTCATGGAGAGTTTGATCCTGGCTCAGGACGAACGCTGGCGGCGT
>NZ_JBHMDO010000044.1:0-279764 GCF_042431225.1 Paenibacillus aurantiacus | reverse complement strand
CACCGCCGAGGAACTCGCTAGACATATCCGGATGCGCGTCTGGAAGGAAACCGGCATTAATACCCGCATCGGCGTCTCCGAGAACAAGATTCTCGCCAAGATCGCCTGCGATATCTTCGCCAAGAAGAACGACGCCGGCCTATTCGAGCTGACGCGGGACAACATGCACAAGATGTGGGAGCACGAGCTGAACAAAATGTTCGGCATCGGCACGCGCACGATGATGCATCTGCACAAGATCGGCATTCGCACGATCGGCGATCTGGCGCAGACGCCGCTCGAGACGCTGCGGAGGAAAATGCGCGTGCTGCTCGGCCGCAACACGGATATATGGAGCGAAGTGCTCTGGCGGACAGCCAACGGCATCGACGAGTCGCCCGTCAATCCGGATGCGTTCGACGGGCAGAAGGGAATCGGACGGCAGACGACGCTCCCGGTCGACTACTACAGCGCGGAAGACATCCACGTCGTGCTGCTGGAGCTCGCCGCGCTCGTCTGCGAACGCGCCCGCAAGAAGCATTACCAAGGGGCGGTCGTCAGCGTCGGCGTGCAGGGCGCGGACTTCGACAAGCCGACCGGGTTCAGCCGCCAGATGAAGCTGGATGTGCCGACCAACCTCACCCGCGAGGTGTACGCCGCCGCCAAGCAAGTGTTCGCGAAGCATTGGAACGGCCTGCCGGTCCGCAAGGTGTGGGTCCAGCTCGGCAGCCTGCTCTCCGACGAGGCGGTGCAGCTGACGTTGTTCGACGACCGTCACCGCCAGCTCGTGCTGGAGCAGACGATGGACAATATCCGCGACGCCTACGGGCCGACCGCAATCTTCTACGGCTCCTCCGCCTCCCGTTCCGCCCAGCTTACCAACATCGCCAGAAAAATCGGAGGTCATCTCAAATGAGCAAAAAACTGCAGGGCAACGGCCTATTCGAATCGTCGCGCATGATGCTGTTCGAGCATCGGGATGCGCTCATCGCGCGGGGGCGCGAGCCGATCCCCGCCACCACACCCTCCGCCCGCCGGGCGCTCGACGACCAGCGCCGCGAGGAGATCGCCGCCCGACTCGGCGCCGCGCTCTCCCACGGCGCGCCAGTCCGGCTGACGCTTGCCGCCGAGCCGGACAACGTCACGCTCGAAGGCGTGCTCGTCCGCTACGACGCCGCCGGACGCCGCGTTCGCATGGACAGCGGACAGTGGATCAAGCTGGATCAACTCGTCGATATTGACGAATAATAACAAGCAACGCCGTGTCCGAAGTCTCTCCCCAAACGAGTGACAATCAGTTATAATAATGTCATATTGCTTTCGACATTATTCGACTAGTTTTTTGTCGATTCACTTCATGGAGGAGATCGTCGTGTCGTTTTCACTTAATTTGCGAACTAGCTTCGCTATTATATCCGCCGTACTAATCATCTTGCTGTCCACCTTGCTCAGCTTTACGATGTCGAACCGGACCAGCGCCGCCATCGAAGCGGAGATCGGTAACTCGCTGTCCGAGATCTCATACCAGATGGCCGAGAAGCTTGATCATTACATGTGGTCCCGCGCCGGCGAGATTGACGTGCTCAGCCAGCTGGATACGCTGCGTCAACCGGAAGATCCCGCCGCGATCCGCCGACTCCTCGATGGGCTGCAGAAGAGTATCCCGTCGTTCACCTGGGTCGCCTTTCTGGATACCAAGGGGAATGTCGTCGCTTCGACGGCAGGCATTCTGACCGGGCAGAATATCGCGAAGCGCCCTGTCTTCCAGAACGGCATCAAAGGCCGGTTCATCGGCGATGTGCACGAGGCCGTGCTCCTCGCGAAGCTGCTGCCCAATCCGAGCGGCGAGCCGCTGCAATTCGTCGACATCAGCGTGCCCGTCAAGAACAGCGCGGGAGAGACGGTCGGCGTCCTCGCCGCGCATCTCAGTTGGGAATGGTCGGAGGAAGTCGAGCAGTCGATTCTGCAGCCGCTCAAGGATCGCAAATCGAGCTACGATATTTTTATCGTAAGCAAGACGGACAACAGCGTGCTTCTCGGCCCGGAGCAGCAGGTGGGCAAGAAGATTGCGCTGCCCGGTTTGGCCGCCGCCCAGGCGGGCCGCAACAATAACGGCACGATGGAGTGGCCGGACGGACAAACCTATTTGACCAGCTTCGCTTACGGCAACGGCTATATGGACTATCCAGGACTCGGCTGGACCGTCATCGTCCGCGAACCGGCGGACAGCGCCTTCGCGTCGGTGGCCGAGCTGCGCAACCGCTTCATGTGGCTTGGCGGCATATCCGCACTCGTCTTCGCCATCATAGGCTGGTTCGCCGCCGGCTTCGTCTCCAAGCCGCTGAAGAACATCGCGCAAGCGGCGGAACGTCTCCGTCAAGGCGAGGATGTTCCGATCCCGCAGCACCGCGGCATCCGGGATATCGAGACGCTGTCGGTCTCGCTGCAAAGCCTGGTCGACGATTTAACCCGCACCGAACACGCGCTGGATCGGATGGAGAGCCTTGCCCATCATGATAGACTGACCGGCCTGCCGAACCGGATCGCTCTCGATAGCTATATGGAGGAAGCCATGCGTCGGGCGGAGGAGAACGGGGAGACGCTCACCTTCCTGTACTTGGACTTGGATGGATTCAAGGGCATCAACGATACGCACGGCCATTCGGCCGGCGATGCCCTGCTGCAGAATGTCGCTGCCCGGCTTTGCGCCTGCACGCGGGGCGACGAAATCGCGGCCCGGCTCGGCGGAGACGAGTTTCTCGCGATTCTGAACACTTCGGCGGTCGGAGCCGAACAAGAGGCCGCGGCCGTGGCTGCCCGCTTGATCGAGACGCTGAATCAGGCGTTCGTCCTGGACGGCCGCATCGTCCGCATCGGCTGCAGTATCGGCGCCGCCGTATGGCCTCTTGACAGTCGTGATCCGATCGAGATCGTCCGTCTCGCCGACGAAGCGCTGTATGCTTCCAAGCGCGCCGGGAAGAACCGGCTCACCTTCTATGGCTTGCACCGCTCGAACACTCATACAGGATAATCGGCAGTTGCCTCAGTCGGAACCAGACTGCTGCCCCTGCAAGCAAGACGCTTTAGCCATCGCGCCGAAGCGTCTTTTTTGTTTTGACGTCGCCCTTGATCCAAGTAACTTTTGCCCGCTTACCCGCGTCATAGGAGATGTAATGCTTTTTGTACGAGGCAGCACCGTTGCAGCCTTCGTTTCCCGTTCATCTGAAGTAGCCGTCGAAAGGAAGATTTAGCATGATTCGAAGAGAGCTCATCTTGAACCTGTTCGCGCTATCGCTGCTGCTCGCCGTGGGGCAAGCGGCTTGGCTTGCGCTGGGCACGCCCGCACAAGACCAGCTGCTCGAAAGTTCCGCGTTCACGTTCTTCGCCGCCTTGCTGCTGCATTACCCGCTCAATCTGGCCATCAGCGTCATCTTGGCGGTCATCGCCCGATTCGTGCCCGGCCGCATCCATGCCCTTCTCCTGTTCAATGCGCTTGGTCTCGCGGCAGTCGGTTATTTCATCTATGAGGCAGGCAGCTGGTCATTGGCTTATCTATATGTCTCCTTTCTCGGCCTCTCCGCGCCCGCCGCGATCGTATCCTTCCTCCGTCTGACTTCATCGCGCACCTCATCATCCCGCTGACAACCAAAAGGCAGGCTCCTCCAAGCCTGCCGCCATCATTCGCCTCGTCCTCGTTCCCGTCACCAACCTTACACATTCATCCGATACAAATCCCGGTAACCGAGCTCCTTCGAGATTTTCTCGGCATATTTCCTGACATGATAACTATGCCGCTCGAGCAGCTCGGGCGTGAACCTCATCGAAGGTCCTGCGCAGTTCAAGGATCCGACCACCGTGTTGTCGTACGAGAAAATCGGAGCCGCGATCCCCGTCGTCCCTTCGGTCGCCTCCCCGGTCGATACCGCATAACCGAGCCGACGGATGCGCTCCAAATCCTTCTCGACCCCTTCGCGCGTAAGCGGCTTGAGTGCAGGCGTCATCGACCAATCGACGCCATCCAGCACGGCTTCCCTCGACCGCTGCGGCAGATGCGCCAGAATCGCCCGGTTCGACGCGCCGATGTACAGCGGTAGGCATAAGCCCACGGGCTCGGATATCCGGACGGTCTGCGGCGAATCGATGCTGTCGATGAAGATTCCCTCATGGTTCTCGAACACGGCCAGATAGACCGTCTCCTCCGTCTGTTGGCGAAGCGCCTCCACATAGGGCCGCGCCGCCTGACGCAGCATCAGGCTGTCCCAGATCCGGTTGCCGGGCGCTTGCTGCACGCGGCCCAGCTTGAATCGCTTCGAGCCGCCGTCTTGCAGGACGACCCCCTCTTGACACAAGGAGCCCAGCAGCTGCTGCGCGGCGTGGACCGGCATATCCAGCTCCCGGCTGATTTCATCCGCGCTGACCTCCTTCTCGATGCCCTGCGGCAGCAGGAAGTCCAACAGACGAACCGCTTTCGAAATGACAGACATGATTTCACCCCATCCAAAGGTAATGTTATATTTTTTAACATTATAATAACACCACATTACCATATCGTCTATTGCCGCTCATCAATTCCCGCCTTGGTTTAGCTGACCTCCTCTGCCAGACCAAATCGCTTAGGCAATTGAAGCGTATCCTATATGAGCGAGCGACGATTCGGCGACTGCAGGTTACGGCACGCCGATTCCGGCTGATCCCGGACATCCTTGCGCTCCAACAGCAGCAGGCTCGTCCACGCATCGCCTCCGACGATCTAACCAGCCCCAGGCGGCACAAAGACACTAGCACACCAGGACAACGCAACCGAGAAGCAGGGTTCGTCCAACACGTACTCCCGGGCATCCTCGCCCCAGCCGCAGGCGGCACAAAGACACCATACCGGGCAGCAGGGTTCGTCCAACACGTTACTCCCGGGCATCCTCGCCCCAGCTCCAGCGGCACAAAGACACCAACACAACGCAACCGAGCAGCAGGGCTCGTCCAACACGTTGCCTCCGGATGATCTTGCCTCAATCCCCTCCACGCAAAGACACCCGCACATCTCCGCTTAGCAACCGACTCGTCTACCGCTCTCCCTGGAAGACCGCGCCGGCCCCCCTCCACGCGAAAAAACCGGCGCATCCCGCGCCGGCCCCCCCGCCGTTAAATCGACACCGTCGTATAAATCCCCAACGCAAGCGCCATCATCGAAACCGCGCTGCACCAGTATGTGTGGCGTGAATTCTTCCCTGTGCCGCGCTGACGCCAAGCGAGCGTCAACTGCCGAACGGCGTAAAACATGCTCACCAGATTGATGAGGAATAGCGCAAGCATCAGCACGCCCATCGCGATATCGCCGCCGGACGAGCCGCCGCTCATGCCGGCATGATGGTTCATATGCATGCTCGCGGCCGCACCGAACAGCAGCGGCGCCGCCAGCCAATGCACGAGATGAAGCAGCACGACGCCGATTAGCGAGACAAACGACAGCCCCGTGTAGTGAATTTCCTTCCCCATGCCGCGCAGCTTCCGAAGCATGCGTCCCCCTCCTTCGCGCAGGCGCAATCGATTCCTATCCGCGGGTCAACCTTCCCGAAGCGCGTTCGTTTACCTTCCACCATTATATGGCGCAAAACGCGGTTCATGCGCAGACTGGCCTAGGCGGAGAGGAGCGTCATCATCCGCGTCGTAACGTTTCCCCGGCGTCCCCCGGCAGTCCTCGCGCGCTTCGCCCCTTACCTTCACCTTGCGTGAAGGTTTATAATGAGTCTACATGGAAGCGGCGCTGACGCGTATGTCCGCTAGGACATAGCTAGCTTCAACTCCCCTCTAGCGGAGCAGCCCCTCCACGAATCCCAATCTAAAGGACGGCGCCATGAACATTAACGAACTTGCCAAACGCCTCGATCTGACGCCCCGCGCGATCCGGCTCTACGAGGCCAAGGGACTGCTAATGCCAGCCCGCAATCCGGACAATGATTACCGCGTCTATACCGAACGCGATGCGTGGAGACTGCAGACGATCGCCGCGCTGCGGGAGATCGGGCTGAGCTTGGCGCATATCCAGAAGCTGCTGCTCGGCCGCGACGACGGAGACACTGCCAGAATACACCACGAGCTGGAGCTGCAGCGCATGGCGATGGTATCCAAATGGGTCGAGGCCAAATCCGCCATCGCCGTCATCGACGAGCTCATCCGCCGTCTGGAACGGCAGCAAGATCTGCAGCTCTCCGACTTGTCCCAACTGTCGGAGCAGCTGCGGCAAATTCACAAGAGCCGTGATAGCTGGAAGGATGCGTGGGACTTCGACCGGATTGCCGGCGAGTACGACGACGACGCGGCCTATTACGCGGCTGGGCCGCTCGTGCCGGTGCTCGTCTACGAGCAGGCGCTCGACCTGATCGTGCAGTGGATCGCGCCGCAGACTGGTGAAGTCGGACTCGACATTGGCACAGGCACCGGCAATCTTGCCGCCAGGCTTCACGGCAAGGATGCCGTGATGCACGCCATCGACCAATCCGCGCAGATGCTCGCCCGCTGCCGGGCCAAGCACCCGTTCATTCAAGCGAAGCTCGGCAACGCGCTGGCGCTGCCATACGTGCAGGAGCAGTTCGACTTCATCGTCAGCGCCTTCGCCTTTCACCATCTGAACGAAACGCAGCAGACGCTGGCTTTAGAGGAGATGGACCGCGTATTGAAGCCGGGCGGCCGGATCTGCTTGGCCGCGCTGATGGAGGATCACGGAGAGCGCCCGGCTCGACAGCCGAGAGCCGAACACCCGCAGACCGAGCAGCCGCCTGGGGAGACACCCGATGGACGGGCGATACCATTGGATGAGATTATCCAGGATCGTGTACATGCCGACCATACGGATCGGCCGGCAGCCGCCGCGGGTTCGCCTGCGAATGCCGCGCACAAATATCCGGCCGACCGCGCCCGTCTCGTGGAGTGGTTCCGCGGCCGTAACTACATCACGATCCAACAGCGGCTTCACGATGGCGTGCACGCGGTCTACGCGGTGCGCAAGTTTTAATCGCTTGACCTTCACCTAAGGTGAGGGTTTACGTTGATGTTGGCCGGGCGAGCAGCGCCAGAGAGCGTACGCGTCAGCGGTCAACATCACCGATAAGGGAGCGATAACGTAATGCCGGATCATGAGCAAATTTACGCCCGCGAGGCGGATATGTACGAACAACTAGTAGCCAGAGAGGATCGCGAACGCCAATTGGAGCGGACGCTTCACTCCATCGTGCCCGAGCTTGCCGGGTTGGACGTCGCGGACATCGGCGCGGGGACGGGAAGGTTAGCCTGCATGCTCGCCCCGCTTGTCCGCTCGGTCGTTGCCATCGACCGGTCGCCGGCGATGCTGGAGGTCGCCCAGCGAAGACTTGGCGGAACAGGCTTCTCGAATTGGGTGGTGCGCACAGGCGAGCACCATCGGCTTCCGGCGGCGGACGCGTCCGTCGACCTGGTCACGGCAGGCTGGACGATTTGCTACGAGGCGAGCGCGAGTCTTCCGGAGTGGAAGCTCCGTCTGGAAGCCATCCTTCGCGAGGCTCGCCGCATTACGCGGCCAGGCGGTTTGATGATCATTTTCGAGACGTTCGGGACCGGTTGCGAGCAGCCGAATCCGCCCGAGTTCCTGACCGCCTATTACCGCGAGCTGGAGCAAACCTACGGCTTCGACCACACCTGGATCCGTACTGACCTGCAGTTCGAATCGGTCGAGGAAGCCGAGCGCCTCTGCCGATTCTTCTTCGGCGACGAGCTGGCAGAGGACGTCCGAGTCAAAGGCTCGCCTATCGTGCCGGAGTGCACAGGCGTCTGGTGGAAGCGGCTGTAGTCCAATGGATTTGCACACAAAAAGGCCGGCGGGACGCTGCTTCAAGCGTCCCCCGGCCTTTCTCATTCCCGCTGCCGTTACTGCAGCACGTGCGTCTCGTCCAGGTGGCCCGAGCGGCCGACCTTCGTGCGCAAATAATTTTCATTGTACGACGAAATATCGCCCCAGAGCGGCACCCGGCCGTCCACCGTCATCCCCGCCTTATGCAGCGCATCCAGCTTCCTCGGATTGTTCGTGATCAGCGTAACCGGCTTGTCGCGAAGCGCGCTCAGCACGTTCACGGCATCCGTGTAGCTCCGCTCGTCGTCGCCGAAGCCCAGTTCCAAATTCGCCTCGACCGTATCGTAACCCTGCTCCTGCAGCAGGTATGCCAGCGCCTTGCTGAACAGCCCGATGCCGCGGCCTTCGTGATCGGCCAGGTAGAACAGCGCGCCTGCGCCCTTCGCCTTGATCATCCGCATCGACTGGCGCAGCTGGAAGCCGCAATCGCAGCGCTTGCTGCCGAAAATATCGCCCGTATGGCAAATGCTGTGCATCCGGATGTACGCCTCCGGGGCTTCGGCGAAATCGCCGTAGACGAGCACGCTTGACTGCTGGTGCTCCGCCAGACGGCTGGAGGACAGCAGCTCGATAATTTGAGCGGTGTCGCGCGGAACCAGATCGGCCTTCAGCCAGCAGTACCATTGGAATTCGACCGTCTCCCCGTCGAGATTGACGGGAAGGCGAATCGGGCCGACAAGGTAGAGGGCCTTGCCTTCGCTTTGAACCAAACGTATTTTATCTTCTACTAGAGAAGCGGCATGCGGTGCAAACATGGGGATACACTCCTTTTCGTCTATCGGTCGTCTCGGGCGCTTCTTACTCGGCCCGCGCATTTCATTCCCTTGCGATGCGCGAATCCGCCTCGCGTTTGCCCACAAGGAATCCGAGACACCTGCGCTGCGATTTTTTTTGGGAATAGCGGCAAAAATAGCAGTATAATAATAGTTACTTAATGTAACTTAGTTTACAATCTTCACAAACAATCGTCAAGTTATAATCCCCTGTTTTTGTAATATTGTTTTGTAAAGTAATCTTAAGCTATAATGTAAGCAATACCTCGAGGTGATATGAATGGAACTTACGCAAATGTGTCCTCGCTTCGAACGGGCCGTCGAGATGCTCAGCAAGCGCTGGACCTCGTTTATCGTGTTTCAACTATTAGGCGGACCGCTCCGTTTCGTTCAAATCGAGCAATCGCTTCCCAATCTGAGCGGCAAAGTATTGTCCGAGCGGCTGAAGGAGCTGGAGGCGGAGGGCATCATCAACCGTCACGTCTATCCCGAGACGCCCGTGCGGATCGAATATTCGCTGACGGCGAAAGGACTTGCCCTTGCCCCGATTTTGAAGGAAATCGGCAATTGGTCGTCGGAGTGGCTCCCTGTCCCGAGCACGCCGGAAGCGTAAATGAGCGAGGTCGAGGCTTGCCGCCCCAAGCGGCGGAAGCCGTTTCTCGTGTTTGTACAAAGAAGCGCCCAGGACTTCTCGTCATGGACGCTTCTTTGTGCTGCTTAAGGGGATCTGCCGCTCCTCCCCTTACTTCCACTCTGCCTCGATATCGCGGATAAGCTCGCCAAGGGTCACATCGGCCATCGAGGCGAGCCTGCGGCGCACTCCGTTCGGGAACTCCATCCCCGACGTCGTCGGATTCGGCACGATGACGCAGTGCATGCCGGCCCGAACCGCGGCTAGCGAGCCGTTCGGCGAATCCTCGAAGGCGATCGCTTCTTCCGGCTGGATGCCGAATTCGGCGAGCACGAGCTGATACAGCTCCGGATCGGGCTTCGCCCGCTTCACGTAATCGAACGTGCGAATGCACTCGAAATGCTCTCGCAGCCCGAGGCGGGCAAGCAGCGGCACGACCCAATCCTGCGAAGAGCTGGACGCAAGCCCGATCCGCAGGCCGAGCCGCCCCGCCTCCTCCAAGTAATCGACCACGCCTGCGCGGGCCTGCTCCGAACGGAATCGCTCCTCGAACAGCCCGCGTCGGATATCCTTCAGCGCGGCGTGTTCGAGATGCAGATGCGCCGCCCGGCTGCGCATGTCCTCGTAGGGATCGAAGCTGTCCCGTCCGCCGATCCGGCGCAAGTAGACCTCCTCGGGAAACGCCACCCCGTGCATGGCGTACAGCTGCCGGTAAGATTCGATCTCGCATGTCTCCGTATCCAGAATAAGTCCGTCAAAGTCGAATACGACTGCTTTAATCATGCGCATGCCCCCTTACCGAGGACTCGCCCGGCGCTTCTGTCAGCGCCATCCGAAGCCGGACCATGTCGCGGCACGGAATGCCGTTCTCCACGATCGGCTCCTCATAGTTGCGGACGAAGAAGTCATGGTCGATTGCCACCATGCGAAATCCGCATTTCTGATACAGATATAGCTGCTGAAATCCCGAATTGCCCGTACCGATCTCCATAAAAACCGCCCCGCGCCTTCGCGCTTCTTCTACGGCCTCGGCCAGCAGCGCCTGCCCGAAGCCGCGTCCCTGATAGCGTTCCGCTACCGCGATGTTCATGATTTCCAGCGTGCCCGCATGCTTCTCGAGCAGGACGAACACCCCGATCGTCTCGCCGCCAAGCTCGGCGACGTGACACGTGCCCGCGCTTAGGTATGCGTCAACGAGCGGCTTCGACGGATCCGCGAGCAGCAGCAGCTCATATGGCGGCGTCTCCTCCGCGCGTAGCGGCCGAATGCGCAAAGCCTCAATATGCTGTCCCATCTCCTGCCCTCCCGATATCCAATTGAACTCTCAATGTAACATGGGGAGGAAAAAGCTGGCAAGGTACAAAAGGCCGACCAGGCTGAACGCCGATCGACCTGGGAGCTAAGAATGCCCCGAATGACATCCTCATGCGGCTGGCCGAAGGCACGTAGGCCCCCAACCCATGGACGCGAATCCTGCGCCATCGAATCCCCGTCATCCTAAATCCAGACCGCCGTGCTCTACCTCGGTTTGACCGCCGACGTGTGACCGAACCCCGCGTGCCGGGCTGCTATACCTGGGCCTCTATGTTGGTAGCGGTTGCCGGCCCCGGCTCGCAGAGCGCTCTCGCCTGCCTCGAGATGAACGGACTCCAGACGCCAGCCGCGAACAAATGCAGCTCGTGCATCGCGCGCGTGCAGACGGTGTAGAACAACCGGCGCTCGCTCTCCAGCGCGTACGCCGCATCCGACGCGTCCTCCACCAGAACGGCATCGAATTCCACGCCCTTGGACAAATACGAGGGAATGACGACCGTTCCTTCCTCGAATTCGTTCGTCTCTTGCCGGATCAGCGACAGTCCGGCTATGCGGCCGCGGAGCGCCTCGAATACGCGCTCGCTCCGCGCGGCCGTCTTGCAGATCACCGCGATCGTCCGGTGCCCGGCTGCCTGCAGCGCTTCGATTCGGTCGGCAATGGCTGCCTGCGCCGCCGCCTCGTGAGAGGTTTCCGTCAACGTCGGCTTCAAGCCATCTCGGTTGAACGGCTCGATCGCCTCCCCGCCGGGGATGAGGGTACTCGTGAACTCGACGATCGGACGCGTGGAGCGGTAGCTGCGTGTCAGGACAATCCGCTCCGTCTCCTCCGTGTCGTACAGCGATTCCAGCGCGTCGAAGCCGCCGTCCCCGCCGGTCGCATGCGCGTTGATCGACTGGTTAAGATCTCCGAGCGCGGTGACCTTGGCTCTGGGGAACATCCGTCTGAGGAACGCGAATTGGAACGCCGTATAATCCTGCGCCTCGTCGATCAGCACATGGCGGACGCCGGTATTCGTCTGGAAGCCGCGAATCCGCTCGACGACATACAGGAACGGCGTCGCGTCCTCGTAAGCCATCTCGCCTTGGTCGAGGCGTGCAGCCGTCTGGTCGGCGATGGCGTCCCATTCGCCGGGCAAAGCTTCGCCTTCCGCAAGCAAGGACGAAGCGGCGCCATTGCCGAACAGCTGCCGGAACACCCCTTTAAGATCGACGAAGCCCAACTTCTTGATCCTTGCGCGCAGCGGCTTGAACCGCTCGCGCACGACGTATTCGGCCAGCACGGCTTTCTCCATGTCGAAGTCGTCGAAGGAGTCGGCCGCGAACCGCTTTTTGCGGCGCAGGCTTTGGTACGCCTTCAAGTACGTCTCTTTGTCGAGCAGCTCGATCTCTTCGTCTACCCACGGCTCATCAAGCGCCGCGGCCTCCCGCTCCTTCAGCCGGACAAGCAGCCGCTCCGCCACCAGCTTCAGCCGGTTCGGCAGCGAGATCGAACGATCAAGCGAATAGAACATTTCCTCGATATCCGTCGCCTTCACGATCGATTCGCCCCGGAATACAAGCGGCTTGAACCGCATCCCGCCCGAACGCAGCGAATCGAGGTAGCGGTCGATTAACCGGACGAATGCCGCCGACGCCTTGTAGCGTATCGCCTCCATCCGAACGGTATAACCGGGTTCGTCGACGCCGGCCAGCGCATATTCGAGCTGTTCGTAGGGCCCTTCCAGCCGGAAGGCGCGGCCAAGCCGGAAGTGCAGATAATCCTGGAACGTCGTCTGCTGCATGTTCTCCTCGCCCAGCTCCGGCAGAACGGTCGCCACGTAGCTGTTGAACATCGGATTCGGCGAGAACAGCACAATCTGATCGGCCGTCAGCTGGCCGCGGAAGCGGTACAACAAATACGCGACCCGCTGCAGCGCCGCGGACGTCTTGCCGCTGCCGGCCGCGCCCTGGACGACGAGCAGCCGGCTCCGTTCATTGCGGATAATCCGGTTCTGCTCGCGCTGGATCGTCGCCACGATGCTTTTCATCTGCGCGTCGGACTGTTTGCCGAGCACCTCTTGCAGCAGTTCGTCGCCGATCGTGACGCCCGTATCGAACAAGCTGACGATCTCCCCGCCGCGGATGACGAACTGGCGCTTCAGCTGGAGCTCGCCTTGTATAGTGCCCATCGGCGTCTCGTACTCCGCCGGTCCCGGCGGGTAATCGTAGTACAAGCTGGACACCGGTGCGCGCCAGTCATAGATGAGATAGTCCTCGTCCTTCGCATCCCGCAGCGAGGCGATCCCCAGATAGATGAGGTCCGTGCTTTCCCCGCCCGCTTCCGTGAAGTCGATTCGGCCGAAATACGGGGACGACTTCAGCTTGCGCAGCGTCTTCAGCTGCTTATCCGCTTCACGATGCGTCCGCTCCCGCTCCGACAGCAGTTCAGCCTGCTGCTTCATGCTGGCATACGTCTCGGCGGCTTCGGCCGCGTCTTCGAAGTTGACCGTGACGTCTTCCCAGAAGTTCTTCCGGATGTCGATCATCTCGCCTTTGGCATCCAGCGTCTGGTCTTCGAGCTTATCAATCCTCCGGTCGATCTCACGGACGATACCGGTTACCCGCTCCTGCTCGCGGCTCCATTGTTCATCCGGCTTTACCATTCGGCCACCCTCCCTTTCTTCCCCTGAAAATTGGGCGCTAGCGCCGCATTAATCGTTCCCGCGGCCCGTTCCCTCATGCGGACGCGAGTCTCTTAAGCTATCCGTCGGCCATCCTGCCAACTGTCGGAGGTAGCCCCCTCATGCAACCGGCGCATCGTTACAGGCTATGCTTGCCCTGTGACGGTGGATAGTCGAAAAGTTCAATATTGACACATTAAAAACCAACATGATATAATTACCGTGGATATTTACACTTCTTTTCCTCTAACCCCAAATGAAAGCCAGCTATGATTGTAGCAAATTGCCGCAATCCGGTCAACACCAGCATATCGAAGGAGCCGTCTCTATGGACAGGCTCCTTTTTTGTATGCGACGCTGGCCGTATGCGGCGACGGTGGACGGCAACCAAGAAGTTAACCCATTCGCAGCCGCCGCTAAGACAGCCACGGCAATAACATACCGCGCATACCCGTCTTCCGAATCAGCCAGCTCTCGCTCCTTCGAACCCGTACTCGGAACCATTCGGTCAACCGGCCGGCAGCCTGGTTATCGTCACGAACCCGCCTCCTGAACATCTCTCCTGCCGAATGCGGATCGTAGGCTCCGTGCGAACCATTCCGCCTGAGGCGTCGGCACTTCGCCGCTGCGAACGTAGAGCGTGATCGGGCTTGCGGGCAATTGCGCATCGGCGACGCGCACGCGGGAGAGCAATCCTCCCGAGACCGCCGCCTCGGCTTCCAGCGCCGATACGAGCGCGATGCCAAGACCTGCGCCGACGCATTGCAGCGTCTCCCGGACGCCGCCTACTTCAAGCGCGCAAGGGGGCGTATGAAGGCCGCGAGCCCGGAAGATGCCGTCCAACTGCCGTTGGGCCGCGCTGCCGGCTTCCCGCATGACGAAGGGGTAGACGGCAATTTCGGAGAGGCGGACATCGCCGCCTGCAAGCGGATGACTCGCGCTTGCGACGAACCACGGCTCATCCTCCATGAGCAGCGTGCCGTCCAGCCCCGGCTCGGCGCCGGACGTTCCCCCGACGACGGCCATATCCGCTTCGTAACGAAGCAGCGCTTCGCAGCACGTGCGGGCGTTCAACGTCCGAAGCTCCACGCGCACCTCCGGATATGCCAACCGGTAGGCAGCCAGCCTTGCGGGCAGAAGACAGCTGGCCGGCAGCGAAGTTGCGGCAAGACGCAGAATGCCAAGCTCGCCTCTTCGGTAGCCATCTAGATCCCGCGCGATATCCCTCTCCAGCGCAACGACCCGGGCCGCATGTGCGGCTACCCGCTCCCCCGCTTCGGTCAGAAGGACGCCTCTGCCGCGCGGGGCCAGAAGCGCAAGCCCCAGCTCCTCGCCCAGCTTGCGCACATGGGCGGTAACCGCCGGCTGGCTAATCTGCAGCCGCTCCGCCGCCCGCGTCACGCTTCCCGATTCCGCCACCTGATGAAACACGCGCAGCGCGTATAAATTCAACATACGACAACTCCTTCTGAGCCGTTCTTTTCTTCATTTTACTCATAACGAAAAGTTATGCAGAACAAATAAATCGATATTGGAATTATGAATGATTCCCCGCTATTGTATAGCTAAACGAAGGAGGATGGCTACCCTTCTCTTAAAGGGACCTTGCTTCTTCTTGAATGGAGGGAATCGGAATGATTCAAGCAGAATGTATCGCGTGCGGCAGGCCAATGCCGCTCTGCGCACCGATGGCGTACAGCTGCGATTGCGGCGGATTGCTGGACGTGCGGCGGTCGTTGAAAGGCATCGATGCGGATAACCTGAAACGAATTTTCGAGGAAAGGAGAGCGCTGCGGGGGTCGATCTACGCCAGCGGCGTGTGGCGATACAAGGAGCTGATCGCTCCCGAGCTGCCCGATGCGGTGATCGTTAGCCGCATGGAAGGAAACACCGGACTGTACCAGGCGGAGGGCGTCACCCGCTATGCTGGCATGCGCCGCGTCTGGCTGAAGGCGCAGAGCGAGAATCCGAGCGGATCTTTCAAGGATAACGGCATGACCTGCGCCATCTCGCACGGCAGAGCGCTCGGCTATCGCCGGTTCGTCTGCGCGTCGACTGGCAATACGTCCGCTTCGCTGTCCATGTATGCCGCCTATGGCGGCGCAAAGTCCATCGTGCTCGTGCCAAGGCGCGAGATCTCCGAGAATAAGGTGCTGCAGTCGCTCGCATACGGTGCCGAGGTCCGGACGTTCGATGGCACATACGACGACGGCATCCGGTTCCTGGCAGACCATGCCGAGCGGCTCGGGCTCTATGTCTGCAACTCGCTCAATCCGATGCGGATCGAGGGCCAGAAGAGCATCGCCTACGAGCTGGCCCAGGACATGAACTGGCGGCTGCCCGATTGGATCGTGCTGCCCGGCGGCGCGCTCAGCAACGCGGCCGCGCTCGGCAAAGCGCTCCGCGAGCTGCATAGCCTCGGGTTCATCGACGCCATGCCGCGCGTTGCCATCGTGCAAGCCGAGAGGGCCAGCCCTTTCCACCGCATGCACGCAGGCGGACGGAAAACGCTGGTACCCGACCCGGCTCCGAAGACGCGAGCATCAGCGCTCAACATCGGGCATCCGCCCAGCTGGCCGAAAGCGCTTCGGCTGCTGGAGGAGACGCGCGGCGTCACCGTCTCCGTCGAAGACGGCGAGATTATGGAGGCCAAGACAGTGATCGACCGCGGCGGGATCGGCTGCGAGCCCGCTTCCGCCGCCGCGCTGGCCGGTCTGCGCCGTCTCGTCCGTCAAGGGGTCGTACATCCGGACGAGACGGCGGCCTGCTTGTTGACCGGCCATCTGCTCAAGGATACCGATGCGATCCGGGAGTACCATCTAGAGGGTCGCTGGGGCGCAAGCATGCGCAATCCGCCGCGGCCGGTCGATTTGGCGCAAGCATCGCGCGAAGACCTATAAGCCGTCGCTGACAACCCCCAAAATGATAGGGCCAGCGAGTCAGGCCAATCCGTTCGCCTCCCAGCGCGCACGCGTTTATGAGGGGACAACGAACGCTTCGCCCCTCGCTTGACTAAATCCGAAGCACCGCCTGCTCATCCGCGCCATGCTCATCAAGCAACCGCACGCGCGAGTTGGGGCAGCGAACGCTTACCCCTCGCTTGACCTAAACCTTAAGCACCGCCCGATCGTCCGCGCCGTGCTCATCAAGCAGCCGCACGATCCGCTCGGCGACGTCTCGCGGCGCGAGCACCTGACCTGCGTCATGCGCCTGCTGAAGCAGCGTACCGACCGGGAACGACTCGCCTTGACGCGAGCGGGCATAGGCTTGCATATCCGTCTCGGCCATGCCTGGATCGATCGCAATGACGCGTGCCGGCCGCGGGGAGAGCCGCTGTTCTTCTCGCACGCAGCGCGTAAACATGTTCAAGAACGCTTTGGAAGCACAGTATAAACTCATCGAAGCGGCGGGAATGCCGGCAAGGCCGGACGTCAAGGTGGCTACCGTGCGGGGCACCGGCCAATCGGCCGTCTTTTGCAGAAACAACGAAGTAAGCAGCACCGGCGCGGCCGTGCCGACATGCAGATGAGCGGCGATATCGCTCGAGGCGCATGCTTCGATCGGTGCCAGAGGCGCAAGCGCGGCCGCATTGTTCACAAGCGTGATGCCGCTGATCGCATCAGGCGTCAGCGTCTCGAACAGTCGGTGCATCGCCATCTCGACCTCAGCCAAGCTGCTTAAGTCTACATTGACCGCCTTGAACTGCTCGTGGGCGATCGTCTGCTCCGATACCCCCCGCGACAAGCCGACTACGCAGTCCCCGCGGCCCAGCAGCGCAAGCGCCAGCGCTTCGCCGATCCCTCTGGAAGCGCCGGTGATCAACACAACGGATGGTTTCATCCCAATCCCTCCTCATCGTTACTACAAGTATTCGCCGCCAGCCACCCAGAACCTTCCACTTGCAAGGAGTCTAAACACCGACGGCGCTGCAGGGGAGTCGGACGAACGACTTGCGAAATAGCAATAGCCGGGCTTATCGCGTTCGCGTTAGCTCGCTGCTCAGCTTACCGCCCCCGACTGGCGAACGAAACAGCGGCCGTATAAGATAGAGGATATGACGCAAGCTTGGAGGGACGCGAATGAATATCGGTCAGGCGCGCGCGGCGGCCAAGGAATGGGTACATCTTCACGCGAGCAGTACGGCGGGATTCGCCGGTGCCTATTACAGCGGGTCGACCGTGGGCAAAGCGGACGAGGAGGAGCTGCCCGCCGCCTCCGACGTAGACATTGTCATCGTCGTCGCGATGGAACAACCGCCGATGAAACCAGGCAAATTCCGTTATCGGGACGTCCTGCTGGAAGCGACTTATCTCTCTGCGAGCCAGCTTGCTTCGCCGGATCGGGTACTGGCTTCCTACCATCTAGCCGGCAGCTTCCGGACGAACACCGTCATTGCCGATCCGACCGGCGGCCTGAGGAAGCTGCAGGCCGAAGTGGCTCGGCGGTTCACCGCTTACGACACGGTACGGCAGCGCTGCCAGGAGGCGCACGACCGCGTCCATAACGGACTGCTCGCGATAGACACGGAAGCGCCGCTCCACGACCTCGCGACATCCTGGCTGTTCCCGACGGGCATCATGGCCCACATTCCACTCGTCGCGGCGCTGCGCAATCCGACCGTGCGGCTGCGCTACGCCGCCGCGCGGGAGACGCTCGCCGACTACGGCTGCGACGCACTGTACGGCAAGCTGCTGGAGCAGCTCGGCTGTGCGGATTGGAGCCTGGACCAGACCTTGCGGCACGTGCGCCAGCTGGAGCGCGTCTTCGATGCGGCCGCCGCGGCCGCGAAGACGCCCTTCTTCTTCAGCTCCGACATCACCGAGTCCGCCAAGCCGATCGCGGTGGACGGCAGCCTCGCGCTCATTCACGCGGGTCTTCACCGGGAAGCAGTCTTCTGGATCGCCGCCACGTTCGCGCGCTGCCATAAAATATTGGCCGCGGATGCAGATCCCACGCTGCAGGAAGCGCATCTTCCGGCTTTCCGCGAGCTGCTGGCCGACCTCGGATTCAAGGATAGAAGCTCGTTCGTCACGCGTGCCCGCCAAACGCTGATGCTGCTGCCCGAGCTGTGGGACGCCGCGGAAACGATGCTGCGGACGAATCCCGACATCCGACGGTAGAAGCAAGACGGCTGCATGACCCGCGCCTAGTGCGGCCGTCCGCTTTCCGCTTGACTTGGCGCCATCAACACGAAGCGTCCCTCGCCTCACTTCTCGTCGACAACCCTCATTGACATGAGGCACCTCGACACGACACATCCAAGAATGCTCCCGCGGCGGCAGAGCGTTCCTTCCGTGTTTTGCGCCGTATGAACCTGAGACCCTTTCTCTGCTACCCGTAACGATTCTGCCGGTCGACTGCTATGTGTCCTCCCGCGCTCCCATCAGAGCTCTTCTACTTACGCCGCTGATGATTGCCTCCCCTGCTTGTCCATCGCGTTAAGCCACGATCCTATCGATTGCAAGGACCGCTCCTCAATCCCCACCCGAACTTCCTAATTACAACTTACTATACTTGTGAAAGTTCGTAGAAACGGGTACACTAGAAGCAACATTCTAGGAGGCGAAACATATGACCGACCACGCACGCACGATGGAAATTGGAATCAGCACCTTTTTGGAGACGACGCCGGACCCGGTTACGGGCGAAATTATAAGTCACGCGGAGCGGCTGCGCAACGCGGTCGAAGAGATCGTATTGGCCGATCAGGTCGGCCTCGACGTTTACGGAATCGGCGAGCATCATCGCCCGGATTACGCCGGCAGCGCTCCGGTAACCGTATTGGCGGCCGCTGCCGGCATGACGAAGCATATCCGGCTGACCAGCGCGGTCACCGTCCTCTCCTCGGACGATCCGGTCCGTGTGTACCAGCAGTTCGCGACCTTGGACGGCATCTCGAACGGACGCGCGGAAATCATGGCAGGCCGCGGTTCCTTCATCGAATCCTTCCCGCTGTTCGGCTACGACCTGAACGATTACGACGAGCTGTTCGAAGAGAAGCTGGAGCTGCTGCTGGCGATTCGCAAGTCCGAGAAGGTCACCTGGCGCGGAGGCCACCGGCCGGCGATCCAGAACTTAGGCGTCTACCCGCGCGCGGTGCAAGAGCCGCTCCCGGTGTGGATCGCGAGCGGCGGCAATCCGGAGTCGGCCATCCGCGCCGGCATGCTGGGCCTGCCGATCGCCTTCGCGATCATCGGCGGCATGCCGGAGAAATTCGCGCCGCTCGTCGAGCTGTACAAGCAAGCTGCGATTCGCGCCGGCCATGACCCGCGCAAGCTGCAGATCGCGACGCATTCGCACGGCTTCGTCGCGGACACGACGGAAGCGGCCGCGGAATCGTTCTATCTCCCGACGCAGGCGCAGATGAACGTCATCGGCCGCGAGCGCGGCTGGGGACAGCCGTATGACCGCGCGACCTACGACGCCGCTCGCAGCCTCCGGGGCGCGCTCTATGTCGGCGATCCGGAATTCGTCGCGGAGAAAATTTTGCTCCTGCGGCAAAACCTCGGCGTCACCCGCTTCTTCCTGCACGTCAACGTCGGCACGATGCCGCACCGCGAGGTGCTGCGGGCGATCGAGCTGCTCGGCACGCGCGTCGCACCGATCGTACGCAAGGAGCTGGCCAAAGCATAAGCGAGCCCAAACATCCAGTCATGAATGCACAAAGCAGCGGACGGCATAGCGCATTCCGCTGCTTTTTTGCTTGTCGCGCGCCCTCGCTCCTGCTGTGCTTCGAGCGCGACCTGCGTTCCTACTGTTCATCGGGCGCACGCGCTAACGCCGTTGCCCTATCTGCCAATTACGGACGATCGTACGGCACTTTCGGATAGATCGTCGTCCCATCCGCGGATAGCCCGTAAATTTCGATCGGCGCATGGATTGGAATGTCGTGGTAGGCCAGCCATAACCGGGTGCCCTCCGGCGTCGCGACGATTTTGGCCGTCTGGTCGATCGATCCGTCCGGCTTGCGAATCCGGACAGTCGCAATATTCGGATCATACAAAGCCCCATACGTATAGTTCGCCGGTATGTCCCGGTTATTGCTGGCCATCCAGCTCAAGCCTGCGTCCGCGTCCGTCTCCGCTTCCACGCCGCCATCGCCGATAACCCACCGCCAATCATCCCCGGATAGCCGAACGAAGCCAGCGTTCACATAACCTCCCTCATCCCGGTAGAAAATATGAAGTCCATCGCGCAGCGGCTCCATATGCAAAATTTCTGCAGCAGGCATTTTGGCATCCGCCATCGCCGCCTTTACCTCGTCCACGATCATGCGCGGTTCCGATCCCGTACAGCCAGATAACCCCGGCAACAACAGCAACAGACAAAGCACAACCGCGAGTCTCACGTTACCCCTCCCATATTTCCACATCCATCCATTTTAATCCATAACCTGCATTTTGAAAATCGCCTCTGCGCTCACATGCGGAAACCAGCCGTGGAAACTCCGACCAAATCCCTGTACTTCGCCCGGGTTAGGCATGCTATAATCTTGTCTAGCGTTCGCATTGGCAGATGTATCCAACGCACACACGAACGACAAGGAGGAAAGGAATGAAAAATTCCGTTTCGAACGCGATGCTATTCCGAACCCGGGGGCATGCAGACTCCGGGAAAGTGTCCTTTATCGAGCTGTTCTTCGATCTCATCTTCGTCTTCGCCGTCACGCAGCTGTCGCATTCCTTCCTAGAGCATTTCACGCTGGAAGGCGCCCTGCGCCTCGTTCTGCTGACGATGGCCGTCTGGTGGGTATGGATCTTCACCGCGTGGGTCATCAACTGGCTTAATCCGGAGACGATGCCGGTACGGCTTCTCTTAATCGGTCTCATGCTGCTCGGACTTGTCATGTCCACGTCGATTCCCGAGGCCTTCGAGACGACCGGTCTGTATTTCGCCTTGTCCTACACGCTCTTCCAGATCGGACGTTCCGCCTTCACGGTATGGATGCTGCGCAACGGCTCGCAGCAGCTGCGGATCAACTTCATCCGCATCCTGAGCTGGCTCACCCTCTCCGGAATCTTCTGGATCGCCGGCGGCCTCGCGCACGACGAGTGGCGGCTTGGCTTGTGGGCGGTCGCGCTTGCGATCGAATACGCGGCGCCATCGCTCGGCTTCTGGACGCCCAAGCTCGGCAAGACGCCGACCGCCGTATGGGACGTGGAAGGCTCGCATATGGCCGAGCGATGCGGCTTGTTCATCATCATCGCGCTCGGCGAGTCGGTGCTGGTGACCGGCGCGACCTTCTCGAAGCTGGACTGGTCGCCCGTCACCTTGGCTGCATTCGCGATCGCGTTCATCGGTACGGTGGCGATGTGGTGGATTTATTTCGACACGACGGCCAAGACAGGCCACCACTTCATCGCCCACTCCGCCGATCCCGGACGGGTCGCGCGCTCGGCGTATACGTACACGCACCTGCTGCTCGTCGCCGGTATCATCATCTCCGCCGTCGCCGACGAGCTGATGCTCGCCCATCCGACCGGTCACCTGGAGCTGAGGACGGCTGCGGTCGTGGTCGGCGGACCATGGCTGTTCCTGCTCGGCAATCTGCTGTTCATGCGGATCGTGGTCGGCACCATGCCGCTTCCTTATTTGGCCGGACTAGTCGCGCTGGCGCTGCTCTTCCCACTGGCTAGTGTCCTCAATGCGATCATGCTCGCGCTGCTGAGCGTAATCGTGCTCATCGCCGTCTCCGCGTGGGGGCATGCGTACTCGGAGCGACTGTGCCGAGCGCAGCCCGGCAAGGCAGCCGGGCATTCCAACTCTACGGCAGGCTAACGCAAAGACAACAACAAAGACCATCCTGAAGGATCGCGCCCTGGTCGAGGCATCGTTCCTTCGGATGGTCTTTTGTTTGCTTACTCGCGCGCGTCCGCGAGCTCGCCGCCTCGCAGCTGGTCGCGCGTCATCGCATACATCCATTCCCCGTTGCAGTCTGCGTCGTCGCCGCTCAGTCCTTCAAGCACACGTCCGAATCGAAAACCCACCTTCTCCAGCACCTTCCGCGATGCGCTATTACGCGGATCCGCCTTGGCATGAAGACGTCCAAGACCGATGACTTCGAACGCGTATGCCGCCAGGGCGCTGGCCGCTTCGGTTGCGTAACCGCTCCCCCAATGCTCCCGGCCGATCAAATAATACAGCTCCTTGTCCGGCGCGCTGAAATCCAGCTCGCCCACGCCGCACCAGCCCAGCAAGGCGTCGTCCGACCATCTGCGAACGGCGAACGAATATTTGAACGGCGCGTCGATCGGCGTCTGGTAGCTATCAGTCAGCCAATCAAACAAGCCCCGGTATTCCTCGATCGTCATGACATTCATATGCAAATAGGCAAACAACGCCGGATCTTGCATCAGATGGAACGATTCCATGAAGTCGCGCTCGTCATAAGGACGAATGAGGAGGCGCTTCGTCTCCAAGCGCATATCGGATATAGCTATCGTCATAGGCGAACACTCCTCCCCCCGCGTTCTGTGCCGCAGTTGGCGCGGCCATGCGGGTCAAGAAGCAGCATAAGTCAAGAAGCGCTTCAACGACAAGGGAAAGATCGGTTGTAATCAATTGCAGCCGGGCATGCGTGCACGGTGCGTTCCATCGTGCTTAAGGCACCTCCCGATCTACTATTCGACTGTTCTCGTTATCGTGAATCGCTGCCGATCACGGCGCGAAATCGGCATGCAGAAACCGGTAAATCGTAAAGGCGATCCAGCCCAACATCGCCGCCAAGACCAGCAAAATCACCAACCAACCGTGCTTAAGCAGAAAGTTCAACGCAAATCCCTCCCGTCCCCCCCGGCACCGGCGCTAACGGATACGACCATATAGCAGCCGGGCGGTACTGTTCTGATACTTCCATTATCCAGGGCGGGCTGGCCGCCGGGTAGTACCATTTTGGCCTGGTACCCTCCGCGGGAAGTAACAATTGGGATCAACCGTTAACCGCTCATCGCCGTACGATAAACGAGAAACTCGTCATTGGCGCGATGAAACCAAAACGAAGGCCTCGTTGGGCATCGGGCGCACACCAAAAAAACCACCCTTCGCAGGGTGGTTCCATAGCACGATTCTTCTTCCAAATCGCCGATTACAGCTGTACTGCGACGAACCGTCAATAGCGGAATCGATGCCGCGCTAACGCCTGGCTGGCCGATCACCCCTTGATCGCAGCGACCGCCCCGTCCAGCACGTCGATCACTTTGTCGCACCAGCTGTCGAACTCGGGGTCCTCCACCTGATACTCCGGATGGGCGAGGATATATTGCACCGTCTCCTTGATGCCTTGGTCGAACCGCTTGGTCGCGGCGAAGCCCGGCACGAGACGCTTCAGCTTGCTGTTGTCGAACACGACGGAATTCGCTTTGTCGCCGATGAGTCCGCCGGTGTAGTCTTCCTTGCTGCAGGCGGCCAGGAACGCCGACGGAACATGAACAGCCCTCAGCTGGACGCCCAGCGCGTCCGCAATCGCCTCGTAAATCTGGTTCCACGTAAGCGACTCGTCCGACGTAATCTGCACGGCTTCGCCGATCGCGTGCAAGTTGCCCATCAAGCCAATGAAGCCTTTGGCAAAATCGCTATTATGCGTCATCGTCCAGAGCGAAGTGCCGTCCCCGTGAATAATGACCGGCTTGTTCTCCAGCATCCGCTTAGCCACCTGCCACGATCCCCGGCTTCCGTGCACGCCGAGCGGAATGGAGCGTTCGTCATAGGTATGGCTCGGTCTGACGATCGTGATCGGAAAACGGTGCTCGCGGTACTGCTGGATCAAATATTCTTCGCACGCGATTTTGTTCCGGGAATATTCCCAGTACGGATTGGCCAGCGGCGTGCTCTCCGTAATGCGATAGTCCGACAGCGGCTTCTGGTAGGCGGAAGCGGAGCTGATGAATATAAACTGCTTCGTCTTGCCGTGGAACAGCCGGAAATCCCGCTCCAGCTGAGCCGGGTGGAAGGCGATAAAATCCGCGACGACGTCGAACGCCATATGCTCGATGAGCTCCGCCACGCGGGCCTCGTCGTTAATATCAGCCTGCAGCAGCCTGACATTCTCCGGCAGACGGTCGCCGCGGTTGCCCCGGTTCAGCAGGTACAGCTCGCACCCTTGCTCCGCCAGCTGCCGCGTGATGGCCGAACTAATAATTCCCGTTCCTCCGATGAAAAGCGCTTTCATGTCACAATCCACCTCCGCAAAAAATTCGAGCCTGACTCCGTACCTATTCGCCGCGGCGCGGGAATAGTCCTTCGAAGCCTTCGCGGGGTTCGTTTTTGGTTAGTTTTGTCTACTCCCGGCACACCATCAGCAGGTTCCCGTCCGGGTCCTTCACGACGAACCAGTGGTCATGCTCGATGCCGGTCACCAGATCGGCCCCGATCTCCCGCAGGAATTGCAGCGAGCCTTCCAAATCGCCCGTGAGCAGCATGAACGCCGGGGTCGCGATCGGCGGGGCGCCGCCCGGGTCGCTTCCGCCCCAGCGCGGCATCGTGTCAAGTACGATCCCCGTCCCCTCCATCGGCAACGGGCACAGATGGCCGAAATGCACCGGACAATCGGCCTCGTTCAAGCCCAGCACCTGGCAATACCAGCTGCGGGCGCGTTCGATATCCCGGACGGGAATGAAAATGCCGCCGACCTTATTTCGGACTGGGCTGGCGCTCGCAGCGCCCTGTTCTACTCCGTTATCTGCCATAACTCTTCCTCCTTGAATCATCGTCAATGCCCGAGGCAGCAGCCGCGGACGATAGCTCCCCGGCAAACCTTCCTTCTCTGAAGGCATACTCATGCCCTTCCCTCCTTATGTCTGGCGCCGCAGGATCGGCACACAGCATACCGCGGTCGCCGAGAGCGGCCTCTGCTCACCCGTTGCCCGTGTCGCAAGCCCAGCTTCCGAATCCGTTTCGAAATAAACGTATCCGATCCTGCTCGCATCCAGTTTGTATTCGGACGATCCGGCAAGAAACCGATGCACGGTCTCGATCACCCCGTCCATCGGTCCGTATACGTTGGTTCGCAGACAGGCGAACAATCCGCCCTCAAGCACAGTCTGGACTGCGCCCGCTCCCGGCTCAATGCCGCCGTCGAACGCCAGGACGAGCAGGCAATACGGCTCACCGCCTTGCGAAGAGCCGCGGTTGACGTACAGCCGAGGACGCCGCGTCAGCCGCGGCATCCGCTCGGCCAACCATCGGACGGCTGCTTCATCCGCCTGCGATTCGCATCGCTCGCCTTGAGCCCGGAACGAGATGCCGCTGACCGGCGGCCGGTCCGCGATGGCAAGCGAAGCAGCTCCCCGGCCGCGAACGACGGGCAGGTACAGCTTCATCCGCGCGATCTGCCCGCCGAACTGCTGGTATTCTTCCAGGAAGATTCCGCTCCGCAGCTCGAAGGCGCTGCGCGGCAACCATTCGCCGAGCAGTCCGTTCCAGGCGGCCGTCACCGCGGACGCAGGGCTCGCCGGCGCCCAGACTGCGGCATGCAGACCTTCTGGCAGCGACACGGGCTGCAGGCCGCATAACGCGGTTGGTACCGCCTGTTCGCAGACGGCGACAAGCTGGTACCCGCAGCAGGACGTGTCATCCCCCTCCGGCAGATCCACGTTCCAACCGAACAGTCGGGCCTGGCCGATATCCACGCCCGCGAAGGCCAGCAGCTCGCGGAATCGCGCCATCGCCGCATCTTCGATTCCTTCTTCGAAGGCGGCCGCATGCAGATAGCCGATTCCCCGTCTCGGTTGGAGATGGATCACCCTCACGTCGGACAGCTGCCCGTGCGACTCGCGCGCCTCCGCCGCCGAAGCCGGTTCGGGCAAGTCGATGGGCTCAAAGCTGTAGATGGAGGCCGCTTCCCGATACTGCCCGGGCGTCAGGCCGGTCATGCGCTTGAAGGTGCGCAGGAACGTCTGGTAGGTATCGAAGCCGCAATCGAACGCGATCTCGATCGCCGGCAGCGCAGTATGGCGAAGCAGACTCGCCGCCTCGCTGATTCGCCTGTTCCGGATATACGTCTTGATCGGATGGCCGGTCACCGCATAGAACAGCCGGTATAAATTCGGGACCGACATGGCGGCCGCGTCGGCAATGCGCGCAAGCGTAAGCCGTTCGCCCAGATTCGCTTCGACGTAGTCGATTGCGGGTTGGATGGCCGAATCGGACCGCATGGGCCTCCCTCCCCGATCCGCGCATGTTCGCGCGTTTGATGATAGTAGCATACCAAATGTTCAAGCCATTGGACTGTCTTTTTTTATCGCAAACGGCAGCGACGTATGATTCTGTGCGCGTATTCTGACGGCCCGACTCGGCTAACGCCGGTCAGGCCGAGAAGGCCACCCGGTTACCGAGCGGCCGTCCCTGATCTATTCGCGAGGGTCAGGCCCGCAACCTCACCTTCATGCAGCTCGTACTTCCGCTCCCTACGCCTGGCCGGTATGCCGAACGATCGCACCGAGGATCGTTTCCCAGTCATCCGGATGGACTTCGTGTCCCGTGCCGGGGAGCCGCAGCAGCGCCGCGCCCGGTATCACGTCGGCCAGCCTTTCGCCGTGCGGCAGCGGGATGATCGGATCCTCCGTGCCGTGGATGACTAGCGCAGGTGCCGTGATCTCCGCCGTGCGGGCCAAATACGATTCGTCGCCCGACAGCAAGCCGTGATTGTTGATGCGCGCCATATCCTCGCTTTGCTTCACTTCTTCTCTTGCCAGCTCGCGCACGCGACCTTCGTCGAATGGATGGGCCGATCCGGCCAGCACGCGCCATTTGTCAACGCCGAACTCCACGACCGCCTCGTCGTTCGCCCAGTCGATATCGGCCGCTTGGGCGAAGAACGCCAAGACCTTCTCCTCCATCGGCGGCAGATCCGGCGCGAAATTGGACGTGGCCAGCAGCGTGACGCTGAGCACGCGGCCGGGATGGCGCAGCGCGAGGATTTGGGTCAGTAAGCCGCCCATGGAGATCCCGACGATATGCGCCTGCGCGATGCCGTACGCATCCAGAATATGCATGGCGTCGTCCGCCATGTCTTCGAACGTATAAGCAGGATTGCCCGGTTCGCAGCCCGACGAACGGCCGGTGTCGCGGTTATCGTAACGAATGACGAAGCGGCCCGCATCCGCCAGCTTGGCGCAGAACGCTTCTTCCCACCAGATATGCGACGCCTGCGCACCCATAATCAGCAACACGGCCGGGTCTCCGGGATTGCCGAAGCTCTCCGTATATAGCTCCACCTCGTCATGACGCACAATCCTATCTTCCATCCTCATATCCCCCATTCCGATTCAATTACCCTTCGATTCGCGCCAGCCAAACCGATCCTCTGCAGCCTCTTTACTCCTTGCCTGCGTAGAACAACAGGTAGCGCTCCAGCTGACTGCTCCAATAGCTGACGTTGTGTCCGCCCGGAGCCGGGGACCAGACGGCGTCGATACCTTGCGCCTTCAGCGCTTCGTAGAGCGCTTGATCCGGCACAAATAACGGGTCACCCTCCCCCGCATCCAGATAGACGCGCATCCCTGCCAGCTTCTCCCGCGACGCCAGCTTGAACGGGTCTCGCCTGGCGCGCAGCGCATCGGACGCATACAACCAATCGCGCTGGTCGGTGAACAGATCCGATGGCGAATACGTCCACAATGCGGCGCTGTGGGCGCCAACTTTGCCGAACAGTTCGGGGTAACTGAAGCCAAGGTACAGCGCGGCATAACCGCCCATCGACGCGCCGCCGACATACCGCCCCGTCTTGTCGCCTTGCGTGCTGTAATGGCTGTCCACGTACGGAACGACCTCCCGAATCAAATAATCCTCGTAGCGGCCGATGCTGACCGAGCCGGGATCAGGTCCGTCTTCCACGCTCGAATTGACGCCGAAGCTGTTCCCATAATCGGGCGATGCGATAAGAAGCGGCTGCAGGCGGCCTTCCCGAATAAGCCGGTCCGCGACGTCGTCCATGGACAAATAATCGAACCACGACGCATGCGTGCCTCCATAGCCATAGAGCGCATACAGCACCGGATAGCGCACGTCGGGATCGTATCCCGGTGGAAGGTAGACGGATAGCGTCATATCCCGATTCAGCGCCTGGCTCGATATGCGGACCTGCTCGATTCTGGAGCTTGACGATTCGGCTGGCAAGGCGGATGCCGGAACCGGCGTAACCGGGACGGTCGTGCCCGACGCATTCGGAGGCGCATCCGTGCAGCCCCCAGCGACGCCCAATGCCAGCAGCCCGAACAACGTTGAAGTATACAGCGCTTTCATGATGCCGCCCTCCATCCCGATCGTGGATAGATGCTTAAGCAATGTCGCGACACTCTTGGTATTATATTACCATAATTGGCAACCCTAGAAGCGCCGAGAATGGCTGCATCTGAATCGTCCCTCTCTAAGATCGGCAGCGAAATACGGCATCCCTTCGCAGGAATGCCGCCTCGTTAAGCCTATTGTCTAATACCCTACTTCAACCGAGGCAACGACGACGTAAATGAGATCGTTCTTGTCGTCCTTGTCCGGCAGCACGACGCCGCTCGTCGTCAGCATGCCGCCCTCGACAACCTCGATCGTGACCGTGCCGTAAGGAAGCACGGCCTTGACCGCGGCATGATCGAGCAGCTCCCGGTCGCATGGGACGGCTAGCTTCACGTTCACCTTCATGTTGTCCAAACTGCCGCCTGGCAGCACCGAGCGCAGACCGGGCATCGAATTGTGGTGAATGGCATTCTGGACGGCGCGCACCGCCGCTTTCGTAATGTTCTGTCCGTGCAGATCCGTGCCCATGCCCAGCTCGATAAACATGACTTTCTCCATGTAATGTTCGCCTCCCGCTTCCATTATTGGCCGTTCGTTCGCAAAAAATAATGATAGAAGTCCACGTCCCGCTCGAAGCCGTTGCGCTCGTACAACCGTTGAGCAGTCTCATTGTCCGCGGCCGTCGACAGCTGCAGCCCCTTCGCTTTCGCGGATACCGCGTACGACTTGGCCGCATCCAGCAGCCGCTGCCCCACGCCGCCCTTGCGGTGCGCTTCCGCGACGAACAGGTCGTTCAGCACGAGCACGCGTTCCATGGACACCGAGGAGAAGATCGGGTACAGCTGCGCGATCCCCGCCGCCATCTTTCTTGCTTCGTCCCTCGCGATAAAAATAACGGATTGGCGGTATGCCATCCGATCGAACAGAAAAGCTCGCGCTCCTTCAAGATCCGGCTGTTGTCCGTAGAACACCCGGTATGCGTTGAACAGCCCGGCTACCTCGTCCAAATCCGCCATGTCCGCCTGTTTGACTTCGATTCCCATGCCTTGCATCCCCCTTCAGCTTCCAAAAAAACTTCCTGCCTAACGGCTAGTCCTGCCCGTAAGATTCGCTAGACGAACTACGGCGTCCAAGCCATTAGCATAGCATAATCGAACGGGGAGGAACACGGCGAAAAACGCGGCAGTTGGGCCATGGCGGCTAACTATGTCTGGTTCAAGGGAGCAAGGTCGAAGGACGCCAACAAGCCCCCTGGCCCGGAAGCCGGGCGGGGGCCTGCGATCATTCGCGCGTCGAACGGCAGCTTGACAGCTACGGCTTCAACACGACTTTGATGCAATCGTCTTCATGGTCGTTGAAAATCTGGTACATCGTGCTCGCATGCTCGATCGGCGCGATGTGCGTGATGATTTCGCGCGGATCGAATTCGCCGCTTACGATCTTGTCGAACAGGAGCGGCATGTAGTGGATGACCGGCGCCTGGCCCATCCGCAGCGAGATGTTGCGCTCGAACAGCCGCCCCAGCGGGAACATGTTGTAATTCGAGCCGTACACGCCCGTCAGCTGGATCGTGCCGAACTTGCGCACCGCCTCGATGGCGATATGTACCGCGCTCAGCGTGCCGCCCTGCAGCTTCAGCTTCTGGCCGAGCTTCTCGAGGGCGGACTTCTTGCCGTCCATGCCGACCGCGTCGATGACGACGTCGGCCCCGCCCTTCGTCTGCTCGCGCAGGAACCCTCCGATATCGTCGTAGTCTTCCAAATTGAACGTCTCGACCTGGTTCATCTGCTTCGCTTTGGTCAACCGGTACGGCAGGTTGTCGACGGCGATTACCCGGCCGGCGCCCTTCATCCACGCGAACTTCTGCGCCATCAAGCCGACTGGCCCGCAGCCGAGCACGACGACGGTGTCGCCCTTCTTGACGCCCGCGTTCTCGACCGTCCAATAAGCGGTAGGCAGCACGTCGGACATGAAGAGCAGCGACTCGTCCGGGAGCTCGCACGACGCCGGAACGACGAATGGCATGAAGTTGCCGTACGGCACGTGCAAATATTGGGCTTGTCCGCCTGGATAGTCGCCATAACGCTCCGTGAAGCCGAAGTACCCGCCGGTATCCAGCTCCGGATTGTGATTCGAATTGTCGCACTGGCTCTCCATGTCGTGGCGGCAGTAATGACACGTGCCGCAGGCGACGTTGAACGGAATGACGACGCGGTCGCCCTTCTTCACGCGCGTGACGTCAGGGCCGACCTCCTCGACGATTCCCATCGGCTCGTGACCGATGACGTAGTCCTTACGCGCGGGAACGGCTCCTTGGTAGATATGAAGGTCCGATCCGCAAATAGCGGTCGACGTGATGCGGACGATAATGTCGTCCCGCTTGTGAATCGATGGCGCTTCGACCTCTTTGACTTGAATATCCTTCGCTCCCTGGAACGTGACGGCTTTCATTCGATCATCTCCTTCGAATTGGCGTTACGTTGTTTGTAACCAGATTCTAGAGAGATGAAAGCGCATCTTGCCGAAAAGCCTTGAAGTGGAGGTCTTTAGGGCGACGGCGGAATCGAATTGCGGCGTGCGTTTATGGAACCGGCCTAATACCGGCTTCCCGCGCTTCGGCGGCGCGTTCCTCGGATAACAAATGCGGACGATCCGTTAACAGCTGCCGGGCGCCTTCAAGCGCGGAGACCGGAAGCTTGCCGGCATTCACCGCCGCAAGGATGGGAGCCGTCTGTTCATAATCGAGCCTGCTGATCTTCGGTCGAGGCTCCAGCATAGCGCCGGTTTCCATGTCCGTCTCGGCTTGCGCGCAGATGACCGCCGCCGCGATCAGCGCCGCGGCAGCCGAAGCGACGAGCATCGACTTGTTCACGATTTCGCCTCCTTGGATGTTTTTACAATTAGTAGACGACATGAGCTTCCTTAAGGTTTGCAAAAATGTCGAGTTGCCGTCCGATCCAACCGTATGTCCACCTCAGGATGGGTAAAGAATGGAAGCTATAGATCGGACTGCCTGCACGGGTAATCCGAATCCCTACTGCGCACATTGGAGGAGGAACATTCGCATGTCCGATATTGCCAAAAAAGTCATTGTCATCGGCGGCGGCATCGGCGGGTTGGCCGCGGCCATCCGGCTGCGGGCGGACGGCCGCGAGGTAGTCGTACTGGAGAAGAACGAGCGGGCCGGAGGAAAACTGAACATACGCGCGGGCCAAGGCTTTACGTTCGATACCGGGCCCTCTTCGCTTACGATGCCTTGGGTGCTAGAGCGACTGTTCGCTTCGGCTGGGCGCCGATTGTCCGATTACGTCACGCTCTCGCGAGTGGAGCCGCAATGGCGCGTCCTGTATGAGGACGGCACGGAGTTGGATTTAAGCGGCGACCTGGCCCGGATGCTGGACGCGATCGGCGCCGTCTCGCCGCGGGACCGCAAGCGGCTGCTGCCCTATTTGGAGCATGCGCGCAAGCTGTACGACATGAGCTTGAAGAGCTTCTATAAGCACAGCTTGAGCGGTGCGCCCGATCTGCGGCAGCTTCACTCGCTGAAGGAGCGGATTGCGCTGGATTCGCGGAAGACCGTTGCCCAGACGACGGCGCACTACTTCCAAGATCCCCGCATTCGCCAGCTATTCGATCTGTTCTCGGTACAGACCGGCTCGTCACCGATGGCCGCGCCCGCGCTGCTCTCGCAGCTGGCGTTCATGCAGCTCGGCCTCGGACTCTACTACGTCGAGGGCGGCATGTACAATATCGCCCGCGCGATGCTCGCGCTGCTGGACGAGCTGGGCGTAGAGATACGGACGAACGCCGAAGTCGAATCGATCGTCGTCGACCGCGGCGCGGCGGTCGGCGTCCGGGTGCGCGGAGGCGAGTTCATGCTGGCCGACGCCATCGTGTGCAACCGGGAGGCTATACCGGCCTATGCCACGCTGCTCGCCGATCATCCAAGGCGGGATGACGCCGTGCGCAAGCTCGCCCGGTACGCCCCATCGGCATCCGCGCATATTTTGCTGCTGGGCGTCGGTCGTTCGTACCCGAATTTGCGGCATCACAACTACTTCATGTCCGAAGATCCGGCGCGCGAATACCGCCGAATCTTCCACGAGAAGCTGCCCGCGGAGGATCCGACCGTCTATGTCGGCATCTCCAGCAAGACCGATCCGACCCAGGCGCCGGAGGGCAAAGAAAACTGGGTCGTCGTCACCCATGTGCCGCCGATCGGCGAAGGCGAGAGCTGGTCGTATCGCCGGGACTATTACCGCGACCTCGTGCTGGACAAGCTCGAGCGCATGGGCGCATCCGGGCTTCGCGCCGCGATCGAGTTCGAATACGATTTTATCCCTGACGATCTGCAGGCGCTCTATGGCGCGACCGGCGGTTCGCTGTATGGAGTCGCCGCTGACCGGAAGCGGAACGGAGGCTTTAAGATCCCGGCCCGCAGCGCCATCGTCGACAAGCTCTATTTCGTCGGCGGGGCCACCCATCCGGGCGGGGGTATCCCGATGACCGCGCTCGGCGGTCAAATGACGGCGGATTTGATCCGCAACGATTTTGCCGCTCAGGCGGTTATCTCTATGTAAGCCAAAGAACCTCGGGTTATCGTCCTACGACGGTGCCCGAGGTTCTTCAGCCTTTATCCTTTATCCTTATCCTTAATCCTTAATCCTTCATCCTTCATCCTACATCCGCGCCTGCGCCTTCGCGTTCAGCCCAGCTGATCCAGCCGCTCCAGCACTCTGCGCTTACGATACAGCATCGTGGCCGCTTCGGCCACATCCTGCAGCGTACCCCGATTGATGAACGCGCCGAAAATCATACCCGCGACCGGGATGAGCTGAAACAGCTTCTTCCACCCGTAATTGTCCCGGTACACCATGATGACCTCCCGCCAGCCTTGCAGCTGCGATGCCATCTGGTCATGCGATCGCTTCCGGCCGTACAGCGACAGCTCGTCGAGAATCGCCTTCTTGCCGACAATGTCCGAGGACGCGAACTGTAGGCATTTTACGGCGAAGATTCGCTCTTCCTTCAGCTTCGGGTCATACCCGTAACAAATCGCGATCTCCTGGATGACCTTCAGCGACAGCCCCAGCAGCGCCGGGACGTCGATCGCGAGCGTGAAGACGCCGCCGAATCCGGTCGTCGCGCCTTGCATCGTGGCCAGCGACTTGCGGCTGCTCGCCAAACCGGCCGCGACGGTATTCATGTTCGCAAGCGGCATCCCGGATACTTGCGCGATGGAATCGGCTTGCATCTTGCGCAAAATTTCGCGTTCGGAGATTAGATAACGGCCGCCCGTCTGCACGTAGCTGCCGACTTCGTCCAGCGCTTGGCCAATCTTCTGCTGCAGCATTTTTGGCGTCAACTTGTCGAGCAGCATGAACGGTATCCGGCCCAGCTTCTCGAAGAACCAAATATCCTTCTGATCCTTCTCCCATGTCTCGATCGATTGGAGGGCGGCCCGAAGCTGCTCCTTCGTCTCCGGCGGAGGTGAAGACGGCACCGTATGGACCGACGTCTGCTCTAGCTGATGGGCTGACGGGAACGGCGTTCCCTCTGTGGCCGATTGCACCGATGATCCGCTGGCGGCTTGGTCAACTTCGGTCATCCCGCTTCCGCTAACGTTGTCGCCGCTGGCCTGTTTTCCTTCCTGTCCGTTGGCAGCTGGCTGTATTTCATTCGCAGCACCGCCCGGTGCCCCCGTCGTACTCGCGTTGTCGCTTACCGCCGCCTCGCGTGCTGCGCTCTCGCTTCCCGTTTGCGTCATTACGCTTGCTTGAGATTCTTCCTGGCTCGCGGGTGCTGCAACCGCGTCTTGTTCGTGTCGCTCCGACATATCGGCACGCTCCTTTTCTCTTCCTTTAATCATTAGTACACTCGTACGCGCGGGACGAATACGAGGATGCACGTAATTGCCGCATTGCCGCGAAAACCCGACTTCAGACGGGGCGTTGCCGGCTTCTTAGACATGCTCGCCTTATCGCCGCTAGCAACTCCGAATTGTCTCACCAGCACGCCGTACGAGGCAGATCGCGACAAGCCTGCTATCCGCGGGGCGTCTTTCCCATAGCGTGGGCGCCGCACCGTGATGATATCCGACGAACAAAAAAAACGCCGGAGATCCGTTGGACCTCCGACGTCGGGAACTAATCGGCTTGCGGGGCAATCAGGCTCGTCGCCTGCCCGCTGTGAAACAAAGTCAGCTTATGCAGCGCGCGCGTACAGCCGACGTAGAGCAGCTTCGCGTCATCCTGTCCATAGCTGGCCGCGTCGGCGTCGGCGACGATGACCGCATCGAACTCGAGCCCTTTGGCCAAATACACCGGCACGACGGTCAGCCCGCCGCCGTAAGCCTCCTGCTTGCTGCGCACGACCGATGCCGCAAGGCCCGCTTGCGCCAGTCGCTCGCCGATCGCCTCGCATGCGGCGGCCGTTCGTCCGAGCACCGCGATCGTTTTGTACGCGCCGCCCTCCCGCCACTGCTTGACCGTATCCGTCAGCCGCGCGAGCCGCTCGTCTTCGCCCACCTCGATCAGATCGACGGGCTCGCCGCTGCGGAATACCGGCACGGCTGGCTTCACTTCGCCGCCCATGCCGCGCAGGACGTGGTTCGCGAATTCGATGATTTCCATCGTCGACCGGTAGCTGCGGTCAAGCTCGAAGTAACCGCGTTCGTCCGCTTCGAACAGGTCGGACAGCTCCCGCCAGCTGTGGATGCCCGCATAACCGTGAATGCCCTGCTGCAGATCGCCGAGCACCGTCATCGACGGCTGGCGCTGGCACAGGCGCAGCGATTCGAGCTGGAACGGCGAATAGTCCTGCGCTTCGTCGATGACGATGTGATCGTAGCTCGCGCGCTCCGTGCCGAATAGGCGCAAGTGAATGTAGACGAGCGGCGCGAGATCCTCTGCAGCGACAAGTCCTTTCTTCACCCGCTTCTTCGTCTCCGTCCGCACGGAAGCCGGGAGCAGGCCGCCCACCGTCTCATCGTCCATTAGCGCCGCATAGAACGCCTCGGCCGTGTACGAAGGGATTTTCTTGGCGTACGCGTTCAGCTTGGTTGTCGCTTTCGCCTTCACCTTCTTGTCGGTGAACCGGCGCGCCTTCCACTCGGATTCGAACCACCGCTTAAGCCGGCTGACGAGCCGCTCGCGGCGGCGCATGAGCGGCTCGCCCGACTCGTCGGTCGCGAGCCATTCGCGCATCTTCGCCGTGCTCAGCACGAGTCGATCGATCGGCTCGAATGGTTCTTCGGGCAGCAGCCTCGCTTCGATGTCCGTAAGCTTGGCGTCGATCGCTTCCTTGAAGCGGATGCTGCCCTTCAGCCGGCCGGACGAGCGCTCCATTTGCTCGCGGGTACGGGGATGCTCGAACCAATAGGCGAGCGCGTCGGCGCTATCGTCCATCCGCACCGCGTTGTGCAGCGTTTCGAGCGCCCACTCGGTGTACGTCGTCTGCAAAATATCGCCGACCCCAAGCTCCGGCAGCACGCCGGAAATGTAATCAAGGAACATCCGGTTCGGCGCGAAAATGACCATCCGCTCTGCGCGGATGCGCCCCGCGTACTGATAAAGCAAGAAGGCAAGCCGGTGCAGCGCGACCGTTGTCTTCCCCGAACCGGCCACCCCTTGGATGAAGACGGCTTTGTTCTTCTCGGTCCGGATAATGCGGTCCTGTTCGTGCTGAATCGTGGAGACGATGTCGCGAAGCTTGTTGTCCTTGCTCTCGCCGAGCCGGTAGAGCAGGAACTCGTCGGTCACCGCCTCGTCTTCCTGGCCGCGCACGTAGCTGTCGACCAGCCGCTCCAACGCGCTGTCGCGCACCATCAGGTTGCGCTTGAGATGGACGGTCCCTTCGATCGTGCCGTCCGGCGATTCGTACGTCACCGGCGCTTCCCCGCCGCTAAAGGCGTAGAATAAGCTGGCCACCGGCGCACGCCAGTCAACGACGAGCAAGTCGTTCGTCTTCTCATGCGCGACGCCCGCCTTGCCAATGTAGAGCGGCTTGACTTCACCTTGTTCGTCTTCCTGAAAATCCAGCCGACCAAAATACGGCTCCCGCTTCGACACCTCTAGCCGCTCTCTGCGCTGCTCGTTCTGCAGGTCGATCATCTGCTCGGTGAAATCGCTTCCCGTGTAACGCGGCCCGATCGCGCCCAGTTGATGTCCGATATGCCCCAGCACATCCGCTAGACGCTTCGATTCGTGTTGAAAGGCACTTTGAGCATTCATGTCAGTTACCCCCCATAATCAGCTTCCTCCTCCGGATGCTGATGGTGTATTGAAACCAGAAGCCGCATGGAATTCATGCGGCCTGTGATTTGTCGTATAGATGCAAGGCGCGTGGCGCGCCCGGCGAAAGGTAAATATAGCATAATGGCGAAGGAGGAGTCAATTGGTGCCAAACATGGGACTCCGACACATTTGGCTTCCTCTTTCAACTAAACAACAACCACCGGAACAACGCCACCAACACCACGACGTGCACGATGACCAGGACTGGCAGGCCGATGAAAAATTTCGCATGTTTCGTCTTGTGGCGATACGCCCGCATGCCGAGGTACGCTCCGACCGAGCCGCCGACCGCCGCGTACGTCATCAGGCGACGCTCGGATACCCGGCGCTTCCCCTGCCGCGCCAGCGCTTTGTCGCTGCCCATCAGCATGAAGGCTGCAATGTTAATCAGAATCAAATAAATGATAATCGCGATCATCGAGCGCGTTCTCTCCTCCCTATGGCTGGATGCTGCCGTGCAAATGCTACGAACGGGGCTTCGCCCGGTTCGTCGGCATCGCTTCCAGCGGATTATCCGGCCAGTAATGCTTCGGATACCGTCCCTTCAAATCCTTTTTCACCTCAAAATACGCTTCCCGCCAAAAACTCGCCAAATCGCGCGTTACCTGTACCGGACGCTGAGCTGGCGACAGCAGGTGCAGCGTGATCGGCAGCTTGCCGCCCGCGATGCGCGGCGTCTCCGCCAAGCCGAACAGCTCCTGCAGCCGAACCGGGAGCGATGGCGCCTCCGGGTCGCTGTAATCGACCGGAATGCGTGAGCCGCTGGGCACGGTCAAATGCGTCGGCACCTCGCGGTCAAGACTCTGCCGCTCGGACCAGCTAAGCAGCCCTTCGACGATCGCCGTCATATTGAGCCGCCCTAGATCGTTGCGACTGCGCATGCCCGATGCATATGGGGCCAACCAGTGCTCCAACGTGGCGGACAGCCCTTCGTCCGACACATCCGGCCACTCCGGATTGTGTCGGCGCATGAGCTCGACGCGCGCCTGCAGCTGACGCGCCGGCTTCGTCCACGGCAGCAGCTCGAGTCCTTGCTGGCGCAAGCCCTCGAACAGCGCTTGCATGACGCGCGCGGGGTCCGGGTTCTGTGCCGGGCCTTCCTGCAGCGTCAGCGCGCCCAGCCGAACGCGCCGTCTTGCCCTTACGGCTTGCGCTGACTTGTCCCACGCCACTTCCGTCTCTTCCCGGATTAGAGGCGCGCAATATTCGTCGAGCTGCTCGGCCGAGATAGGCGCGGCGAGCCGAATTTCGCCGTCCGTTCCGCCATCCGTCATCTCTGCCGCCACTAGATACGGCGAGGCCGACATCGGCTGCAGCTCCGAGATGGCGCCGCCGCGGCCTCCGCTCAGCAGGAATCGGCCGTCGCCGCGCCGCTTGCCGATCCGATCCGGATATGCCAGTGCAAGCAAGACGCCGGTCAACTCGATATCTCGCTCCGCTCCGCCATCGCGGATCCCGAGCTCTCTTCGCCAAGCAGCCGCCTCCGCCTGAAGGCGGCGAAGCGCCGCCTCGTCCGCTTCCGCGGCGATGCGCTTGCCGCGGAGCGCTTCGAGCCGCAGCCGAACGTCAATGCTGCGGCTGCGCAGCGGGTCGCGGTCGCTGAGCAGCGCAGCCAATTCGCACGCAGCCGCGCCTAGTCCGAGCGGCTCAGCCTTCAGAATCATGTGCGCGAGACGCGGATGCATGCCGAGCTCCGCCATGCTGCGGCCATGGGCCGTCGGCTTGTCCGGCTGAGCCGGTTCAAGCGCGCCGAGCTCGACCAGCAGCGAGACCGCTTGTCCGTAAGCCGCCGCGGGCGGCGCGTCCAGCCACTGCAGCTCGGCGGGATCGGCCACTCCCCATGCGGCGAGCTCGAGCGCAAGCGGCGCCATATCCGCTTCCTGGATCTCGGGCGTGCTCTGCGGCTTGAGCATCCGGTGCTGTTCCTCCGTCCACAGCCGGTAACAGACGCCGCTGCCTTCCCTGCCAGCACGACCCCGGCGCTGGTCCGCCGACGCGACGGATACCGGCACGGTCTCGAGCCGGCTCATACCCGTGCGCGCGGAGAAGCGCGGCACTCGGCTCAGACCGGCGTCCACGACGATCCGGACGCCCTTGACCGTGACGCTCGACTCCGCGATCGACGTCGAGAGGACGATTTTGCGCTCGCCGGGTTCGGCTGCGGCGACCGCCTTGTCCTGCGCCTCGGCGGGCAAGCTGCCATACAGCGGCATAATGCGGACATGCGAAGGCAGCCCCGCGGCGGACAGCAGCGAATGAACCCGCCGGATTTCGCCGGCGCCGGGGAGGAAGACGAGCACGTCGCCTTCGTCCTGGCGGATCGCTTCCGTCACCGCACGGGCGCAGGCTGCTTCGATCCGCTCCTGCTGGCGTACGCCGATGTACCGGGTATCGACCGGATACGCCCGGCCTTCACTGACGATGACCGGCGCGTCGCCGAGCAGCGACGCGACCGGTTCCGCTTCGAGCGTCGCCGACATGACGAGCAGACGCAGATCGTCGCGCAGCAGACCTTGCGATTGCAAGCTTAAGGCAAGCCCGAGATCACCTTGAAGATGCCGTTCGTGGAACTCGTCGAAGATGACGATTCCGACGCCTTCAAGCGCTTGATCCTGCTGCAGCATCCGGGTCAGCACTCCTTCGGTCACCACTTCGATGCGCGTCCTCGGCCCCGCTTTCGTGTCCATACGAACCCGATAGCCTACCGTCTCTCCCGGCTTCTCGCCGAGGGACGCGGCCATGAATCGCGCCGCCGAACGGGCGGCGATCCGGCGCGGCTCCAACATGAGGATACGTTGGCCGCCCAACCATGGCGCCTCCAGCAGCGCCAGCGGCACCCGGGTCGTCTTGCCCGCGCCCGGCGACGCGACCAGTACCGCATTACGGCCTATATTCAGAACGTCCGCCAATTCGGGCAGAACGCTATCGATCGGTAATTCTTTCATCGCGTACGGCTCCTTGCAACGATAAATTCAAGACAGCCTGATGGTTCAGGCAACCCCTTCTATTATAGGTGTCTACCCTCGCAAAAGATAGAGACGGGGGAACGGTACCACAAGAGACCATTCGTTGCGACCCCCAACCCCACATGCTATCATTAGGCTTGATCAAAAGACGCATCGGGCGCCATGCGCCCCGCCCCGCCAGCAATCACAACCCTAGTAATAGGCACCGAATTACAGGTGGCAAGAACGGAGGAATACGATGACGAGGATGCGAGGCAGATTCGCCCCGACTCCGTCCGGCCTCATGCATATCGGCAACGCGCGGACGGCGCTGCTTGCCTGGCTGCATGTCCGCAGCGAGGACGGCCAATTCGTGCTGCGGATGGAAGACATCGACACGCCTCGCTGCAAGCCCGAGTTGGCCGAGCAGGCGCTTGCCGATCTGCGCTGGCTCGGACTCGACTGGGATGAAGGCCCCAACGTGGGCGGGCCGTTCGCCCCTTATGTGCAGAGCGAGCGAATCCCCATGTATGAGGAAGCCTTGCACCGACTCGAGCAGGACGGCCGGCTCTATCCATGCTACTGCAGCCGTGCGGAACTGATGGCCATCGCCAGCGCCCCGCACGGCCTGGGCAGCGAAGGCCCCGCTTACCCGGGCACATGCCGCAGCCTGACCCGCGAAGAACAGGCGCGTCGAGCCGAGACGAAGATGCCATCGCTGCGGTTTCGCGTGCCGGATGAGGCGATGAGCTTCGTCGACCTGACCGCGGGCGAGCAGCGCTTCCCGCCCGGCAGCGGAGGCGACTTCGTCGTGAGACGGGCCGACGGCATCATCAGCTATCAGCTGGCCGTCGTCGCCGACGACGCGGCCATGGGCATCACCGATGTGCTGCGCGGCTATGATTTGCTCGACTCGACGCCGCGTCAGCTCATGCTGTACGAAGCGCTAGGCCTGCCTGCGCCGCGCTTCGCCCACGTGCCGCTGCTGAATGGCACCGACGGCAAACGGCTGGCCAAACGCCACGGTGCGATCTCGTTGGCCGGCTTGCGACAAGCCGGCGTGGCGCCCGAACGAATCGTCGGCTGGCTGGCGGCTATGAGCGGCCTGCTCGATCGACCGGAGCCCGTCAGCACGAAGGAGCTCATTCGGGCGTTCCGTCTTGACCTCATCCCGAAGGAACCGGTCGTGGTGACGGACGAGCAGCTCGCGGCGTTAACCCATAACTAAGCAATTCCAAGGAGGCTCTTATGTCAGCATCTCCCTACACGTTAATCGAACGCCTCCCTACCCCGGCCGAACATCGTTTCCTCTGGGAATCGGTCGGCTGGGGACACATCGATCCCGAGACGGCGGCAAACTCGCTCGACCATTCCATCTCCGGCGTCGTCGTCGTCCATGATGGCGAGGTCGTCGGCATGGGGCGCATCGTCGGCGACGGCGCGCTGTATTTCTATATTCAAGACGTTGCGGTACTGCCCGACCATCAGAAGCACGGCTTAGGCAAATTGATCATCGAATGTTTAATGGCTCAAATCGAAGCGCGCCGGGTTAAGAGCGGCACCGCATTCGTCGGGCTGTTCGCTTCCGAAGGGAAAGAGCCGTTCTACGAGCGGTTCGGGTTCAAAAATCACGCGCCCGGCATGACGGGCATGTTTACCGTCATCGATCCTTGATTTGCGATTCCGTCATCAATCTCCCGTCATGCCAAAAACCTCCTGTTCATCCGCGCAAGCAGATAAACAGGAGGTTTTTGGTATAGATTCCGTTGTAAGGAGCCGCTACTTCTCGTTGCGCGTTCGGACCGACTCATGCACCGATTCATACACCATGCGGCCGAGCAGGTTGCCGATCGAGGTGGCCGCCCCGCAGTAGGCATGGCAAGCTTCGAACCGCTCGGACTGGCTAACCGCGATCACGACCGAATCCGTCGTCGTGCCGGTCGCGAGGCGCCCGTCCAGCGGGTCCTTCACGTCCAAATCCTGCAGCGCGGCGGCTTTCGCCTCCGTCGCCGTCATGAGCGCGCCCACCATGGCCGCTTCGGATAACTGCCCGTCAATGAAGACGAGCGTATTAATCGTCCCTGCTGCATACGCCGAGAACACCGGCCGCTCCACGCCCGCCCGAGCCGCGTTGCCGATCCCCGCCGTGCTGATGCATAATGCGTTGAACCGGTCTCCCGATGCCTCGATTACCGACGCGTGCGTCAGCTTGGCCGCCGTCAACAGTCCGACCGTGGCATGCGCCGGATAGCCGCTGCGGCCGATTATCGCGGCCAGATCCAGTACGGGGTCATCTTCGTTATAGCTGAGCGGCACCTTGCGGTTCACGAAATGGTCCGCCTTCCCGCGCCCGCCGCCATACACGGCGCTGCTAACCGTCTCAAGCACGCGGTCCGACCGCGCAAGCAAATGATCCCCGTCGACGAAACGGATGTCGAGCCCGGGCCATAGCTTGGCGCAATAAAGCTCGCCCTCTCCGCGAAAAGGCTGGCTCATCGCGAATCCGCTCCCGCTTCCAGACCCATCAGCTGCTTAAGCAGGTCGACCCGGACATGCTCGCGGACGTGCGCAGCAAGCCTGTCGAATGCTGCCTCGCGGCGCTTGCGCGTCGGCACGATCGCCGCAATCGGCGCCATGCCGCGCGATGCCCGCACCCGGTTCAGCCATGCCCGGCGGAATTCGTCGTTATGGAGAACGCCATGCAGGAAGGTGCCCCATACCCTGCCATCCGCCGACGAGCAGCCTTCCGCGAAATAGTCTGCCGCCTCATGCTCCTTCAGGCGGAACGGACGAATCGATGCTCCCGGCCCCGGCGAGCCAATATGCCGCCCGCTCGCCATCGCTTCCCCGTCGGTCGCATTGGCGAATGTTTGCTCCTTCTCGGCAGCCGCACGGACAATCGTCGCGTTTGTTTCAGCCCGCTCCCGCCAGCTTACCGAGCCCATATGGATCTCGTACCCTTCCACGGGATAAGCTTCCGCAAGCCCCGGCAAGCTCGCCGTGCCTTGTACCCGCACGGTTCGCTTCTCCGCCGCGAAGGTCACTTCGAACGGAAACCAACCCAGACCGTCCGTTACGTCCCGGTCCGATTC
This sequence comes from Paenibacillus aurantiacus, assembly GCF_042431225.1. Classification (NCBI taxonomy): domain Bacteria; kingdom Bacillati; phylum Bacillota; class Bacilli; order Caryophanales; family Paenibacillaceae; genus Paenibacillus; species Paenibacillus aurantiacus. The sequence continues at coordinate 236,969 of NZ_JBHMDO010000044.1, read as the reverse complement.
CGCATGCAGCGGATCGAACAGACGCAGCCCGAGCATTTCGTAACCGCCGCAAATACCGACGACGTCGCCTCCGCCCGCGCGGTGTCCTTCAATAAGCCCCGCAAGACCGCTATCGTGCAAATACGCCAGATCGTCAACCGCGTTTTTGCTGCCCGGAATGATGACGATATGCGGCGCTCCCCATTCCCGCGCGTCGCGCACGAACCGTACGCGTACATCAGGTTCTTGCAGCAACGGATCGATATCGGTAAAGTTCGAGATGTGCGGCAGCCGGATAACGGCGATATCGAGCAGCACCTCAGACGCTCTGGCCTGCCCCCCGCCAGCTCCGTCCACGCGCTCGTCGCGACCGGCCACGCCCAGACCGTCGTCACCGCTTGCGCTCTCCAGCCTCCCGGATGCTCTAGCGGCAGCCAGCTTCCCATCCAGCGACAACGAATCCTCATCCTCGATGCCAAGATCCGGAAGGAACGGCACGACGCCCAGCACCGGCTTGCCCGTTCGTGCCTCGAGCCAGTCTAGTCCCGGCTGCAACAGTGATACGTCGCCGCGGAACTTGTTGACGATGAACCCGCATACCCGCTCCCGCTCGTGCGGTTCCAGCAGCTCCATCGTGCCGACGATCGCGGCGAACATGCCGCCCCGGTCAATATCGGCGACGAGCACGACAGGCGCCTCGGCCCAGGCGGCAGCGCGCATGTTGACGATATCCCGGTCTTTCAGATTGATTTCGGCCGGACTGCCCGCACCTTCCAGCACGACGACGTCGTATGCCGAGCGCAGCCGATCCAGCGCGCCGCGCACGATGGGCTCGGCTTCCCGCAATACCTGCTCGCGGTAGGTCCGCGCCGCATAATCCCCCATCGGCTTGCCGTGGATGACCACCTGCGACACCATGTCCTTCTTCGGCTTCAACAAAATGGGGTTCATGTCCGTCGTCGCCAGTATGCCGCAGGCGTCCGCTTGAACGCCTTGGGCGCGGCCAATCTCCTTACCATCCCATGTTACGTATGAGTTGAGCGACATGTTCTGCGACTTGAACGGCGCAACCTTATAGCCATCCTCGGTCAAAATCCGGCAGATTGCCGTGTTGATGACGCTCTTGCCCGCGTCGGAGGCGGTCCCTTGAATCATGACCGTACGCGCCGGTCTTCTCATCGGCTCTCGCCCTCCTTACCGGCCGCATCATTCGGGACGCGAACACGGACGGCATCCGTGCTGCCGCGTCTCTCGCGCAGCACTTCCCGTAAGTTATGGAGCAGCCGATCGTGCTCTTCCCGAAATCTCACCGCGATCCGGCAGTATGTCTCGTCCAAGCCCTCGAAATGCGACGCATCGCGAATGAGCACGCCCCGCTCGCCAAGCTTGCGCTGAAGCTCGCCGGCAGTTAGGCCGAGGGAAAGCGGAATACGGAAGAGCACGTAATTCACGTGACCTTCGGCGACGATCAACCCGAGCTCTTCCAGCTGTCCGGTCAGCCAAGCGCGCTCCTCCTGCAGCCATGCCATCGTCCGCCGCGCGTATTCTTCCTCATCCAGCACCGCCTCGCCAATCGACTGTGCTAACGAGTTGACGCTCCAGGGCACCTGCTGCTCCTTCAGCAGAGCAACCGTGGCCGAGTCTGCGACCAGATAACCGAGCCGGATGCCCGGAATGGCGTAAAATTTCGTCATCGACCGGATGACGATTAGACGTCCGCCTTTCGTACGGGCAGCTTCGCCGAGGAAGCTGTACCGCGTCGCATTCAAGACGAAATCCATGAACGCCTCATCCAACAAGACGCGCTCTCCCCTATCCACCAGCAGCCGGATCGTCTCGGGCTCGATCAGCTGCCCGGTCGGGTTGTTCGGATGCCCCAGAAACCAGATCGCATCCCCCGCCTGTCTGCCAGCTTCGCGAAGTTCGCGAACCGTGCGCTCCACATCAGCCGCGCTCAGCTTGAACCGCTCCGCCGGCGCAAGCTGAATTGTCCGGATCGGAATTCCGCTCTTGCGCGCGGCATCGCCGTATTCTACGAAGCACGGCTGCGCCAGCACCACCTCGGCCGGCTTCAGCACGCGTACGGCGAGATCGATCAGCTCCGCCGCCCCGTTGCCGACGAGCAGCTCGTCCTCGCGGATGCCATGATGAATGGCCAGCTTCCGTCTTAGTCCGCGCACCGCGGGATCCGGGTAGCGGCCGATCGCATCCGCATACGCGCGCAGCAGCTCGCCGACGATGGCGGGCGGTCCGAACGGATTCATGTTCGCGCTGAAGTCGGCGAATCGCTCCGCCGGGATGCCATACAGCTCCTGGGCCGTCAGCAGATCGCCGCCATGGCCGAATTTCTCCAACATGAGCCGTCAGCTCCTCTCTTCATCCTTTACATCATGCAGGCGCATGCTGCCAGCAGCAGCGCCGCCTCCAGCAGCTCGTTCATGGCCCCGTACGTGTCGCCGGTCAACCCGCCGAGCTTCCGGCTCAGCCACCATCCGCACGCGCCGCCCGCAAGCAGCGTCACTGCCGCACCGGCAGCGAACCATATTCCCGCCTCTATCAGACTGTATCCGAATGCCGCATAGATACCGAATAGTATGAAGGTATGTACGATAACCGCCCCCGCGATATGACGGCCTGCCACGCCGGCGAACATGCCGCCAAGTCCTTCGTTGCCGCGCGCGTTGGGCCAGAATATCATGGAGGCAGCCATCCAGAGCCGGCTCCACATGCAAGCGGCAGCCAGATGCGGGGCGACGGAAGTCATCGCTCCCGCTCCGAGCAGCTCGGCGAGCAAGCTGAATTTGAGCAGCAGCAGGATAACCGCCGCGATGACGCCCATCGCGCCCACGCGGCTATCTTTCATAATTTCCAGCATTCGCTCTCGGCTTCTATGGCTAAGCACGCCGTCGGCGGTATCCATGAGTCCATCGAGATGAAGCGCGCCTGTCAGCGCGACCCATACGAGCAGCGTGATTACTGCCGCCGGCATAGAAGGAATTGCTCCCTGGAGCAGCCAGCCGGCAGCGGCCGTCAGCAGACCGATTGCCGCTCCCACTAGCGGATAAGCGGCGACGCTGCGTGCAAGCACGTCGCGCGTGAACGGAATTTGAACCGGCACCGGGATGCGGGTGAGCAGCTGGAAGGCGGCGCCCGCCGCCTGCAGTCCCGCTATGAACGAACGAACAGCCATGTCCCGATAACCCCCATGAAAATCAAGATGCTCGTCACGTACAACAGTCTTACCGCGCTTAGGATATCCTTCGCCGCCAGCGGCCGCAGCGGCCAACCCATTCGCGCGCGCTCGCTGACCCGTCCGAAATAGACGTTGCGGCCCCCGAGCTCGATGCCGATCGCGCCGGCAGCCGCAGATTCCGGAAGGCCGCTGTTCGGGCTTGGGTGCAGTTTCGCGAAGATGAACACCGCCCGAATCGCCCTTGCCGGCGACAGTCCTGGCAGCAGCGCGGCCGCCAAGGTCATCGCCAAGGCGGCCAGCCGCGCCGGAATATAGTTCAGCACATCGTCCAGACGCGCCGACGACCAGCCGAAATACAAATATCGGTCGTTCTTGTAGCCGACCATCGAATCCAACGTGTTCACTGCGCGGTACAACATCGCCAGCGGCGCGCCGCCTAGCAGCGCGAACACAACCGGAGAGACGAAGGCGTCGACCGTATTCTCCGATACGGTCTCAATCGCTGATCGGGCCGTATCGCGCTCGTCCATGGCGGACGTATCCCGGCTGACAATATATCCTGCATAGCGGCGCGCCTGGTCGAGATCGCCCGCCGCGAGCGGCCGGTAGACCAGCATGGCCGCGTCCTTCAATCCTTTGACCGCGATTGTCGTGGACACGAACCAAGCGGACACCGCGTAGCCTACATACGGATGAATCCAATCCGCCGCGAAGACGACCAGAGCAAGCACGGCATAGGCCGTGAGCACGGTAATAAGCGCCAGCGCGACGCCCCGAAGCCGAAGCTTGCCGGGCGACAGCACGGCGCTCTCCGGCCGGAGCCAACGTTCGAGCCTGCCGATCAGCCTGCCGATCAGGATGACCGGATGCGTCGGCCATCTCGGATCGCCGATCGCCCAGTCGATGACGATCGCCGCAGCCGTAATAAGCAGCGTCTCTTGCAGCGTATAGAACATCACGCGTCCTCCAGCCGAAACGCCAGCTTCTTCAGATCGAGCGGGAACCCGGCCACGACCATATACGCCTCCTCGCAGACGCTCGCGAGCTTGCGGTTCATTCTCCCCGCCGCGTCACGGAAGCGTCTGCCGAGCGCATAAGCGGGCACGATGCCGCTGCCGACTTCGTTCGTCACGAGAAGCAGCGGCCCCCGATAAGCGGCGACCGCCTCTGCTAGCTGATCGACCAGCGCGTCTAAATTTTCCACATACGTCTGCCGTGCCGCGAAATGATCCGATTCAGACGCGAAGCCTTCCGCTCGTATCGGCAAATCCGCTGCCGCGGACTCTTCCCCTCGAGGCTCGCGATCTGCCCCCGCTTGCGCTTCAACGGGCGCCATGCGGTCGCTCACGGCCATACTGCCGCTCGCTCCTTCCGACTCGTCGGCTTCTTCAACAGGCTCCAGCCGAAGCAGCTGGTTACTCAGCCAGAGCGTGAGGCAATCCACGACGACGGCCGGCCGCTGCGCGGCGCTCGCCGCGAATTGCGCCTCGAGCGCGCGCAGCGTCTCGGCTAGCCCGTAAGGCTCCTCGATCGTCCGCCACGAGTAGCCGGAATCCGCGCGGGAAGCTTGATGCAAGCCGATCCGCTGCCGCATCTCCTCATCCCAGATTTGGGAAGTGGCGATGTAGACCCCGCTTGCGGCCAGACGCATCGCGTACCGTTCCGCGAAATCGCTCTTCCCGCTGCGCGCTCCGCCGGTAATGAAAATAGCCATCTCCCGTCTCCTCCCAGCTGCGGCTAGCCTCTCGACACGCCCGCGCTCTCGAATGTCGCCATCTCCCGCACGATTCGCTGCGCCGCGTCGACGAAGTGGAACCCGAGCACCGCCCCGGTACCTTCGCCAAGTCGCATGTCCAAGTGGATCATCGGCGAAAGACCGATCGCAGCCAGCAATTGACCGTGGCCCTGTTCCTGCGACAGATGGGAACCGATCATGTAGGCCGCGGATGCTGGCGCGATGCGCGAAGCGACCAGCGCGGCCGCCGAGGAGATGAACCCGTCGATCAAGACCGGCAGGCGGCTAGCGGCCGCACCCAGAATGACGCCCGTCAAAGCCGCAATTTCAAGACCGCCCACCTTGGCGAGCGTACCGAGCGGGTCGCTCGCGTCCGGTGCGTTGACGGTCAGCGCGCGCTCGACGACGCCGACTTTATGAAGTCGGCGCGAGGCGTCGATGCCCGTGCCAAGACCGACTGCATCTTCGGCCGTCATGGAAGCGAGCGCCGCGCATAAGGCTGCGCTTGGCGTCGTGTTGCCGATGCCCATCTCGCCGGTCGCGAGCATCGCATACCCTTGCTCTGCCAGCTCGCTTGCCGTCTCGATACCGACCGCGATAGCCGCCAGCGCCTCTTCGCGCGACATCGCAGGACCTTGTGCAATATTATCCGTGCCTGGGCGCACCTTGCGCTGGACGAGCGACGGATGTTCGATCGCGGCCGCGACTCCAACATCGACGCAGACAACGTCCGCTCCGGCTTGCCGGGCGAGCACGTTGACGGCCGCGCCGCCAGCAAGGAAATTCAGCACCATCTGAGGCGTCACCTCGGACGGGAACGCGCTGACCCCCTCCGCGCAGACGCCATGATCGCCAGCCATCACCACGACGGCCCGCTTCGAGAGATCTGCGCCGAGCTCGCCCGTAATGCCCGCGATTTGTTTGACGATATCCTCCAGCTTGCCGAGGCTGCCTGGCGGCTTCGTCAGCGAATCCAATCGCGCTTGCGCCGCGCGGATGGACTCCGCGTCCAGCGGTCTGATCGCGTCTACCGTTCTATCCAACAATTGCTGCGTATCGCTCATGATTAACCAACCTCTCCTCTTCCCTTGACGAGTCTATTCGCCGGCCTTCGAGTGCAGCAGCAGCTGCGGAACGCCGCTAACCGGATGCCGAACGACGACCGAACGCGCGCCGTATACCCGCTCGACGAGCTCCGCGTTCACGACGGCCTCGGGCGGACCCGATGCCTCGATCCTCCCGTTACATAGGACGTACAGCTCCTCGCAATATTGAGCGGCCAAATTCAGATCGTGCAGCACCGCAACGACGGTAATCCCCTGCTCGCGCTGCCACTGCTTGACCGTATCGAGCAGCTGCATTTGATAGCCAATATCCAAATAGGTCGTCGGCTCATCGAGCAGCAGCAGCCGCGGCTCCTGGACCATAACCTTGGCCAGCGCCACCCGCTGCCGTTCTCCGCCGCTTAGCCGGTCGATCTGCCGATCGGCCAAACCTTCAAGCCCCGTCAGCGCCAGCACGCGCGCTAGCAGCGGGGCGGGGTCGCTGCGCTCCTCGCCCATCCAATTCTGGTACGGGAAGCGCCCCATCGCAACCACTTCCTTGACCGTGAAGCCGACGGACGCTAGTCCGCCCTGCTGCAGCACGGCCACATGTCTGGCCAGCTCCTTGCGCGTCCACTGCCCCGCCGGCTTGCCGGCAAGCAGCAGTTCCCCTTCCTCCGCCTTCGCCGTGCCCGCGATCAGGCTGAGCAGCGTCGACTTGCCAGCCCCATTCGGACCAATGATACCGTACATCCCTCCCGCTTGAAAGCGAAAAGAAACGTCCGACAAGACACGCTTGCCGTCCAGGCTCAAGCTTAAGCTTTTCCCTTCGATCATAACGCGCCTCCTTGCTGCATTTTGCGTCGATAGAGCAGGTACGCGAAGAAGGGCGCGCCGATGAACGCCGTCACGACGCCAAGCGGAATTTCCTTGGGACTAGCCACAGTGCGCGCGAGCGTATCCGCCCATAGCAGATAAATCCCGCCGCCGAGCGCCGAGAGCGGCACGATAAGCCGGTAGTCGGGACCTACGATCAGACGGATCAAATGCGGGATGACGAGCCCGACGAAACCGACGACACCCGCAACGGAGACGGCCACAGCCGTCAGCAGCGTCGAGACGATCAAGACGGTAAGCTTTGTCCGTTCGACCTCGATGCCCAGATGCGAAGCATGCCGTTCGCCGAACACGAACAAATTCAATGCCATCGAATAGCGGATCAACACAACCGCGCCGACGGCAAGGAACGGCAGCACGAGCTGCGCATGTTCCCATCCGCGCGCGCTGATGCTGCCCATGAGCCAGGCGTTGATTTCGTTGACGACGCCTTGCGACATCGACGACATTAACGTCACGACCGCACCGAGAAACGCCTGCACGATCACGCCTGCCAAAATGAGCGTCACGATGTTCATCGCCCCCCTCGCGCGCGCCAGCGCCACGACGACCCCGAGCGTGGCGATGCCCGTTACGAACGCAATGCCCGGAATGAGCCACATGCCTACCGTGAGATGATAGCCAAATAAAAGAATGAATGCCGCTCCGACGGAACACCCCGTCGCGACGCCCAGTGTGAACGGATCGGCAAGCGGGTTGCGCAGCACGCCCTGGAAGCCCGCGCCGGCAAGCGATAAGCAAGCCCCGACAAGGACGGCAAGCACGATGCGGGGCAGGCGGACTTGGGTGACGATCGCAATCGAGCTAGAGTCCGCCCCCCCGTCTCCGTCTGCGCCCATCACATAATGCAGCAGGATGCGCCATACCTCGGATAGCGGCAGTCTCGCCGATCCGATCGACAAACTAACGACGATAGATGCGGCAAGGAGGAGCATCGCTGCTCCTCCATACAGGTACAATTTGCGCCGCATTTACTTGACGAGATCCGGATGCAGCTTCTTCGCGACTTCGAGCAGGCCTTCCGCCAAGCGCGGACCTACGCGAACAAGCGGATCTTGATCGACTTCATACAGCTTTTTGTTCTGGATTGCGGCGATCGATCCCCAGCCCGGACGCTTCTCGATAGCGTCGAGTATTGGGTTCTTCTCGCCTTCTTTCACATTAATAGACGCGTAGACGATGACGTCCGGATTCTGCTCGATGACCTTCTCCGGATCGATCTCGTACCAGCTTGCCTGATCCGCGATATTCGTGCCGCCCGCGAGCGTGATGATCTCATCCAGGAACTCGCCTTTACCCACCGTCCAACCCGGAGAGAACTCGAGGTATACCTTCGGCTTGACCGCGTCCTTCACGGCATCCTGTACTTGCTGGCGCACATCCTTCATATGGTTTGCGACTTCCAGCGCCTCGCTTGGCTTGTTCATGATCGCGCCGATCTGGCCGATCTTGCTAATCACTTCGTCGTACGTCTTCGGATCGGTCGCCAGCACCGTCAGATTAAGGCCGCGCAGCTTCTCGACCGCCGGCGCGTTCATCGACGAGGAGGCCAGCACAAGGTCTGGCTTGAGCGCGACGATCGCCTCGATATTCGCTTCCATACCGCCGACCTTCGCCTTCGATGCCACTTCCGCCGGATAATTCGAATTGTCGTCCACGCCAACCACCGCATCGCCCGCTCCGATCGCGAACATGATCTCGGTTTCGCTCGGCACGAGCGTCACGACTTTCTCGGGCGCCTTCTCGAACGTAATCTGCGTGCCTGTCGCGTCGGTTACTGTAAGCGGGTATACCGGGGCCGCGTCCGCCGTTTCTCCCGCATTGCCCGCACCTGTCGTGGCGTTGCTTTCTGTGGCCGTGTTATTATTCGCAGCCGCGCCATTATTCTCGTTCTTGCCACCGCAAGCTGCCAGCACCGCCAGCAGCATTGCCGCTACTAGCAGCATCGCCAATCTGTAGCCGATCGTTCTGTTCATGCTGTCCCCACTCCTCGTTCTTGCCGATATTGCAATTGCAACAAAAAAAGCACTCCCAGGACCGTGCCGGAAGTGCTTGCTGCAGACTTTCGCGCGTTCAAAGACGTTCATCCGGCTCAGGCAGCCGGCATGCACCGTATCGATCGTCTAATCCAAGCTCCAACACTTCCCCAAGTCCACGTGGGCAGCGTGCTATTGAACAGGCAGGTCTCCTGACTCGAAAGCTTGCGCGCTGCCGTCTTCCCGGTCCGCTAGGCGGCCAGTGACGTCGATAGGCTTCACGTTGTCCGCAGAACGGCCAATAGCCGTACGTTAGACGCTTCCTTACAGTGGCGGGTCCGTGCCGGCGTTGCACCGGTCTTCCCTTTTAACCTCCGCGTCGGACGCAACACTATGCATTCCTCGCTTCGGCACCTGTTCCAACATATGCAATTGTTCGACTGTAACTATATCACTCGGAGAAAAGGCTTGTCTACCCTTTTCGGCCGCGGACGGTTAACGAGCACGCCCCATGGCAAGAACCCCGCAGGCATTCAGCCTGCGGGGTCCCGATGACAACGCCTCTTGGTTATCCTTGACCTGCGCCCGCCGTTATCTTCGCCGTCTCGGCTGCTCGGCTTCCTGCGAGCGGAAGCACGACCGTTACCGTCGTCCCTAGTCCGCTCTCGCTGGCGAACGACATCTCGCCATGGTGTGCTTGAACGATGCGGTTACAGATCATAAGGCCAAGCCCGGTTCCGCTGCTCTTGGTCGTATAGAACGGTCCGCCGAGTTTGTCGATCAGCTCGATCGGGATGCCAACCCCCTGATCTTTGATCAGAATCGTCACCTCGCCGTCGCGCAGCGCGCGCAGCTCGATCTCAATCCGTCCGCCGGCCGGCATCGCCTCGATTGCGTTCTTGAGCAAGTTGATGAACACCTGCTTGATTTGATTCTCGTCGCAATAGATACTTGTCTCCCCCGCTTCGCTCATATTGAGGCAAAGCTCGACGTTGTTCATGATCGCCTGCGTCTCGAGCAGCGTCATGACCGCATGGAAGATGCGGATGAGGTCGTAATGGCCGAACAGCTGATTCGCCTGCGGCTTAGCCAGCGCCATGAATTCCTGGACGATCTCGTTGATCCGGTCCAGCTCCGCAAGCATAATATCGAAGTAATCGTGATGCTTGTCGAACTTCTTCTTCAGCAGCTGCGAGAATCCCTTGAGCGATGCGAGCGGATTGCGGATCTCATGCGCGATGCCTGCGGCCATCTGACCGGCGACCGACAGCTTCTCGGAGTTGACGAGCGCCTCCTCGGCCCTTTTGCGCTCCCGAATGTCCCGGTACACGGTCTGCACGACGATCCGTCGCCCCAAGAAATTGTGGATGCGAATGCTGGACGCTTCGACGTCGATCGTCTCCCCGTCCAGGCCGATCAACTTGCTCTCCACGAAGTCGAGCGGATCATCGGACTGCATGACCTTCGAGACACGCTCCGCGGCGGCTAAACGGTCGTCCGGGTGCACGAGCGAGCCTACGCATTGATACAGCAGCTGTTCCTGCGTATCCGCTCCCAGCAGCTTCATCGCCGCATTATTAATATAGATAATGGTTTCGCCGTCCTGCACGATGATCGGCTCCGGCAAATATTTGATCAGCCGCTGATAACGCACGTCATTCTCGGTAGAGAAATCATCTGCCTGCTTCATGCTTGTCGTATCCATGAGCGTTCCCATGAGCGCGGGCTTGCCTCGATAGGTGATCATGTCCGCCTGCGTCTCGAAGTAGAATACGCTCCCATCCTTTCGCAGTCCCCGAATCCACTGCATCGTACTCCGCTCGCCGCTCAGCCGTCTGCGGGTCTCTTCGCGGAATTTCGTCATGTCTTCCGGGTGTACGAGCTCAGGCGCGGTTAACTGCAGCATTTCTTGCCGAGTGTAGCCAAACATCTCCGCGAGCCGACCGTTCACGTAGAGCAGCCGATCGTCGCTCGCCAAGAATACGCCCGTCAAGTAATTGTCAACTAATCCGTTAATATTGCTAGTCAAAATCGCATGAGGACTAAATAGCCCTCGTTGTTTTAATTGGGCGGCTTGCTGTCCGTTAAAAAAAGTGACACGACTTCTCATCGTCCATCCTCCGCTGTTTTGGGCAACCATGTTTATTACCATTCGCTGCCTTCTTGCCGAAAACCTTCGGCCCTTTTGGCTTATTTTGCCGCCAACGGCCACCGAAAGGCCCACTCGCCCATGTCGATAATGTGCGATTGGCGTCAAACACGGGCGTTCCTTGGCGACATTGGTTTGCATGGCTTTTTGCCGCGCTTAATCCGCGATCTTTCGTAGCTGACGGTTCAGCCGCAAAGCGTTGCCGACAACGGACACGGAGCTGAATGCCATCGCGGTGCCCGCCATCCACGGCTCCAGCCCGCCGAATGCGGCGAAAGGAATGACGCAAGCGTTGTATACGAAGGCGAAACCCAAGTTCTGCCGGATATTGCGTAGGGTTAGCCGGCTAATCGCGACCGCGTCGGCGATGCCGGTCAGCCTCGCGCGGATGAGCGCCATATGACCGGCTGCGAGCGCCGCATCGGTCCCGTTGCCCATGGCGATACCGACGTCCGCTGCAGCCAGCGCCGGCGCGTCGTTCCAGCCGTCGCCCGCCATCGCGGCACGACGGTTCTCACGCCGCAGCCGCTCGATCAGCATTTGCTTATCGGCCGGCAGCAGCGAGGCGTACACCCGCTCGATCCCCGCTTCCTGGGCAGCCGCCCAAGCGGGAGCCGGATGGTCGCCGGTTGCGAGGATCGGCTCGATGCCGGCCTTCCTCAGCCGCTGCACGGCGTCACGCGAGGTGCGCTTGATCGGGTCCACGAACGCCAGCGCGCCTGCCGCTTGGCCGCCCACGTAGACATAGAGCACGCTGCGGCCCGCCTGCTCCGAACGCCGGGCGAATGCTTCGATCGCAGCGGTCGGCACAAGCCCGCGCTCTTCGGCGAACACGGCGCTGCCCACCTCCACGCGACGACCGTCCACGACGGCTTCGACGCCCTTGCCGGCAATCTCGCGGAATTGCCTCTCGGCCGGCAGTTCCACCCCGGCTGCAGCCGCTTGCTCGAGCAGCGCCTGCCCGAACGGATGCTTCGCGCCTTGCTCCGCGGATGCGGCATCGCGCAGAAGCGCCCGCTTCGTCATTCCCGGCGCGAGCTGCATATCGACAAGCTGCGGTCTCCCTTCCGTCAAGGTGCCCGTCTTATCCAGGACGACCGTATCGAGTCCCGCCAAACGCTCGAGCACGCCGGCTTCTTTCATGACGATGCCCCGGCGCGCCAATCGTCCCGACGCGATGACGAGCGAGATCGGCGCAGCTAGCCCAAGCGCGCACGGACATGCCGCAAGCAGCACCGCCAGCGCGTGAAGCGAGGCATTGCCGAGATTGCCCGGATCCAGGAAGAGGAGCCAGATGAGCAGCGTCGCGGTCGCGAGCAGCAGCATCGCGGGCACGAAGATGGCGGAGAGCGCATCGACCCGGCGGCCGATCGACGATTTGGACGATTGCGCCTGCCTGGTCAGAGCGGCGATCCGGCTTAACATGGTGCCGTCGCCCACCGCTTGCGCGCGGACCGCAATCTCGCCGCCGACGACGATCGTGCCGGCGAAGACGGCATCCCCCTCGCCTTTGGCAGCTGGCATACTCTCGCCCGTCAGGAAGGATTCGTCGACCGAAGCTTGCCCGCGCACAACGATGCCGTCGGCCGCGAGCGGCTGCCCTTGCTCGGGCAGCATCGTCTCGGAGACGCGCAGCTCCTGTACGGGTATTTTCACTCTCGAGCCGCCGCGCAGCACCCATGTCTCCGTCAGCTGGAGCCGGCCAAGATGAATCGCGGCCTGCAGCGCCCGGTCAGAAATCGCCGCTTCGAGCCACTTGCCGAGCAGCACCGCGGTGATGACGACCGCCGACGTCTCGAAATAGAGCGGCCAGCCCGCAAGCATGGCGTAGTAGCTGTATCCGAAGGCCGCCGTTGTCCCGACCGCAACCAGAACGTCCATATTGGCCGTCCGCTCGCGCAGCGCGTAATAGGCATTGAAGTAGAATGGCATTCCAATGCCGAACTGCACGACCGCCGCCAGCACGAACTGCAGCAGCGGCTCCTGCACGAAGGCGGGGATCGGCACGGCCGACAGCCATTCATAATGATGGAGCATCGCGACCAGAAGCGGCAAGGAGAGCACGACGGAGAGCAGCAGCCGCAGCAGCAGCTTATCCCGTTCCGCCCCATCGTCATCCGTGCCGTAAGGCGCTGCCCGGAACCCCAGCTCGCTGACGCGCTCGATTATCCGCTGCGGTTCGATTACGCCGCTCGCATAGCGTATGCTCCCGGATTTGCCCGCATAGTGAACGGACACGGCATCCACGCCGGCAAGCTTGCCGAGTCCCTTCTCGATTCTGGCGGCGCAAGCCGTGCAGCTCATCCCGTGAATGGCAATGTCGAGCACCGCGTGCGGGTGTTGCTCCTTCATCTACCTTTCCTCCTTCCCGGATCCATCCTAGTTACTTACTATATGGCGCAGCGCGTTCGGACATGACCGATTGATAGAGGACTTGTTGCATTAGAATTGCGGCGTAAACCAAAAAGGACGCATGCACGGTAATCCGTACACGCGTCCTTCTCCTTATGATCGACCTATTCGCCAGTGACGACGTCGCCGCTCCAAGCCAGCATGCCGCCTTGGATGTTGACCACGTTATAGCCTTGCGGCGCCAAATAGCTGCACACTTTGCCGCTGCGACCGCCGCTGCGGCATATGACGTAGATCGGCTGATCGTTCTTCTCGATCTCATCCAGCCGTTCCGTAAACTCGGAGAGCGGAATGAGCTTCGCTTCGGCGATATGGCCATCCTGCCATTCGTCCACCTCGCGCACGTCGATCAAATTCAGCTTCTCGCCCGCTTCCAGACGTTCACGCAGCTCCGCCGCCGTAATTTCCTGATTCACTGCCGGTCATCTCCTTCTAATTTGCCCTTGATCAAATGCTCGTATTGCGCGAAAGCGGCATTGTCGTATAGCCCTTTCGCTTCCGCCATCATGCGGTAACGCAGCCGTTTCTCATTCAGCTGACTGCGCACCGGTTCGCGCTCTTCTTCGCTTGTGCACAGCGCAAGCAGCTCCTGCAGCGATACGATCTCCTTGGTCAGCTGCATCTCGGGCGGCAAGTAGCCGGAATTGCGCAAGATCTTGTAGCTCATCCGCAGCTCTTCGGGAACATGCGACAGATCCTCCAGCATCAGCGGCTTGCCTTTGCCATCGAAATGCTCGAAATCTCCATTCTTCATGGCTTCCCTTATCCGTTCCTCCGCGATAAGCCGGAATATATCCATTCGGAAGGCCTCCTTCGATTCGCCAATCTAGCGCGCGCCGACTGCGGCTAACGTCCTCTTCATATGCATTGTAAACCCGGTCCTGCCGCGTGTCCAGTCGAAAAGCCGTGCAGCTTGGCCCCGCATGCGAGCGACTGAACAGATACGAAGAGAAGCTTGTCCGCAATCGCCGCGCCGCATAAAAAAACACCCGCCTCAATAGCGAGTGTTCCTGCTGCCCTGGTCTTGCGCCTACAAACGTACGGCCGTGCCGCTAACCGCAACCATCAGCATGCCGTCGCGAATGACTTCGTAATCGATGTCGATCCCGACGACCGCGTTCGCGCCGAGCCGTGACGCATGGCTGCCCATTTCGTTGAACGCAAGATCTCTTGCTTCCTTCAGCTTCGTCTCATAAGCGCCGGAGCGGCCGCCTACGATGTCGGTAATCGAGGCGAACAAGTCCCGGACGATGTTCGCCCCCATGATCGCTTCCCCGGTTACGACGCCGAGATAGTCTTGCACCGGACGCCCTTCAATTGTTGCCGTTGTCGAAAATAACATTTCCTATCCCTCCCAGGCCATAATAGCATACGATACGTGGGCGAACGGCTGCCGTTTCATACGATTCGGTAAATCGGCGGCCGCATGCCGCCAACCGACTTGCCATCCTCCGTGAATTGAAGCCGGATGACTTGCTCCGTTTGACGGTCGAACCAGATTTGAACGGTCACCTCGAATTGGCGGCGATCTTTGTTCAACGTCAGTTTGAACGTCTCCGATACGACGCCGTCCGAACCGATCTGGCGCCCCACATGCTTGTAATCCACGATGTCGGCGTGATAGCGCTTGAACGTCTCCTTCACCGCCATCCTGCCCCACTTGGCATAAGGCGGCTCCGCGCCGGCTGTCTCCGGCTGCACAATCCCCAGGACTAACCATAGCCCGGTTACGGCCAGTATCGCCCAACGATACGCGTTCATGCGCATCCCTCCTCCGATAGAACTCCTTGGTAGTTTGCCCCAATCCTTGTTGCGCATACCGCCATTCCAACCGTTCACGTTCAAAAAAGGATTGTCACGATTGCCGCCATCCGATACAGTTAGGGGGATTATCGCCCTTACATGGGAAGGAGAGGTGCGACACGTGCAAGCCCCATTATCACGGCTGGACGACCGTCCTGCGATTGCCGCCAGCCGCATGGACCATCTTGTCTTCATCGCCGTTACGCTGCTGTATTGGTCTACGCTCTACGTCTACGTACCGATTCTTCCGCCATTCCTGAGTGACCGCGGCTATTCGGGGGCCATCATTGGCGTCGTGCTTGGCAGTTATGGCTTCACGCAGCTGTTGATCCGTTTCCCGCTTGGGCTATACTCCGACAAGCTTCACAAGCGCAAGCCGTTCCTGCTGCTGGGCATGATATCCGGCGCGCTCAGCTGCCTGCTGTTCATGGTGCCGGGCTCCTGGGTATGGCCGCTGGCCGGCCGGATCATCTCCGGCGTGTGCGCATCTGTCTGGGCCGCCTTCACGGTTCTCTATGCAGCCTACTTTAGTTCGTCGGAATCCACGAAGGCGATGAGCAACATCAGCTTCATGACTGCCGCCGGCCAGCTCATCGGGATGATCCTCAGCGGCCAATTGGCCGGCGCGCGCGGCTGGAACGCGGCATTCGCCGCAGGCATCGGCTTTGGCATCGTCGGCTTGGCGCTGGCTTGCTTCGTCAAGGAACCGAAAGAAGGCGTGGAACGGGAACCGATCTCGCTTCATATGCTGCGCAGCGTCGTGCGCACGCGCTTGCTCGTGCACGTATCCGTTCTCTCGATTCTCGCCCATAGCGTTCTGTTCATCACGATGTTCGGCTTTACGCCGCTGCACGCGACGGCCCTCGGCGCCACGAAGAGCGAGTTGACCTGGATCGTCGTCGCGTTCATGGTTCCGCATGCGCTCACGACGTTCGTAACGGGGCGCTACCTGGCGCCCAAGTTCGGCATCTGGAACGTCATTGCCGCCGGATTCGCGCTGAGCGCCGTCTTCACGCTCGCGATTCCGCTCTCGGAGTCGCTCGGGATGTTAGCCGTCACCCAAGCGTTCAACGGTATCGCGCAAGGGCTGCATCTCCCGCTATTTCTGGCGCTGGTCCTTACGCCGTTCGAGACAGCCAAACGAGCGACGGCCATGGGCTTCTATCAAGCCGTATACAGCGCAGGCATGTTCGCCGGCCCGTTCGTCGCGGGCTTCATGAACGAGCAGTATGGCCTGGCGAGCGGGTTCTGGTTGGGTGGCGCGATCGCGCTGCTGTCGGTTGGGCTTACCTTATGGTGGAGGACGGCGCCAGCCGCCTCCGCCAATCGCACACTCTCCGGCTAGCCAGATGCGGTCGCTGACCACTCGCGCAAAAAGAGCGGCTTCTCCGATTCGTCACCTGACGCTCCGGGAAGCCGCTCTTCTCTTGTCATGCCTTACTTCGATTTTTTCTTCGCCGCCGAACGTCCTTGAAGCTCCGGACCGTTCGACGCCGGCTCTTTCTTCTGAGACCCGTTGTCGCTCATCGCCATTCCACTCCTTGCTTTTCGCTTCTTGGCTGCTATAAGCCTTCGTTAGGATCGGATACGGCCACCTCGTTTATTCGAAGGCGATATCCCCACTTTTTGCCGATCGCAAGCAGCAACCAAAAAAAAGCCGCCCCGGCTTCATCTTACGATGATGCCGGAACAGCTTAATTGTACTTCTCATCGGTCGGCCAATGGATGACCCCCAACCGGCCTACCGCTCGTATAAAGGTCGCTCGAATGAAACACGATGCACTAGTCTAGTCGCAATTCTCCGGCGCCTCTTGCTCGACGTCTTCCATGTTGATCTTCGTCGCCACCGTATCGCGGATGATCGAGACGACCGTCTGCAGCAGGTAGTTGATATCCGATTGGCTTTGCTGGAATTCTCCGATGATCGGGATGCCGTCCAGCTCGTCCTGGAGCTCGTCGATTTCCTTCTCGATCTTGGCGACCATCTCGGCATTCTTGAACGTGTTCTGGAACGCGACGAGTTCCTTCTGCTTCTTCTTGATCTGCGCGATCAAGCCTTGAATGCGCTCGTTGCCGTTAATCTGCTGCTCGGCGCGGCGGAATTGCTGCACTTCTTCCGCCGTGTAGAGCATCTCGGCCAGCTCTTTCGTCTTGGCCATGATATCCGCGCGCACGATGATATCCTCGGTGCGGAAGCTTGGCACGTTGCTCGTTGCATGTTCGTGTCCTTGAATATGGTCATGTCCACAGCCTGGCAGGGAGGCTGCAGTCGCTTGTTCGTTCGCCATTGTTGTCACTCTCCTCAATTATGAAACCGCGTCTTCCCTTATTGGTCCGCTCACGGGCTTAGCTTTAATATACCATGTCTGCGCGTCGGTCACTTCGACCTGAACGAATTCGCCGATCCACTCTTTCGGTCCTTCGAAATGGACGAGCTTGTTCGTCCGCGTGCGTCCGGCCAGTACGCTGGCATTGTTCTTGCTCTCGCCTTCGACGAGTACTTCCACGATCTGCCCTCTTAGCTTCTCGTAGCTCTCTCGGCTAAGCTCCGACAGCAGGTCGTTCAATCGGTACAGCCGTTCCTTCTTCACCTGCTCCGGTACGTTGTCTTCCATTCCCGCGGCTGGCGTGCCTTCGCGCGGCGAATAGATGAACGTATACGCCATGTCGAAGCCGACCTCCCGCACGAGCGACAGCGTATCTTCGAACTGCGCGTCCGTCTCGCCCGGGAACCCGACGATAATGTCGGAGGTCAGGACGACGTCCGGAATCGCCAGTTTGATTTTGCGCACCAGCTCCAGATACGTCTCGCGCGAATACTTCCGGCTCATCCGCTTGAGGATTTCCGTGCTGCCGGATTGCACCGGCAGGTGAATGTGCTCTACCAGGTTCCCGCGCTTGGCCAGCACGTCGATCAGATGATCGTCAAAATCGCGCGGGTGGCTCGTCGTGAACCGAATGCGCGGAATGTTGATTTTGCGGATATCGTCCATCAAATCGCCGAAGCGGTAATTGATATCCTCAAAATCTTTGCCGTACGCGTTCACGTTCTGGCCCAGCAGCGTAATCTCTTTGAACCCCTGACGCGCCAAATCGCGCACCTCGGCAATCACGTCTTCCGGACGGCGGCTTCGCTCCTTGCCGCGTGTGTATGGCACGATGCAGTATGTACAGAACTTGTCGCAGCCGTACATAATATTCACCCATGCCCGCATGCCCTCGCGTTTCTTCGGCATGTTCTCGATAATGTCGCCTTCCTTCGACCACACCTCGACGACAAGTTCTTTGCTGAACAAGGCGGTCTGAATCAGATGTGGCAGACGATGAATGTTATGCGTGCCGAAAATGATATCCACGAACGCATGCTTCTGCAGGATGCGCGCCACGACCGATTCTTCCTGCGACATGCAGCCGCATACGCCGAGAATCAAATCCGGGTTCTCCCGCTTCAGGTGCTTCAGATGGCCAAGCTCGCCGAACACCTTATCTTCGGCATTCTCTCGAATCGCGCACGTGTTCAGCAGGATGACATCCGCTTGTTTGCGGTCTTCGGTGGCCGTATAGCCCATTTGCTCGAACAAGCCTTTCATGACCTCCGTGTCATGCTCGTTCATCTGACAGCCGTACGTATAGATCAAATAATATTTATTGGCCCCGATCGTTCGCATCTCGTCCGGGATCGTATAGTCGTAATGAACCTGAATCTCTTCTTTGCCGCGTCTCTTCTCGTCTTTCAGGCTTGGCGCGGAATTGATCGTTATCTCCCTGCCGCTAACGCGGTAAGTCGTATGGCCGTCTTCTTCCTTTACCACTTTGGCGCCCGTAAAATCGAAGTATTTCGCGTAATCCTTCTCGCTCTTGACGGATTTCAAGTCCGGAGAGCCGTTGTTCTCCTGCTTCATCTGAGCTTCACTTCCTTTGGCACGCGGCGCAACTGCCCGCAAGTTCGTCTCTGTCCGATTGGAAAGGATTGCAACGCAATCCAATACGATATTATAGCATTATCGCATTTACATATCCAACCGAAAATATGAACGATCGCCGTAAAAACTCGTTGATGATCGGTTATGCAATGCCACCTTGGACTAAAAAAAGACAAAGCTCCCTACTCTGCCGGTCGGCAAAAGAGGGAGCTCCCTAATTCTATAGTTATCCGTTAACCGATAATCTCGGCCATGTCGCCCGTCTTGGCGCCAGCCGCGTTCGCTTCATCCGTATCGATATGCAGATCGAGCGCAAACTCTGGGGATACGCGCGCAATAACGTTCTCCAGCACGAGACCGCGTTCGCCTTGCAGGCGAACTGTCAGGCGCTGCTTGTCCGCAATGCCGAAGCGCTCCGCATCGTCCGTGTGGAAATGAATGTGGCGTGCTGCCACGATAACGCCTTCTGCGATCGTCACTTCTCCGGCCGGTCCTTTGATCGTGATGCCGGGCGTGCCTTCGATATTGCCGGATTCGCGCACGGGCGGGTTAATGCCCAGCGCGAACGCATCGGTGCGCGATACTTCCAGCTGCGTCGCTTTGCGAGCCGGTCCGAGAATGCGAACCTTCGGGAACGTGCCCTTCGGTCCGATGACGGCCACTTGCTCATTCGCCGCGTATTGGCCTGGTTGGGACAGCGGCTTCATCTCCGTTAATTGCGCGCCTTCGCCGAAGAGCACCTCCACGTGCTCCTGCGAGAGGTGAATGTGTCTGGCGGATACGCCTACAGGTACGAGTTTCATTCCATTCATCTTCCTTTCCAATCCATTGTCCGTACTTTAACTGTGTCCAAACTAAGGTGAAACGGCTGCCGCCGTCTGTTGCGGCGCGGCGCGTTACATTCCGGAGAAATACAAGATGGTTGATATGCGTGAAACCTATAAACCCTTGTATTTACATCAAAAGGCATACGGCCCAATCGGCCCGTATGCCCCTGGCGAGTCTTATTTAAACTCAGCAAGCAGTTTCTCAAACTGATCCTGCGACAGTTGGATGTCTTGATTAGCCAAGCCTTGCTCCTGGAAGCCGGCGACGAGATTCTCATACGATTGACGTTCCGTGTTCTGATAGATCAATCCTGTAAGCATGCCGTTCGTTTCCATAATCTTGTTCATCGCGGCCATCCGGTTCGTTGGATCGTAGTCCGGGAACTGATCCAGGTTGACGATGTTCTCTTTGAACCAGTCGTACGTATTTACTTTGTTGAATGTCACGCAAGGGCTGAACACGTTGATCAGCGAGAAACCTTTGTGGTTCAAGCCCGCTTCGATCAGCGCCGTCAGCTGCTTCAAGTCGCTCGAGAACGACTGCGCGACGAATGTTGCGCCAGCGGACATCGCGATCTCGAGCGGCGATAGCGTCGTCTCGATCGAGCCCTCCGGCGTAGACTTCGTCTTGAAGCCTTCGGCGCTCCGAGGAGACGTCTGGCCCTTGGTTAATCCGTAAATTTGATTATCCATGACGATATACGTAATGTCAAGGTTGCGGCGGATCGCATGGACAGTGTGGCCCATGCCGATCGCGAAGCCGTCGCCGTCGCCGCCCGATGCAATGACGGTCAACTCGCGGTTCGCAAGCTTGACGCCCTGCGCGATCGGAAGCGCGCGGCCGTGAATGCCGTGCAAGCCGTATGCGTTAATATAGCCGGAGATCCTCCCCGAGCAGCCAATACCCGAAATAACGGCAAGCTGTTCCGGCTCAAGACCGACGTTCGCCGCCGCCCGTTGAATCGCCGCTTGCACGGAGAAGTCGCCGCACCCTGGACACCAGTTCGGCTTGACGTTGTTGCGAAACTCTTTAAATGTAGCCATCTAGTTCAACTCCTTGCAAGCTTTGTACACTTCGGAAGGCAGGAACGGATTGCCGTCGTACTTCAGCACGCTTTCGATTTTGTCCGCTCCGCCCGCATACAGCTTCACTTGCGCCGCCAGCTGCGCCGTCGCGTTGTTCTCTAGAATAACGACCTTCTTCGCTTTGTCCAGCTCGGCTTTGACGATGTCGGCCGGGAACGGATGGACTTGACGGATCGTGATATGGTTGGTTGTAATTCCTTCTTCCGCAAGACGGAGTCGAGCTTCATCGATCGTACCGCCCGTGGAGCCCATGCCTATGATAAGCAGATCGGCTGCCGAATTCGGCGAATCCGCGCGGACCGCGTCGCGAATGACGAGACCATCAAGCTTCGTCAGACGCTTATCCATCATGCGCTGACGGTTACCTGCGTTCTCCGATGGACGTCCCGTCTCGTCGTGCTCAACGCCTGTTACGTGGTGAATAGCATATTTGTCGCCCGGAATGACGCGTGGCGATACGCCATCGGCCGTCAACTCATAGCGCTTGAACAGCTGATTCTGCTCGAGTTCAGGCAATTCGCTCTCGCGAACCAGCTTCCCGCGGTTGATCGCGATTGTGTCCAGGCTCAGCTCTTCGCAGGACTGTTTGCCCAAGGACAGCTGAAGGTCGGTCATGACGATGACCGGCACTTGGTACTGCTCGGAAAGGTTGAACGCTTCGATCATATCGTAGAAGCAGTCTTCAATCGAGGCAGGCGCGATGACGATCTTCGGAATCTCGCCGTGCGTGCCGTACACCATCGCGTTCAAGTCGGACTGCTCCTGCTTCGTCGGTAGACCGGTGGACGGACCCCCGCGCTGCGTATTCACGATGACCAGAGGCGTCTCCGTCATGCCGGCCAAGCCAATCGCCTCCATCATGAGAGACAAACCAGGACCCGCCGATGCCGTCATCGTGCGCACGCCCGCGTAGTTCGCGCCAATCGCCATGGTAACCGCCGCGATCTCGTCTTCCGTCTGGACAACGGTGCCGCCGAACTTCGGCAGCTTCTTAATGAGATATTCCATAATTTCGGATGCCGGCGTTATCGGATACGCGGACATGAGACGGCAGCCAGCCGCGATCGAACCGAGACCGATTGCTTCGTTGCCGATCATGAACAGCTTCTGTTTGCCGTCCGCTTCGTCAAGCTTGAAGGCATCGAGCGGTCCGCCAGCCTGCTCCAAGACGAATTCCGCGCCGCGTTTGACCGCTTCGACGTTCTTCTCGACGATCGCAGCGCCTTTGCGTCCGAACTCCTCTTCCACCGCCTTGTTGAACACCTCGAGCGGCAGTCCGAGCAGCGCCCACGATGCGCCCGATGCAACCATGTTCTTCATGAGCGAAGTGCCGAGTTCTTCGGCGATCTTCGTAATGGGTACCGCGAACAGCTGAGCGTTCACCGACTCTGGAAGAACGGGATTGAATTTCGCGTCCGCGACGACAACCCCGCCCGGACGAAGTTCATGCGCATTAAGATCGATGCTCTCTTGGTCGAAAGCGACCAGGATATCCAGGTCGTCGGAAATCGCGCGGATCGGCTGCGTGCTGATTCGGATTTTGTTATTCGTATGACCGCCTTTGATGCGGGACGAAAAATGACGATAGCCGTACAGATAATAACCGAGCCGGTTAAGCGCGGTCGAGAAAATACGGTCCGTACTCTCTACGCCTTCCCCTTGTTGTCCCCCGATCTTCCAAGACAGTTGACTGATCAATTAAAACATCTCCTCTTATTTGAACATACATATTAGGAATGTAGGCCATCATGTTTGGTGCATTTGTAAACAAAACAATATCTAAATTCTATGACTGCATCTGTTAAAAAGCAAGGGATTATGCAATTTTATATATAACAGTTTTCAATCGAATTCATATCGGAACGTGATAATTCTTGACGCTTAGTTCGCCTCCGGGAGATGCCGCTGCAACAAGCGGAATGCGTTATCCTTGAGGAAACCGGCGACTGTATCGTCCCTATACAATTTATGAAGCGCTTCCCTGAATCTGTACAGCTCGCCAGGGTGCGCCAGACCGGTTACGTGCGTATCGATGCCGTCGAAATCCGATCCTAGCATAATATGCGACTCTCCCCCCAATTCGCACATATGTTCAATGTGCCGCACGCAATCGTCCACCGTAGCCTTCCCGTCTTGGACGATAAACTGAGGCACGTATGTAATCCCGATCCTTCCATCCATCGCAATAAGGGCGCGGATTTGCTCGTCCGTCAAATTGCGTGGATGGTCACACAACGCCTTTGCATTCGAATGCGAAGCAATCAGCGGCTCGGCTGTCGCATCGGCCATGTCCCAGAACGATTTCTCGCTCAAATGCGACACATCCAGTAGGATGCCCAACCGATTGCATTCCCGAACGAACTCCATCCCTTTCCTCGTCAAGCCGCCACCCCTGGATTCCGTCGCGCCATCCGCGCCCCAGTTTGCGTTGTTCCACGTCAGTCCGCATGCTCGAACGCCCAGCCTGTACAGCATTCGCAGCATCGCCATATCGCCTTGCAGGCCGTCGGCGCCTTCGAGCGATAACAGCGCTCCGATGCGTCCGGACTGCTCCGCTTTCTCCAAATCCTGCTTCGTCTGGATGAGCATCATATTGGGCGCCGCCACTACTTTAGCGTAGAATAGATCGATGCTCTTCAAGATCGGCTCCATCGTTTTGGGCATCGTGCTGGATATGAAAATCGCGAACGTTTGCAGCCCCGCGCCGGCTTCGCGCAGCCTAGGCAGCGTGACGTCCAATTTTCCCGAAGTATCATGTTCGAACGAAAGCGTTTCGTCATCCAACAGTTTCCACAATACATCGCAGTGGAAATCTATGCTTCTTCCCATATCCGCCATCTTCTCCAGCTCCTTCGCTATTCATCTCCCCGCAGCCCTACATGCAAAGCAAAAAACCTGTCTACGGGGTAAACAGGTTCCATCGGAACACTCCTTATATAGGCAGCACCGCTATCTCGGCTCGACGATGAGCTTAATGGCGGTGCGGTCTTCTCCATCTATGACAATGTCGGTAAAAGCTGGGATGCAAATTAAATCGACGCCGCTTGGCGCCACGAATCCGCGAGCGATGGCAACTGCCTTAATGGCTTGATTCAACGCACCAGCCCCGATTGCCTGCAATTCAGCCGCGCCGCGTTCACGAAGAACGCCCGCCAGCGCTCCTGCTACGGAATTTGGATTGGACTTTGCTGAAACTTTTAAAACTTCCATGAAAAAGTACCTCCTCGGGAAAGATGGATGAATACCACTATTTAGATAGTATTCGAGAGAAGCAATAAAATTCCTTCTTTCTTCCCGGGAGTTCGCAAAGTCTTCCGAATTGCGAGAATTTTCATATATTCATTGCCGAGTTGCTATAGCCCGCGCTTACATCATCATTAGGTCGGTCTCGGTCAGCCGGATTTTCTGAATCCGCTTCGCCCTGCCCGTCGCCTCGTCCATATCGACGAGCACCGCGTGAAAATGCCAATCACCTTCATCCACCACGAACCGTACCGGCAGCTGCGTCTTGAACTTATGCAGCACCGCCGTCCGCTCCATACCCAGCACGCCGTTCATCGGTCCGCACATGCCCACGTCAGTCAGATACGCTGTGCCTTCAGGTAAAATGCGGTCATCGTTCGTCTGGACATGGGTATGCGTGCCGACGACCAACGAGGCGCGGCCGTCCAAATGCCATCCCATCGCGATCTTCTCGGATGTCGCCTCCGCATGAAAATCGACTAGTATACACTTGGTTCTCGGCCGCAGCTCTTCGATCAGCTCATCTACCTTCGCGAACGGGCAATCGATCGCCGGAAGGAACGTTCGACCCTGTAAGTTAACGATGGCGAGCTCTTTGCCGTTTGCTTTAATAACGGCAGCGCCTTGTCCGGGTGCGCCTGACGGGAAATTCGCCGGGCGTACCAGCCGTGGCTGCTCGTCGATCCATTCGAATATGTCTTTGTTATCCCACGTATGGTTGCCCATCGTAATGCCATGCACGCCCGCATCCAGCAGCTCCTTCACGATCGCCGCCGTAATGCCTCGGCCTGCAGCCGCGTTCTCGCCGTTGGCGATAATGATATGCGGGTTATACTTGGATTTCAGTGCAGGGAGCACCTTCTTCACGGCTGCCCGGCCCACACTGCCCACGATGTCCCCGATAAATAACACGTTCATGCTTCGTACCTCGCCCTCGTCTGCTCTTTCAATCTTCCCCAAAAAATCCGAAAAGTGGCTGCATCGGCAGCCACTTTCAGCAAATTCATGCCTATTCGATTACTTCGCGTATTCGACCGCGCGCGTCTCCCGAATAACCGTTACCTTGATATGACCAGGGTAATCGAGTTCGCTTTCGATCTTCTTCGTAATATCGCGCGCCAGTCGGAAGGCATCGGTGTCGTCGATTTTGTCCGGCTGCACCATGACGCGAACTTCGCGTCCAGCTTGGATCGCGTACGATTTCTCTACGCCGTCGAACGATTCCGTAATATCTTCCAGCTTCTCCAGCCGCTTGATATACGTCTCCAACGTCTCTCTTCTCGCACCCGGACGGGCTGCCGACAAGGCGTCCGCCGCGCCAACGAGCATCGCGATGACCGAAGTCGCTTCGCAATCGCCGTGGTGGGATGCGATACTGTTAATGACGACTGGATGTTCTTTGTATTTCTTCGCAAGCTCGACGCCAATCTCGACGTGAGAGCCTTCCACTTCATGGTCAAGCGCTTTGCCGATATCGTGCAGCAGACCTGCACGCTTCGCGAGCGTTATGTCTTCGCCAAGCTCAGCCGCCATAAGTCCGGTCAGATAAGCGACCTCCATGGAATGCTTGAGCACGTTCTGACCGTAGCTTGTCCGATAGCGCAGTCGGCCGAGGATCTTGATCAGATCCGGATGCAAGCCGTGAACGCCGACTTCAAATGTAGCTTGCTCGCCATATTCGCGAATACGCTCGTCCACTTCGCGACGGGATTTCTCCACCATCTCTTCGATGCGAGCCGGGTGGATCCGGCCGTCCGCGACGAGTTTCTCCAACGATGTACGGGCAATCTCGCGACGAATCGGATCAAAACCGGACAAGATGACCGCTTCCGGTGTATCGTCAATGATGAGATCGATACCGGTCAACGTTTCCAATGCGCGAATATTACGGCCTTCGCGGCCAATAATGCGGCCTTTCATTTCTTCGTTCGGCAGTGCTACGACCGATACGGTCGTCTCCGCCACATGGTCAGCCGCACAGCGTTGAATAGCCAGCGAGATAATATCGCGCGCTTTTTTGTCCGCTTCTTCTTTCGCCTGCGATTCGATTTCCTTGATCATTTGAGCCGTCTCGTGACGCACTTCCTGCTCCACGCTCTGGAGAATGATCGTCTTGGCTTCTTCCATCGTCAGGTTCGAGATGCGCTCCAATTCGCTTACTTGCTGCTTGTAGAGTGAATCGATTGTCTCTTGTGTCTCTTCGATCCGCTTCTCTTTGTTGGCGACTAGTTCTTCTTTGCGTTCCAGTGCTTCTATTTTCTTATCCAGCGACTCTTCTTTCTGTACGAGCCGTCGCTCTTGACGCTGTACCTCGTTACGACGTTCGCGAATGTCTCTTTCGGCCTCGGTACGGAGCTTATGGACTTCGTCTTTCGCTTCGAGGACCGTTTCTTTCTTCAGCGCTTCCGCATCTTTGCGCGCGTTGTCAACGATTTGACCGGCGGCATGCTCAGCGCTTGAAATCTTGGCCTCGGCGAGTAACTTCCGAATATAATAGCCTAGTCCAAAGAAAATCAAGCCAACAAGGAGAATGATCAGAAGCCAGATCCAGGTTGCCATATCTTTCTCACCTCCTCATTGCACCACCAAGGCAAACGCCCGGGTAAGTTATTTGGTTTTCGTTTGTGTTACGGTACTAGCCGGTTTTCATCCCGCTTCAACAATCATGTTTGGTGACGAAAATGATCGCTTTCGAATCAACTTTTGGAAGGAAAATTGATTCATGATAAAGGAATACAACATTCATTTTATCTGTTGATAAAATCAATTGTCAAGCATGTCAGGTTCATCCTCAACTTCGTCCTGCTGAATCGCCTGCCGCACCGCTTCCTTCACGACGCTGCCTGGAAATCCTCTGCGAAGCAAATAACCCATTAGCTTATGCCTCCGCTCTCGCGGCTCCCCTTTAATGTAAGGCCATTTCTTGATTGCGGCCCGTACGGCCACGGCTGTCTCTTCATCCTCGTCGAGCTCGTCCGTCGCTTCCTTGGCCGTCTCCTTCGTGATCCCTCGCATGCGCAGCTCCTGACGCAGCAGCAGCCTTCCTTTCGCCTGGCCGCGCAGCCGAGAAGCGGCAAAACGGCTCGCATAGTCGGCGTCATCCACTAGTCGCTCTTGCGTAAGTCTGGCGATCGCTTGCTCTGCCGCCTGCTCGTCGATCCCTTTGCGTGCCAAATACTGGGCCATCTCCTTATGTGTTCTCGGCCGGTAGCCCAAATATTGAATGCCCAGCGCATACGCACGGTGCTTCGTATCTTCTTCGGCGATCTGTTTCAGCTCATCCGGATGAATCTCCCGCCCCTTGAACAGACGGAACTTGATCATGATATCCTCGTGAACGCTGATGAACGGTTCATCCTGGTTTCCGTTCACGAATACGTTATACCGGTACTTCTCCTTACGAATCTGCTCGACGGATGTAATCCGGACCGTCTCCGTGCTTTCCACGTGCTCCTGTTCGTTCACTGCACACTTGCCTCCTTAATATGCCAAAAGCAGAACAAGGCGCTATGCGGGCCCTGTTCTGCTCCATATCCGGTCTTATGATAAGCTGGCGCTTCGGACGCTTACAGTTCGAGCTCCAGCTCGTCCTCATCCTCGTCATCCGTGCTGAAGCCGCCGGCGTCGAGCGCTGCTGCTGCCGCCAGATTGCTCGCTTCCCGAATTTGCTTCTCGATGACGCTCGAGATGTCTTTATGATCCTTCAAAAATTGCTTCGCGTTCTCACGGCCTTGGCCCAGACGCTCACCGTTAAAGGAGAACCAAGCACCGCTCTTCTGAACGATGTCCATTTCGACGCCGATGTCGATGATACTGCCTTCTTTGGAGATGCCTTCACCATACATGATGTCGACTTCCGCTTGTTTGAACGGAGGTGCCACTTTGTTCTTGACAACCTTAATGCGGGTACGGTTACCGACCATGTCGTTGCCTTGTTTGATCGTCTCTACGCGACGAACGTCAAGACGTACGCTGGAGTAGAACTTGAGTGCGCGTCCGCCTGGCGTCGTCTCAGGATTGCCGAACATAACGCCGACTTTCTCGCGAAGCTGGTTGATGAAGATCGCAATCGTCTTCGATTTGCTGATCGCGCCGGACAGCTTGCGGAGTGCCTGGGACATCAGACGGGCTTGCAGACCTACGTGCGAATCGCCCATCTCTCCTTCGATCTCGGCCTTCGGCACGAGTGCGGCGACAGAGTCAACAACGATAATGTCGACTGCGCCGCTGCGAACGAGCGCTTCCGCGATCTCGAGGGCTTGCTCACCTGTATCCGGCTGAGAAAGCAGCAGCTCGTCGATGTTAACACCAAGCTTGCTCGCGTACAACGGGTCGAGCGCATGCTCCGCGTCGATAAATGCGGCTTGTCCACCGGAACGCTGCACTTCGGCAATCGCGTGCAGGGCAACCGTCGTCTTACCGGAAGATTCCGGTCCGTAGATTTCAATAATGCGGCCTCTTGGGAATCCGCCGATTCCAAGGGCAATATCTAATGCCAGGGAACCACTAGAAACTGTTTCAACAGTCATGTTCGCGGATTCGCCAAGCTTCATAATAGAACCTTTACCAAACTGTTTCTCGATTTGACGCAAAGCCATCTCGAGCGCTGCGCGACGATCTGACAACGCATTCACACCCTTTTCGATTGATAGTTTCATGATACCTTGTTTCGTTCCCGATTACAATACTTTTTACGAACATATATTCTTATTTTTTTCTTCCAGACGGCGAAGGCAAAAAAAAACCGCGGCAAAGTATTCTTCGCCACGGTTCTTCCGTCAGTTACTGTCGATTATAGAGTAAACTCGCACAGCGGACAAGCGAATATCGTCAGTTGTCACAAGTTTGCCATAGTTCAGCTGTAATTTCTATTCCGATTCCTTAAGCAGCTGCCATAAACGGTATAATGCCGACTTCGCCGCGCGGGTACGGATTATGCTCCTGTTCCCGCTTAAATGCGCCGTGTGCACAATCGTCTGTTTCCCCCGTCTCGCTAGGCCGAAATAGACGAGCCCTACAGGCTTGCCTTCCGACTCCGACGGTCCCGCCACGCCGGTTAGCGAGATGCCGTAATCACTATCCGTCAGCTCTCTGACCCGCTCCGCCATGAGCGATGCCGTGGATTCACTGATCGCACCGGGCGCGCCCTCCCCTTCAAGCTGCGACATGGGAATACCGAGCAGCCGATGCTTCATTTCGTTCGTATAGGTGACGACCCCGCCGACGAATTCGCCGCTGCTGCCTGGAATATTCGTAATCAGCTCCGCGAACAGTCCCCCGGTCAAGCTCTCGGCGCTAGCCAGCTTATAGCGCGACAAGCGCAGCAGGCGCACGATCGCTTCCTCGAGCGGGATATCCTCGCGCGCAAACAAATATTGACCTACGCGCTCCGCGATCGTCTTCTCCACCACATTCAGCCTCGCCGCCGCTTCCGCCTCCGTCAGCGCTTTGGTGGAAATGCGAATCGCAACTTCTCCCTCCTTGGCATAAGGCGCGATGGTCGGGTCCGTCTGGCCGTCGATCAGGTCGATCAAAGCTGCTTCCAAACTCGATTCGCCAATCCCGGCAAACTTCAAAGTGCGCGAGAATAACCGCCGATCCTCCCCTAAGACCGATCTTAGCCACGCTTTGCCGGGTCCGTCGAACATCGGCTTCATTTCGCGCGGCGGGCCGGGCAGCAGCAAATAGTGCGTGCCATCCGCGGTCATCGCGTTGCCGACGGCAAGCCCCGCCTCGTTCGCAAGCGGCGTGCTGCCGACGATCGAGTTCGCCTGGCGCCGGTTGCTCTCCACCATATGGATGCCGCGCGCAGCGAAGAACTGCTCGATTTTGTCCATCGACGGACCATGAAGCTCGATCTCCGCCTTTAAATACTTCGCCAATGCATCCTTCGTTAAATCGTCTTGCGTCGGACCCAGCCCGCCCGTGAAAACGATGAGATCGGCGCGGCCGCGAGCCAGCTCGATCGCTTGGCGGATACGTCCTTCATTGTCGCCGACGACCGTTTGGAAATAAACGTCGATCCCGAGCTCCGCAAGTCCTTGGGAGAGGTAGGTCGCGTTCGTGTTCACCGTCTGGCCAAGCAGCAGCTCTGTGCCAACCGCTATAATTTCTGCGCGCATTCCGCATCGCTCCATTCCTAATATGATGAAAGCACCACCCCTTCGCATGGAAGAGATGATGCTTATACGCAAGGCCTATTCCGTCAGGGGAATAAGATTTTTGTTTTTGACGAAGTAATCGATGCCCGAATATACCGTAATAAGTGCGGCAGCCCAGCTGGAGATTTGGTCAAACGGGATATCGATAAACGTAAACGGAAAATTGTTCAGCAAGAGCGCGATGATCATCGTGATCTGCACCGCGGTTTTCCACTTGCCCCACGTGGAAGCCGCCAACACGGCGCCTTCCAGCAGCGCAATCTGACGCAGACCCGTTACGGCGAATTCGCGGCTGATGATGACGATCGCGATCCATGCATCGACCTTGTCCATCTCCACCAGGGAAATCAGGACAGCTGCCACGAGCAGCTTGTCGGCAAGCGGATCCAGCAGTTTGCCGAGATTGGTGACGATTTTGTTCTTCCGCGCGATATAGCCATCCAGACCATCCGTTGCGGCTGCAACGATGAATATCAGCGTGGCAAGGATTTGATTCCAGGTAATCGAGAAATCCTGGAAGCTGAGCTCGCTCAAATTCACGTTGATCAGCAGCAAGAACATGATGATCGGCACGAGAAAAATGCGGGCAAGCGTAATTTTGTTTGCTAAGTTCACGATAAGCCCTCCCCGGACATATCGAATTCGTAGGCGTGCGTAACCCGTACTCGCTGCATTTGTCCGATCGATGCAGTACAGTTCGTAATGAATACTTCGCCGTCGATCTCCGGAGCATCGTACTCCGAACGTCCTATGTATACATCGCTTCGGCCATCATAGCGTTCAACGAGCACGTTAATGTCGCGTCCGATATATTTGCCGCTATTGCCTTTGGAAACTTCGCGTTGAATCTCCATCAACGTGTTGGCCCGCCATTCCTTCACGTCATCCGCGACATGATCTGGCAGCCGAACCGCTGGCGTGTCTTCTTCCGCCGAATATGTGAATACGCCAAGCCGGTCGAATCTCAGCTCGCGAATAAATTCGCACAGCCGATTGAAATCCTCGTCCGTCTCGCCTGGGAAACCAACGATCATCGACGTGCGAAGCGCCACGTCCGGGATGCGTGCGCGAATCTTCTCGACCAATTCGCGGACGTCCCGCTGACGCCCTGGTCTGCGCATCCGCTTCAGGATCGTATCTTCGCTATGCTGCAGCGGCATGTCGATATAATTGCATATTTTCGGATTGGTTGCAATCGTCTCGATCAGCTCATCGGTGAAAAACCCCGGATACGCGTAATGCAGACGCACCCATTCCAAGCCTTCGATCTCGCTGACGCGATTCAGCAGCTCCGGCAGCTTGAAGCCATCGTAAATATCGGTACCGTAATTCGTTGAATCCTGCGCGATCAGACTGATCTCCTTCACGCCCTGCGCGACAAGACCTTCGGCTTCGGCCACGATCGATTCGATCGAACGGCTGCGGAACGCGCCGCGCATGATCGGAATCGAGCAGAACGTACACGCGTTGTCGCAGCCTTCCGCGATCTTGACGTACGCGGTATAACGCGGCGTCGACATGATGCGCGGCAGCTTCAGATCATAATCGAACGCCGGATGGCCAACCATCGCCGGCTTCTTCCCCCGGAGCGCTTCGTCTACGATCTCATTAATATGGTGAAAATCGCCGGTGCCGACGATCCCATCGATTTCGGGCATTTCGTCCATCAGCTGTTTCTTGTAACGCTGCGTCAAACAGCCGGATACGATGAGCGCTTTCAAACGTCCGGTCTCTTTCAGTTCAGCCATGTCAAGAATCGTATTGACCGACTCTTCTTTGGCCACGTCAATGAATCCGCACGTATTGACGATAATAACCGTCGCGTCGTCGGCTTGATCGACCAGCTGATATCCGCGTTCATGGATGAGGCCGGACATAATCTCCGAATCCACTAGGTTCTTCTCGCAGCCAAGCGTCACTACTTTAACTCGTTCTGTCATGGAACCGATCCCTTCAGTCAAGCTATCTTAACAAGTATAATACAAGCAAAATACGAATGTCAAAATAGCAGAAAGCCCCGGTTTCCGGCATCCGAAGACTTGGAAAGGGACTTTCGGCCTGTTTTATGTAGGCATCGGCTTAACGGAAATTGGTAAATTGCAATTCGATTTGCAAGTCCGCCCCGCGAAGCAAATTCATAACCGCTTGCAGATCGTCCTTCGATTTGCCGGTTACGCGAATTTGATCGCCTTGGATCTGGCTTTTCACCTTCAGCTTGGAATCGCGGATCAGCACATTAATCTTCTTGGAAACATCCTGCTCGATCCCGCTCTTCAGACGGATCTTCTGTCTGACGGTGCCCAAGGACGCCGCTTCGATTTTGCCGTAATCCAAATTCTTGATCGGAACGCCACGCTTGATCATCTTGGATTTCAGAATATCGAGCACCGCGCCAAGTTTATATTCGTCATCGGACGAGACGACCAGCTCTTCTTTCTCCAGCTTGATGCTGCTCTTGCTTCCTTTAAAATCAAAACGGGTTTCGATCTCCCGCTCCGCCTGCGTAATGGCGTTAATCATTTCCTGCATGTCCACTTTGGATACGATATCAAATGAATTTTCCGAACTCACGATGCGTCCAACTCCTTTAACGACTGTTTCGTCCCGTATTATACCTTATTCCCGTACGTAAAGAAAAGGCACCCTCCGCCATCGAACGCGGCCTGGTGCCTTCACGCTTCTCGCTGTCTTACTCGGTTACCGTATTGCTAGTCTGGCTGCCGGTTGCGTTCTCCCCAGCTGCTTGCCCATTACCTGTGCCCGTTGTACCTGCATTGGCGGTCTCCGCGAAATTCAACTGGAACCGATGCGATTTGCTCACTTTATTGCCGTCGTCGAGCAGATGGCCATCGACCTTAACCTCCACGATATTCGCTTTCGCGACGCTGATATAAGTCGGACCGGTAAACTCGCTCGTGATGCTCTCCCCGTCCTGCAGCGTCGTGTTCTCGACGTATTTGCCATTGCGGTCCTTGTTCCGAATCCCGATCCAGCAGGCGCCGCCGGTCGCTTTAATCTCGATTGTGTGTGTGCCGGTGGTGGCGATTTCGTAATAGTCCATACTGCCCGAGCTCTTCACGAGCGTTGGGATGGCGGGTGGCGGCGGCGTGACCGGTACGACCGGATCCGTGGTCACTGTCTCCGGCTTCGTCGCGTTCTGTCCGTTCGCGATGCCAGACGACGTGTTGTCCGGGTTCGTCACCGCCGGTTTCCCCGTGTCGATCTTATCGGTCAGCTTCGTCTGGTCGTCAGCGGTGTTCACGTCATCCGCCGGATTATTAATATAGAACACGTAGACGATGACAACGATCAGAATAAGGAACGACCACATGAGCGCCCGGAAGCCCCAACGGCTCCAACGGTCAGTCGTATGTACTTGCGAGCGGCGTGGACGCTGCACGGGTTCGACGGCCGGCTCCTGCGGCGGCGTTGGCATCTCGTGCTGATAAAGGCGAAGCACTTCTTCAGCGTCCAGCCCTACGGTCTCCGCATAATTTTTCACGAAAGCGCGTACGTAGAACGAACCCGGCAAAATGGAATAATCGCCATCTTCGATCGCTTCCAGGTAACGCTTGCGAATTTTCGTCAAGTCCTGTATATCATCGAGCGAATATCCGCGCTGTTCTCGCGCTTTTCGGAGCAGGGCTCCCAAATCCGACATGACCACACCTCCCTTATGTTAAAAATCGTTATAGTGTGCGGTGAAGGAATCGTAGTTGATCTCCTCGTCCGGCGTGTTACGAAGTTCGATAATATAATCAAAAGTGCTGTAATCATAGGCCGATTCCTTCACGAAAATATCCGGATGTTCGATGACCTTCGTGGAAGGCATAGCCATAATTTCTTGCAAGAGCGAATAATGCTTCTCGTTGGAGCGGACCGTGCTGACAATGCCGTCAATGATGAAGATGTTGTTCGGCGTCATCTCTTCTTCCGACAGTTGGCTGCGCACCGTCTGACGAAGGAGCGTCGAGGAGACAAAGGTCCAACGCTTATTGGAGCAGACCGATCCCGCGATAATCGACTCGGTCTTCCCTACCCGCGGCATGCCGCGCAAGCCGATGACCTGATTGCCTTCCCGCTTGAACACTTCGCCCAAGAAATCGACAAGCAAGCCAAGCTCATCGCGCGTGAATCGGAAGGTCTTCCGGTCGTCCGAATCGCGTTCGATGTAACGGCCGTGTCGAACGGCCAAAATATCGACCAAACGTGGCGAACGCAGCTTCGTGACGGTGATGTTCTCCACCTTCTGCAGCATGCGGCCCAAAATCTCGATCTTCTCTTCGTCGTTCGTCTGCAGCAGCATACCACGCGTGCGGTTCTCCACGCCGTTGATCGTCAAAATATTGACTTCCAACATACCGAGCAAGGAAGCGATATCGCCAAGCAAGCCTGGACGGTTCTTATGTATCTTATATTCCATATACCACTGTTTATACTCCATGAGACACCTCGTCCAAGGGAATCGGTCCCCTGCTTCCTTCAATTTGTTACGGTTCGAAAGATTATTCTACAATATTCGCCATACTCCTGCAATGGCAAGGAGAAATATTGCAGAAAAGCCTCCCTGAACCGGAGGCTTTCCGCAAATGGCGCTAGTCGGTTAGTTAACCAGCTTCACCATCAGCCTTGCAATCGTCTTTTTCTCTTCTTCGTTGCCCACATCCCAAATCTCTTTGAGGATGCGCTGCTCTTCGTTCTTCGGATCGACGCGCTCGTCAAGGAAAGATCCGATCTCGAAGGCCAGGTTCGAGATCGTCTCTTCATTCAATCCCATCTTCTTGGCTTGCTCGACGCGGTCGGACAAGAACTGTTTCCAGGTGTCGAAATTCGTCAGTACAGTTGTCATTGTCTGAGGCCCTCCTTAGCGTTTGACCGTTTAACGGCAACAGTCGTAGTGTACGCGCTTAGGAGTTCACTTATACGACGACGAGGGTCGCCCAAAAGTTTCATGTACGGCGCAAAAAACGAACGCATACTACCGTTATGTTAACCATCCGCCGTTCGGACTAATAATTTGCCCAGTAATATAGGATGATTCCGGAAGTGATAAGAAATATACGAGCGAAGCGATCTCTTCCGGCTGCGCGAACCGGCCAAGCGGAATTTCCGATTCAAGCGCTTCTTTCTCCCCCGCGTCCAGGTTGTCCAACATGACCGTGTCGACGGCACCAGGAGCTACGGCATTCACTGTCACGCCCGATGGGGCCAGCTCCTTGGCGAGCGCCTTCGTGAACGCGTTCATGCCGCCTTTGGTGGTCGAATACAAGACTTCGCAAGATGCGCCCGACATCCCCCATATCGACGATACGTTAATAATTCGACCGTATCGCTGGGCGATCATGGAGGGCATGAACAATTGCGTACTTAGAAACATGCCCTTCAAGTTCACGGCCATGACATCTTCCCACTCGGCTTCCGTCACGTCCGCAAGCATCCCATAATGGGCGATACCCGCGTTATTGACGAGAATGTCCGGCACCATCCCCGCCGCTTCCAGCTTCTCGCGCATCCGCAGCAGCTGTTCCTTCGAGCGCAGATCGGCAGCCACGGTCATGACGTTCGTAGCCCCCATCCGCATGCAGCTTCGGGCGGTCTCGTTAGCGGCTTCGTGCGATTGCATATAATGAATGACGACGTTCATAGACTCGGCCGCGAAGCGCCGCGCGATAGCGGCGCCGATTCCGCGGCTTCCCCCGGTCACAAGAACCGTCATTTCCTTTAATGTTTTCAAGCAGGGTCTTTCGAGACGATCGACACGGCCATCAAGTCCCAGTTAAAGTGTTCCCGCAGCCGTGCGTTAACTTCGTCCAACGTAATGTCTTCGTACACCGGCACCAGCTTGAATAAATCCGCGCCGCGGAAACGGTAACGGGTATATTCGCCTGCGATCGCTTCCGGGGAATTCAGAAGCCGGAGATAACTGCCGATTTTTTTGCGTTTCGTCCGCTCGAATGCAGCTTGGCTCAGTCCGCTTGCTTGAACCTGTTCGATCGAGGAGCGCAGCCTTGCCAGAAGCGCTTCCGGATCTTTCGTTTCGCCGCCAATGACGGAGAAGGCGTAATCTTCGGCGCTGTTGAACTCGTGTCCGAACGAATCCGAGATCAGATTGTCGTCGTATAGCGCGTGGTAAATTTGCGAACTCGAACCGAGCAGCGTGTCTAGCATCAATTTGGTTGCGATCTCCGTGCGGAGCAGCGCTTCGGATGCGAGCGGTGCGCGGTTCTCCTTGAACCCGAACAACACTTTCGGAAGCGATACCGGCAGCTGGGCCGTCTTG
Source organism: Paenibacillus aurantiacus (assembly GCF_042431225.1). NCBI lineage: Bacteria > Bacillati > Bacillota > Bacilli > Caryophanales > Paenibacillaceae > Paenibacillus > Paenibacillus aurantiacus. The sequence continues at coordinate 200,262 of NZ_JBHMDO010000044.1, read as the reverse complement.
CGCGGCAAACGCACCGCCTCGGGCTCCGGATCGATGAAACGCTTAATTTCTCCTTGAGGTTCAAACGGCTTGGCTGCCTGGTTCCGACGGACGAGCTCCATGACCTTCTCCGGATCGACCCCACCGACGATAAACAGAAACATATTCGACGGGTGATAGAACGTTTCGTAGCAGCTGTACAACGTTTCTTTCGTTATCTTGCCGATTGACTCGGCTGTACCCGCAATGTCGATATGAATCGGATGGCTCTGGTACAAGGCATCGATCAGGCCGAAATAAACACGCCAGTCGGCATTATCCCGGTACATGTTGATTTCCTGCTCGATGATGCCCTTTTCCTTCTCCACGTTCTCGTCGGTAAAATACGGGCTCTGGACGAAGTTGATCAACGTCTCGAGATTGGCTTCGATCTGTTCAGTGGCCGAGAACAAATATACCGTCCGATCAAACGTCGTATAGGCATTGGCCGAGGCGCCTTGAGAAGCGAATGTGGCGAAAATATCGCCCGTTGGCTCTTCGAACATCTTGTGCTCTAAAAAGTGCGCGATGCCATCTGGGACCGAAATCTCCGATCCCCCGCCGACCGCGAAACGATTGTCGATCGAACCGTAACGGGTCGAGAACGTCGCATAGGTTTTGCTGAAGCCTTCCTTCGGAAGTACGACGACTTCCAGCCCGTTCGGCAGCACTTCGCGGTAGATCGTCTCCTGAACGCCAGGATAAGCGAGTTTCTCCATGCTTACGCCTCCTTTCCGTCACGCAGGAAGTATATGGTGTCCAGCTCGGTCTTGCGCGCTACGGCGGCGATTTGTTCGTTGGTAACCGCCTGCACTTGCAGCAGCAGCTCCTCAGTATCACGGACGCGCCCGCTTAGGACCGAGTTGAAATCGAAAGCGATCATCTCGCCGGCCGAATCCTGCAATTCACGCAGATGGTTGGCGATCATCGCCTTGGTCTGGCTCGTCTCCAGCTCGCTGTAGTTGCCTTCCCGCATGCTCTCGAGCTGTTCTTGAATAATCGCGGTCGCCTTCTCGAAATTACCAATTTCAATGCCCGATTGGATCGTACAAATCCCCTTATGACCATCCAGGCGGGACGCGGCGTAATATGCCAGACTTGCTTTCTCCCGTACGTTCAGGAACAGCTTGGAGTGCGGGTAGCCGCCCAATATTCCGTTAAAAAGCAGTGCCGCCGGATAATCGTCATCTGCATAGGTCGTATGCGTCCGCAGCCCCATGTTCAGCTTGCCTTGGCTCACTTCCATCCGCTCGATCACGGTGTTCACTTTACTTACATGCCGTGGGTCTGACGCTTTTGAATACCCCGCAGACTCGCCTTGCGGCATGCGGAAGGCGCTTGCGACGAGCTGCTCCACTTCAGCAAGCGAAGTATCGCCAACGACGTAGAGATCGAAGGCGGCGTTCGACAACCAATGGCGGTATTGCTCAGTCAAAGATTCCGGGGTTATGCCTTCGATATCGGCTCGTTGACCCAAAGCATGAAGCCGGTACGGCTCGCCGCTGCACATCTCTTCGATGCAGCGTTCGGCCGCATAGCGGATTTTGTCGTTCACGATCGCTTCCAGTCGTTTATTTAACGTATCTTTCTCCGCTTCTACGTACTTATCGCGGAACAAACCGTTCTCGAGCGCGGGTGCCGTCACAACTTCGCCCAGCAGCTGCAGCGACTCCGCCAACAAGGGCTGATCGGCGGAAACGAATTTGTCGTTGATGACGTCCATGCGGAATTGCACGATCTGCGCATCCCCGCGCTTATACACGTCAAAGCCGAAACCGGCTCCGTATAAATCGTCAAGCCGTTCGCGGAATGCGATCGTCTCCGGCGTCTTCTCTGTTCCCCGGCGGAGAACGAAAGGAATGAGCGCCGTCTGGGTAACGGTCTCTTCCGCAAGCGGCAAGCCTGCAAATAGTGATATGGAGAATGTCTTGAATCGTTCCGTAGGCAGCACATGCAAACGAATCCGATTGATTTGTCCTCGTTCAAACCGGGCTTTGGTCACGATTGCCGCATCCCCTTCCGTTCGAATTATAGCCTGCGCATCATAGTCAATCTATTCCAGGCCCATGGAATCTATTCCATTCTACCTGAATGGAAATGGAAGAAGCAACCCGCTTGGCGGGCTGCTTCAGCTTAGCGGCTACATGCAGAAAATATGTTTGCCGATCGTTTTCACTTGTGGCCGAGACCAGATCCATTTGCTCGTTGCGGTGTCCGGGTTGAAGTAATATATGCAGCCGCCGGTCGGATCCCAACCGTTAATGGCGTCTTGCACGGCTTTACGTGCACGTTCGTTCGGAGTTAACCAAATCTGCCCGTCCGCCACGGCCGTAAAGGCACCAGGTTGAAAAATAACCCCCGAAACCGTATTCGGGAAACTAGGCGATTTCAGCCTGTTCAGAATAACAGCCGCAACCGCGACTTGTCCTTCGTACAGCTCCCCGCGCGACTCGCCATAAACGGCGTTCGCCATCAGCCTGATATCGTTCTCCGATAAGCCCAGTCGGTTAGACTTGCTGAGCGTCGTCGCCGGCCCTGTCGATTCCGCGACCGGGCGCGATGCCGTGCCGCCAGTACCTCCCGTTCCGGTTGTACCGGATCCCGCCTTCGGCGGCAGCTCCGCGGCCGTCGGCTTGTATTTCTTCGTTGCTTCCCAAAGTTTCAGCTTCGTCTTCGACTCGACGATGCCATCGGATTTCAACCCGAACTTCCATTGAAACCAGGTCACGGCGTTTTTGGTCTTCTGCCCGAAGTCGCCATCGACTTTGCCATCGAAGAAGCCCAAGTACTTAAGCCGGCCTTGCAGCTCATAGACGTCCTTGCCGGACGAGCCGAGTTTCAATGTGGCGTTGCTAAACGTTTCGGCGGTTTTCCCGCCCCCTGCATGCCTGAGCGTGAACGCACCGAACAACAGAAGGACGATGACCAAGGTCACCGTAATTAAACGATTTCTCATCCTCAGGATCTGCCTTTCCCTTGCTAGTGGATTCTTAAGGAGCAAGCAAGCTACCTGTAGTATGAGAAAGCGCACTTCCTTCTATGCATGGATTTGGGATTAGGAGCTAATCTTTCCGGCATCGTATTGGTCAAGACTCATCAGTACTTCGCGCGGTTTGCTGCCTTCGTACGGACCGATGACGGCTTTGGCCTCCATTTGGTCAATCAGGCGGGCAGCGCGGTTGTATCCAACCCTCATCCGGCGCTGCAGCAGCGATACGGAAGCTTGTTTGGCTTCGAGCACGATCCGAACGGCTTGATCAAACAGCTCATCGAGCTGTTCATCCTGTTCGGAATCGGATTCGTCCAGCTCCGGCACCAAATCTTCTTTGTACTCTGCTTCTGCTTGGCCGCGCGAGAAATTCACGACCGCCTCCACTTCCGCATCGGATAAGAACGCCCCCTGCACCCGAATCGGCTTCGACATGCCAACCGGGAGGAACAACATGTCCCCCCTGCCGAGCAGCTTCTCCGCGCCGACCATATCCAGAATGGTACGGGAATCGACCTGCGAGGACACGCCGAACGCGATACGGGATGGAATGTTCGCCTTGATGACACCCGTAATGACGTCGACGGAAGGACGCTGGGTTGCAATAATCAAGTGAATGCCGGCCGCGCGCGCCATTTGCGCAAGTCGCGTAATCGCATCTTCCACGTCTCCAGCCGCGACCATCATCAGGTCCGCCAGCTCGTCCACGATGACGACGATGAACGGCAGGATCGCCGCCGGATTCTCCGCCATGAGCGTATTGTAGCCTTCGATATTCCGCGTGCCGGATTTGGAGAACAGCTCGTAGCGCTTCTCCATCTCGACGACGATTTTTTTGAGCGCGAGCGATGCCCTCCTAGGATCGGTTACGACGGGCGCCAACAGATGCGGAATCCCGTTATACATATTCAACTCGACCATCTTCGGGTCGATCATGAGGAACTTCACTTCATCCGGTCTGGCCTTGTACAATATACTTGTAATGATACCGTTGATACAAACGGATTTGCCCGAACCCGTGGCCCCTGCCACGAGCAAGTGCGGCATCTTCGCGAGATTGCCCACGATCGGCTGACCCGAAATATCGCGACCGAACGCAATGGAAAGCCGCGCGTTCACGCCCTGGAACGACGGCGTCTCCATGACCTCGCGCATCGTGACGACGGATACCTCCATGTTCGGGACCTCAATGCCGATGGCCGACTTGCCGGGGATTGGCGCCTCCATCCGGATATCCTTCGCCGCGAGCGCGAGCGCGATATCGTCGGTCAAACCAACGATCCGGCTTACCTTTACGCCGGTAGCAGGCTGGACTTCATAACGGGTAACCGCCGGTCCGCGCACGACGTCAAGCACCTTGGCCTTGACGCCGAAGCTCTCCAAGGTGGCCTCCAGCTTCCGCCTTGCGTCATTGGCTTCCAGTCCGTCACTTCCCCGTCCCCCGCCAGCCGGCTTGGATAATAACGAGAATGGCGGGAGCTGATAAGGCTTTTTCACCGGGAGCGGCTTAATAAGCTCCGGCTGAATATTGGAATCTTCCGATGCCAGCGCGGGACTATCGAGCAGCGACGGCTGGATTGCCATCCGTGTGCTTTCCTGTAGATCCTCGTCGTCGGCATCTTCGCGGTAATCGTCAAGATTATCGCCGCCGTCTTCCAATTCATGGGTGTTGGGCATCCAACCTGTGTCGACCGCATCGGGGATCACGTCAAGCGAAGCGACGTCTCGATCCGAAGACTGCTGCCATGGAATCTTGTCCGCTCTATCCGTGTCGTTCTCCGCCTCGTCCCGCTCCTGCAAAGCTTGCCAGCTTCCGATTGCGTCATCGTCCTCTTCATCTTGCCAGTGTGCCGATGGCTGGACGGCCTTCTTCCTCCCAGGGGATACAGCCCGCTCTTCCTCGATCATCCACTCGTGATCCGGGTCCGTGCCTTCACCCGATGTAACCGGCTGTTCCGAGAACCAAGAGAAGAATGGCAGCTTCCGCCTCGCTCTGCGAGCCGGCTCGTTCGGCAGTTCATCGTCGTCATCGTCCATATCATCGTCATCCAGCACGGCGGCAGTCGAGGCCGTTCCGCTCTTGGATAACTGCTTCGCGGGGCGTCCACCGGGCGGGAAAAGCCTAGCCTTCAGGAGCGAGAGCATGTGCCCGCCGCGTTTGCGTATAGCGCCTGCGATCTCGACGTAAGATATCCCCGTCATTAACATAATCGAGATGGCGAACATGACGACCATGACGAACCTCGATCCAAAATAACCGAACAGCATGTAGAGCAGCGTATACTGGATCGCGCCTGCATACCCACCGCTAATGGCCTGTCCTGCAACGGCTGTCTCGTCTGCCGATATCGCCGGATCTGAGTCCAGCAGCGCGGTTCTCACGTCGCTACCAAGCTCCTTCAGAATGAAGCCAGAGGATAGACCTCCTACGGGTTCGGTCTTCAGGTCCATCATCGCCATGGAGCTGTAAAGCGTCATCCCAAGGACGAACAGCAGCAGCCCGCTCTTGCGGCTTGTCCACCCCGTTGGCCACGCGCGTTTCACCATCACGACCAAGCCCACATACACGCCAACAAGCGCCAACACAAAATAAAACTTGCCCAGCAGCAGACCGAACAGTTTCGACAACGAGCGTCCTACTGCGGCTTCGCCGGACAAGGCTATGACCGAAAGCGTAATGAGAAGTATGCCATACACTTCATATTTGAGGCTCGTTCCGATCGAGCTCTTCTTTCGTTTCTTCCGTTTTGCCACATCCGTCACCTCTGGTTGCATTATACCATAGGTGGACAAATGTTCCTATGCCGACCGAACACCAAAATTACGCTTGGGGAGCCGGATAGGCGATTATTGTGCCGGGCGTATATTGCGGATTCAAATAGGCGTCCAACGGACATTCCAACAAGCGGACGATCTTCCCGATTCCCGGTGATACGGGTTCCACCTGCATCTTGATGTCGCCGATGACGATATCCACATACGGCCCCGGTTGTTCATTCATGCCGCTCAGCACAAGTTCAAGCGGCATGCTCGTATACAATGTCATTGCGGGAGACCTCCTGGCGCCTTGCTCCGCTTATGTTCGTCGATGAACCGGTTAAGGTCGCGAAGCGCATCCCCGATTCCTCCCACGGCATCGATTAACCCGTGCTTGACGGCATCCGCCCCGATTACGGTCGTCCCAATATCGCGTGTGAGCTCTCCGGTCTTAAACATCAATTCCTTGAATTTCTGCTCCGTAATATTCGAATGTGAGGTAACGAAACGCGTCACCCGCTCCTGCATTTTGTCCAAATATTCGAAGGTTTGCGGTACGCCGATGACGAGACCATTCAGCCGAATCGGATGAATCGTCATTGTTGCCGTCTCGGCGATGAACGATTTGTTAGCCGATACCGCAATCGGCACGCCGATCGAGTGGCCGCCCCCAAGCACGAGCGTCACCGTCGGTTTCGTAAGGGACGAGATCATCTCCGCGATTGCAAGACCAGCCTCCACATCTCCGCCCACCGTATTGAGCACGATCATGATGCCCTCAATCTTCGGATTCTGTTCGGCCGCAACCAATTGCGGAATCAGGTGCTCGTACTTGGTCGTCTTATTCTGTGGTGGCAGCACCAGGTGGCCTTCCACTTGACCGATGATTGTCATGCAAAAAATATTGGATTCGGCCGCCGGCGTCATCGTTTGCCCTAATTGTTGAATCGTGTCGACGATCGGATTCGGCGCTTTTTTCTCGCCGCCTTGCGGTTCAGGCTGCTCCGATTTCTCGTTCGTTGCTGCATATTCCCACATTGTGGTTCCTCCTGTTTTGTGAACTGTGCATAGTATGGGGTGAGGTACTGGAATTATACAGAGGAGGGAGAAAATAAAAAGGCTCCTTCCCTCTCGCATTAACGCGAAAGAAAAGAAACCTCAATATCTTTTATACTTCCATAATGATTGGCAAAATCATCGGACGACGACGTGTTTGTTCGTAGAGGAAGCGTCCCAACGCATCCTTCACGTTCGTCTTCAGCGAAGCCCATTCGTTGACATTGTCGTTCATCAGCTTATGCAGCGTCGACGTGACGATTCGGTTCGCCTCTTCCAGCAACCCTTCCGATTCGCGCACATAGACGAAACCGCGGGAGATGATGTCCGGACCGGACAGAATCGCGCCATCCTGCTTGCTCAGCGTGACGACCACAACAAGAATACCGTCCTGCGACAACAGCTTGCGATCACGGAGGACAATATTGCCGACGTCGCCAACGCCAAGCCCATCGATCAACACATTGCCAGCCGGCACTTTATTGCCTTTACGTGCGTTGCCGCCTTGGAACTCGACCGTATCGCCATTATCGACGAGGAAAATGTTCTCCTTCTCGATGCCGACGGACTCGCCGAGCAGCGCGTGCGAACGAAGCATACGGAATTCGCCGTGGATCGGGATGAAAAATTTCGGGCGGATCAAGTTAATCATGAGCTTCAGCTCTTCTTGGCTGCCGTGACCGGAAACGTGTACGCCGGAGATGGAGCCAGGACCGTAAATCACGTTCGCGCCAAGACGCATAAGCTCGTCCACCGTCCGGCCTACATAGCGCTCGTTGCCTGGAATTGGCGTTGCCGCGATAATAACTGTATCACCTGGCAAAATGTCGATTTTGCGATGCGTATTGCGAGCCATGCGAGTCAATGCGGACATCGGCTCACCTTGGCTTCCGGTCGACAGTACGACAACGCGGTCCGCTGCCATTTTGTTTACTTCTTCCGGTTCAATGATCATGCCTTCCGGAATATCCAAATAACCGAGTTCGGAAGCGATCGTAACGACGTTCACCATGCTGCGACCAACGACGGCGATCTTCCGGCGGGTTGCCATTGCCGCGTTGATGACCTGCTGGATCCGGTGTACGTTGGATGCGAATGTCGCAACGACAACGCGCTGCGGCGATTTGCGGAAGATGTCCTCGAGCTCGGGACCGATCATGCTCTCCGAAGGCGTGAAGCCCGGACGCTCCGCGTTCGTGCTGTCCGACAGGAGCGCCAGAACGCCGCGTTTGCCGATATCGGCGATCCGCTGCAAGTCTGCGTATTGATTATTGACCGGCGTATGGTCGAATTTGAAGTCACCTGTATGTACGACCGTCCCCTCCGGCGTGTCCAAGCAGACACCGACCGAATCCGGAATACTATGGTTCGTCTTGAAGAAGGACGCCTTAATCGAGCCCAACTGCAGCTCGGATTCCGAGTTAATGAGAATGCGCTTCGTCTCGCCGAGCAAGCCCGCTTCTTTCAATTTGCCTTCGATCAGGCCGAGAGTAAGCTTGGTGCCGTATACCGGCACGTTCAGGTGTTTCAGCACGTATGGCAAACCGCCAATATGGTCTTCGTGGCCGTGCGTGATAAGAATGCCGCGTACTTTGTCCCGGTTCTCCGTCAAATACGTAATGTCCGGAATGACAATGTCGATACCGAGCATGTCCTCTTCCGGGAACTTCAATCCCGCGTCTACCACGACGATATCGTTCGCATATTGAACGACATACATGTTCTTACCGATTTCACCTACACCGCCCAATGCGAAAATGAGCAGTTTATCCTGGTTGTTTTTCTTCGACAAGTGGATCTGTACCTCCTATGAAAATTGCATAAATGTAATCCCCTACTATTCGTCCAATGCGAAAAAACGGGGTCGTATCTCTCATTCGGGTCATGATGGACGCCGCTCAAACCTTAATCGAATTGCTAAAATTTGCCGCACATCGTCACTTGAGAACATTATACATGATTGAAATTAAGAAACACAAGTAAACGTATTCTTCAAGGTGAAACGTTTGGCGCCTTCCTTTAACAGCGCTATGCGGTTCATTCGGGAGAAATACAAGGTGATTTATAGGCGTGAAACTTATAAATTCTTGTATTTCAAGGTGAAACGTTTGGCGCCGCCCTTTCACGTCGACGTACGTTATATTCCGGAGAAATACAAGATGATTTATAGACGAAAAATTTATAAATTCTTGTATTTCTCGCAACAAACGACAAGACCGATGCAGGTGCACCGGTCCCGTCGCGGTTCTCTCTCCAATTGTGGACGTTGGCTACGGCAACAGCTTGCGCAGAGTGTCGACTTCCGCCTCGTTCGCCGCCACGAGCGGCAAACGTACCCCGCCGACCGGCTGGCCGACCAATCCGAGCGCGGCTTTCACCAGCACCGGATTCGGCAGCTCGAACAATCCTTTGAAGACCGGGAAACATTCGGTATGCAGCGCAGCCGCTTCTTGTACCCGGCCGTCCAAATAAGCTTCGATCATTGCCTTCATGCGGTCGCCGATTACATGGCTCGCCACGCTCACGATCCCATGTCCGCCAATCGCCAGAACAGGCAGCGTAACGCTGTCGTCTCCGCTATAGACCAGGAACCCATCCGGCGCGCCTGCGATGATTTGGGAAACCTGTTCGAGCGACGCGCACTCCTTGGTCGCCACGATATTCTCGATTTGCGCCAAGCGAAGCGTCGTCTCGGCTGTCATGCTCGCTACCGTGCGGGACGGTACATTGTAAAGCACGACGGGCAGCTTCGTCGATTCGGCGATCGCTTTGAAATGGTGATAGATGCCTTCCTGCGTCGGGCGATTGTAGTACGGTACGACGAGCAGAACGCCGTCAACGCCGGCTTGTTCCGCGATACGGGTCAAATGAATCGAATGCGCCGTATCGTTGCTACCCGTCCCCGCGATGACGCGAGCCCGTCCTGCAGCACGCTCCACGACAAAGCGGAAAAGCGCTTCCTTTTCGCCGTCCGTAAGCGTCGGGGACTCGCCCGTCGTGCCAGAGACGACCAGACTGTCGCTTTTTTGCGCGTCGATCAAGTAATCAACCAGACGACCCGCTGCCTCCCAATCGATCTCTCCGTTCCCGTTGAACGGGGTTACCATTGCCGTAATTAATCTTCCGAATTGCATGCGGTCTCCTCCTAGATCCTACAGCCGACTCCTACCTGTGCGGCCCTGGCATGAACCTTGCAAATTATCCGACCGCCGCATCGCGGCGTTCGGTCAATCATCTATTCGTGAAGAGCGAACTTAGCATGCAAGGCGCGCAGCGCTCCAGCCATATCCGACTCTCTTACGAGTACCCAAATAGTCGTGTTGGAATCAGCCGATTGCAGAATCGGAATTCCTTGCTCTGTTAATGCTTCTACGATTCGAGCCATAATCCCCGGCACACCGTTCATGCCTCCGCCAATTACGGACACTTTGGCACAACCTCTTACCGCGATCGGCGAGAAGCCGCCCGATTCCAAGATTGTCACCGCCCGCTCCGCATCCTCGTCGAATACTGTATATACCGCGCCGCTTGGCGTCACGTTAATAAAGTCGACGCTGATTTGATGTTTGGCCATCGCTTGGAACACATGTAGCTGTACATCGGCTGGCCCTTCCGTCGCATGAACCGTGATCTGCGTCACGCCGCTAACATGGGCGACGCCCGTTACATGCCGGTCTTTGACCAAAGCCGCTTGCCGAGCGTCGTTAATATCGGTTACGAGCGTACCTTCGTCTTCTGAGAAGGTCGAGCGAACACGCAGCGGCACTCGCGCCTGCTGGGCGATCTCGACCGCTCGAGGATGAATGACTTTGGCGCCTAGGCGGGCCATGTTGCAAATCTCCGCGTAACCGACGACAGTCAGCGGACGAGCATCTTCGACTATTCGCGGATCGGCTGTCAAGATACCGTTGACATCGGTGTAAATATCCACGCGCTCCACCTGAAGCGCCGCGCCGAGCGCCGTTGCCGATGTATCGCTTCCGCCCCGACCAAGCGTTGTCAAATCCCCATCTTCGGTCACGCCCTGAAACCCGGTGACGACGACCACCTTGCCCTCACTCAAATGCCGTTCAATCTTCTCCGTCCGTATCTCTAGAATACGGGCACGACCGTACTGATTGTCCGTGATAATACCTGCGCCGCCGCCTGTAAGAGCGACAGCAGGGATTGAACGGCTCTGTAGTAAACTACACAAAGTGGCCGCGGAAATAATCTCTCCGCAGCCAAGCAGCAAGTCTCTCTCCCGCGATGGCAGCGAATCGCCATTATCGCGCATGAAACCGAGCAGCGTATCGGTTGCGTAAGGTTCGCCTTTGCGCCCCATCGCCGACACGACTACGACCAGCCCATACTGCTGATTGCGTTCGCGCTCGATATGCTTGATGACAAGCTCGCGCGCTTCCGGCGTGGACAATGAAGTGCCGCCGAACTTCTGAACTAAGATGGGCATGTTCAAACCTCCGTATCGACCGAAAGACGAATGTCAGACCGTCGCGAAAGGCAACCTGCTGTAATTAGCAAGTTCTTATTAGCTTGCGATGTTCCGGTGATTTGCATAGCGATCCAGGCCCGCGCCTATAGTCAAATCCACCGAACGATTCACATGTTAAAGCCGCGCTGCGGCTCGAGGGCCGCAGGCGCAAATGACCGGCAATTCCAGCCGGTTCCCCTTCTGCTTCGGCGGCCGAGCAGACTCTTGATCCTGCTCGCCGTTCGTCAACGAGAACCCCATTAGGAGCAATGGACAGCAGTGTCTTCACGTCTTCTAGGTCGTTATTGTTATGTTGTGCTGCGTAGACAGATTCCGATTGTCCATAGACAACAGCTATACGTGCGCATCTCCATAAAAGTCGAAGGGCCAAACGTCATCTCCACTAGGAGATCGACGCCGCCCTATGCGAAATTATAAAGATAAATAAAATTCGGAATACTTCGATTATAAAATTAAATATGATACCGCTCCAACAGCAGAGGCTGCAGCTGTTTGCCTTGAAGCGCCGCTTCGCATGTTTCCGGAACTAAGTCCATGTTGGCCACGAGCGAATTCGGCTTCTGAACCCAATTGTCCTGCCCGTATGGAACGAAATAAACATTCTTCGTTACGAGCAGCTTTGCGATATTCGCCGCATTAAGCCCCAATCCGTCGTTCGTCGAGATCGCGATTACTAGCGGACGCTGGTTACGCATTTGCGACTTTGCAGCCATAAGTACCGGACTATCCGTCATCGCATTCGCCAATTTGCTTGTTGTATTGCCTGTGCAAGGCGCGATAACAAGCACGTCGAGCAGTTTGGAAGGTCCGAGCGGCTCGGCTTGCACGATCGACGTGATCAACTCATTGCCCGTGATCGATCTCAACTGCTCCTGCCAGCTGGCGGATGTGCCGAATCGCGTATCCGTCGTCAAGAACGAATGCGATACGATCGGGACGACATTCGCCCCTTCGTCGACAAACCGCTTAATAACCGGCATGACCTCTTCAAACGTACAATGAGATCCCGTCAGGGCATAGCCTACCGTTTTTCCTTGCCATTTCATTGCGCATTCCCCCGCTTACTGGTCTCTTCCATGATTAGCCGACTGAGCACTTCCGCAATGATTCGTCCAGCGGTTTTGGGAGCGACGATACCAGGAAGACCGGGGGCGAGCAACGCTTTAATACCCCGCTTCTCGGCAAAACGGAAATCGGTTCCGCCTGGCTTGGAAGCAAGGTCAATAATGACCGCTCGCGATGGCAAATTTGCGATAATTTGCGCTGTGACTATCATAGTCGGAATTGTATTAAAAAGCAAGTCAATATTCCCCACCTGGGGGAGTAGATCCTTCAGGTAGAATGGCTCAAAACCCATCTCGTACGCCCTTGCAAAATGCTCTTCTTTCCGGATGCCTACCTTCACTTTCGCCCCTAAACCCTGCAGCGTTCTCGCAAGCGTAAGACCAGTTCGGCCGATGCCGAGCACCATGCAGGAAGAACCATGGATTGTAATATCCGTGTTCTGAATCGCCATCATTAGGGCGCCTTCCGCCGTCGGAATCGAATTGTAAATCGCGACATCGTCACGGTCGAACAGTTCTACCAGGGCGATATTGTGCTTGCCGCACAGCTCGCGCAAATAAGGCTTCGCCATCCCTGCATAAACCGTGCAATGCTTCGGCAGCTTCGACACTTCTTCGCTTGTCAAGATCAGCTCCTGATCGCTGAATACCGTCATGACCCGTCCGTCATCATCCGTGCCAACGGCTGGTAGTATAAGCGCATCAGCCGCTTGGAATAGTTCCGGGCTAAATTCGGCTTGAATGGCTCCGTCAAGAGGAGTACGCAATTGGTCAAAGCCGGCAACCGTTACGGAAGCGTCCAGCTCCGTCAGCTTCCGAATCACTTCAAGCTGGCGGGCGTCTCCTCCGAGCAGCACGACTTGAACCCCTGTCAGCATTCAGAAATCACTCCTTTCCCCGTGGCTTGCAGCATCCGAACGTCGGTTTGCCGCATCGCCATTAGCGCACTTGGCTATAGACCATCTTATGCAGGAGTGTAGAATGGGTGCGCGCCCGGGGGAGGTTCGATTTCCCGCAACTAAGGCGAAGCGCCCCGCAGTTAAAAGAAAAGCGGTCGTCCCAAAAGGGTTAAGTACTTGTCTTCTAACTCCGAGGACCCCCTAATTGCACAAAAAATAGCGCTACAAGGGACTTATCCCTGTAGCGCCATTTGCCGTTTGCGATCCACCGCGGCTTTCTTGAGAAGGTTGTGTCCTTTGGTTTTGCTTCGAGTCGATGTTCGAGCTGCTGCACCGCCTGTTCCAGCTTCTCGTTCTTCATGACTGCTGTACCGCGCAGTGGATGCGGTAACCCATCCCTTGTAATTAAAAACGGAGGTGTTCCCGACGTCATCTTTTTGATGACTTTTGGGACACCCCCTTCTTTTCCCACTATTGTCGTGGTCGACATCTCGCTTGAACCGGCTATACGCCCGTGTGGCCGAAACCACCTGCACCGCGCACCGAATCCGGAAGTTCGTCAGCTTCCTGAATCGTGACCACCGGCACGACTTGGAATACCATCTGTGCGATCCGTTCGCCGCGTTCGATCGTGAATGGCTCCTGGCCAAGATTGACGAGCAGCACTTTCACCTCGCCGCGATAATCCGCGTCGATCGTCCCCGGCGTGTTCAAACAGGTGATACCGTGTTTATATGCCAGCCCGCTTCTTGGTCGAATTTGCGCTTCCAGCTCGCCGGGCATCGCCATCGCGAAGCCAGTCGGGATAAGCTTGCGCTCGCCAGGCGAAAGCGTCACGGGCTCGCTGACGGCAGCTCTCAGATCGAAGCCGGCCGCAAGCTCGGACATTTTGCTCGGTAATTCGAGCTCTTCGTTACCGGGAAGCCGTTTGAACAATACGTTATACAAGGCAATCCCTCCCGATCGAAGCCGCCGCTTTATCGTTGCTGCCCACCATGGCCACCGCGAATGGGACGGCTAGCAACCGTTTCGTCACGTCGCGAATATCGTCCATGCTTACCGCATCAATGCGGGCAAGCAGTTCGTCCAAGGTATAATGCCGCCCAATCATCAGCTCGTTCTTGCCCAGCCGGTTCATCCGGCTGCTCGTGCTCTCGAGACTGAGAATGAGGCTGCCTTTAAGCTGTTCTTTGCCGCGATGCAGTTCCGCGTCGGTCAACCCTTTCGCCGAAAGTTCCTGCATCATCTCGATCGTCAGGTCGAGCACTTCCTTCGTCTGCTTAGGCGCGGTGCCAGCATAAACGGTGAACAAGCCGCTGTCCGCATACGAGGTATGATAGGAATAGACGGAATACGCAAGCCCCCGCTTCTCACGGATCTCCTGGAATAACCGTGAGCTCATGCCGCCGCCCACCGCGTTATTCAGCAGTATCATCGCGTATAGCTGCGAATCGGCGATCGATAAGCCCGGGAACGTCATGCAAATATGATTCTGCTCCGTCTTCTTCTTATGGAAGAGATACGTTCCCTCGAATGCCGGCGCCGTAATCGGGCTTTCGGTCCCACGGTTGGCGAACGCGCCGAAATGGCGTTCCAGTAATTCGATTAACGCTTCCTTCTCCACGTTGCCGGCCACCGCGATAACCGTGTTGTCGATCCGGTAATTACTCTTCATATAATTACGAAGCGTATCGCTCGTCATTGCCGTCAACCGCTCTTCCAGACCGAGAATGGAATAGGCTAGCGGATGGTCGCCGTACGATGCACGCGATGCCTCGTCGTGGACCTTGTCATCCGGGGTGTCCTCGTACATGGCGATTTCTTCAAGAATCACGTTCTTCTCTTTCGCTAATTCGCCGTCATCGAACTGTGAATTGAAAAACATATCCGATAGCGCGTCGACGGCGAGCGGAAGATGCTGGTCCAGCACTTTCGCGAAATAACAGGTATACTCTTTGGCCGTGAACGCGTTCACGTTGCCGCCGATGCCGTCGAACAAGTCGGCAATGTCTTTGGCGGTTCGTTTCTCCGTGCCTTTAAACAGCATATGTTCGATAAAATGCGAAATTCCGTTATTCTCCGGCGTTTCGTTGCGCGAACCGGTCTTCACCCAAATTCCGAACGACACCGAGCGGCAGGTAGGGATATACTCCACGACAACCCGCAGTCCATTGCTAAGCGTGTATGTATTCAAGGCTATTCCTCCTCGAGCATCCTCTCTATAGGAAGAGAACACTCATCATCATGAGCATGATCCTTAAAAATCAATGATATCACTATAACAAAATTAAGGCGCGGTCACAACTTGCGGCACCCGGGCAGAGGATAGCGTATCGGAGACAGTGCCAAGCGCATATCCTTTCGCTTTGATCGCTTTAATCATGCCTGGCAGCGCCCCGCTCGCTGAATCGGTAGGGTGCATCAGAATAAGCGATCCTGGTTCGATCCGGCTGCTAATTTTGGCGATGATTGAGCTCGGCGACGGGTGCTGCCAATCAACCGTATCGAGTGTCCATAGTACGGTTTGCAGCCCTTGACCATATGCCACGTCGACGGTCGTCTGGTTATAGTCGCCAGATGGCGGAGCAAACCAGCGGTTCTGGACGCCGAGTGTGGATCTCAACAGCGCTTCTGTTCGCGTAATTTGAGACAACTGAGCCGTTCTAGACAGTTTGCTCATGCTCGGATGCGAATAAGCATGGTTGGAAAGCTCGTGGCCTTCCGCTTTAATTTGTTTCGCCAACTCCGGATTATTCTTCAGCCACGTACCATCGAGGAAAAAGGTCGCCTTGACGTTCTCTTCCCGAAGCGTCTTCAGGATCGGGTCTAAATACGCGTTGCCCCATGCGACATTGATCATGAACGATGCCATCTTCTTGTTCGGATTGCCGCGATAGATGGGGACTGCCCCCAAATCATCGAGCCCGACGGCCGGCGGAATTTCCTTATACACGTAATCGTCCGGCGTACTCAGGGGCGCGTGTTTCATCCGCTCCAGCGTCCGATCCACGTCAAGCTCGAGTCCGTTATACCCGGGAATCGCCTTCCAAACGCGATCGATTCGCGCATCGACCGGCGCAACGCGCGTTTTGGCCGCTTCTTCTTCAATCGTCTTGCGGAGCGCTCGCTCATCCGGTGACATGGCCAGGTTCGCGAACGCCTCTCGCGCTCCGATCCCCTGCTTTACGCCTTGTATATAAGCCGACCAGTCCCCGTTCCACTGAACGGCGAGCAGCAGCGTGCCCATCATCATCGCCATCGCGATTGTCTTCCCCAGCTTCATGACGTTTGTCCCACCTTTCTCCTTCATCCTATTACGGCTTGGACCGAAATATGAGCGGCGGGGGTTCTTCGCGCAACAAAAAAAGAGACAGACAGGATCTGACTCTTTCTTCTACGATACTTATAGTAGAGCGGCGTCGTCCTAAGACTGCGCCTGCTCTGGTTGTTGCGCCACCAGCAAAACTTTACGGGACAGGTTCACGCGACCTTGGTTGTCGATCTCTGTTACCTTGACGGTAATTTGATCGCCGATTTTCACTGCGTCTTCTACTTTTGCTACACGTTCAGTCGACAGCTGCGAGATGTGAACCAGACCGTCTTTACCAGGCAAAATCTCCACGAACGCGCCGAATTTCTCGATACGCTTAACGGTGCCCAGGTAAATCTCGCCGACGATCACCTCGCGGACGATGCCTTCGATGATCTGCTTCGCGCGCTCGTTCGCCGCTTGGTTGGACGAAGCGATGAACACTTTGCCATCCTGCTCGATATCGATTTTGACGCCAGTCTCTTCGATAATCTTGTTGATAACTTTGCCGCCTGCGCCAATGACATCGCGGATTTTGTCCGGGTTGATGTTCATAATGACGATCTTCGGCGCATATTGGGACAGCTCCGTACGAGGTTGCTGCATGACTTCGTTCATCTTGCCCAAGATGTGCATGCGGCCTACACGCGCTTGCTCCAAGGCTTGCGTCAAAATCGCACGATCGATGCCATCGATTTTGATGTCCATTTGGATCGCGGTAACACCTTCCGGCGTTCCGGCTACTTTAAAGTCCATATCGCCCAAGTGATCTTCCATGCCTTGGATGTCGGTCAGAATGGAGAAATGTTCCCCGCTCTTGATCAGACCCATGGCCACACCGGCAACCGGCGCCTTAATCGGTACGCCTGCGTCCATCATTGCAAGCGTGCTCGCGCAAATGCTTGCCTGGCTCGTCGAGCCGTTGGACTCAAGCACTTCGGACACAAGACGAATCGTGTACGGGAATTCGGATTCCGGCGGAATGACTTTGGAAAGCGCGCGCTCGCCCAGTGCGCCATGTCCGATCTCGCGACGGCCCGGAGGACGGAGCGGTCTTGCTTCGCCTACGCTGAATGGCGGGAAGTTGTAATGATGCATGAAGCGCTTGGTCTCTTCCAGGTCAATGCCGTCGAGAATTTGCACATCACCTAGTGCGCCGAGCGTGCAAATGCTGAGCGCTTGCGTCTGGCCACGCGTGAACAAACCCGAACCGTGCGTACGCGGCAGAAGCGCAACATCGCATTCGATCGGGCGAATCTCGTCAAGCGCGCGTCCATCCGGACGAACCTTATCGTGCGTAATCAGTCTGCGCACTTCTTCTTTGACGATATCGTACAGCACTTCCTTCACATCGCCAAGCAGTTCCGGGGTCTCTACATATTCAACTTCGAAGTGCGCGATCGTCTCGGCGTTCACCGCATCGATCGCGTCTTGGCGCGCGTGTTTCTCGTGAATGCGAACGGCTTGTACAAGACGTTCCGCAGCGAAAGCACGCACTTGCTCGTTCACGGTGCCGTTCACTTCATGAAGTTTAACTTCCATCTTCGGCTTGCCGGCAACGGCTACGAGCTCTTCGATCTTCGCGACGATGTTGCGGATTTCTTCATGGCCGAACATGATCGCCTCAAGCATAACGCTTTCCGGCACTTCGTTCGCTTCCGCTTCCACCATCATGATTGCGTCTTTCGTTCCTGCTACCACGACGTAAATGTCGGTCTTCGCTTCCTGCTCGACCGTTGGGTTAATAATAAACTTACCGTCAATTCGTCCGACGATGACGCCACCGATCGGTCCGTTGAATGGAACGTCTGAGATGGATAACGCAGCCGATGTACCGATCATCGCCGCGATTTCCGGCGGGCAGTCTTGGTCGACGCTCATGACGATATCCGCGATTTGCACTTCGTTCCGGAAGCCTTCCGGGAAGAGCGGACGAATCGGACGGTCGGTCAGACGGCTAGCCAGAATGGCTTTCTCGCTCGGACGGCCTTCGCGTTTAATGAATCCGCCTGGAATTTTGCCTACCGCGTACAGTCTTTCCTCATAGTTCACTGTAAGCGGGAAAAAGTCCAGGTTCTTCGGTTCATTCGACGCCGTTACCGTACAGAGGATAACCGTCTCTCCGTAACGAACCGTTACTGCAGCATTCGCCTGCTTCGCCAGTCGTCCTGTCTCCAAAATAAGTGGACGTCCGCCTAGCGACATTTCTACACGCTGTACCATAAAATCCCTCCTTGCCGCACCGGGCTGATCGCCTATGGCTGCAGCTCTATCAGTTTGAAACGTTGATATAAGAAAAGCTCCCGCGATGACTTGGAGCTTATCAATTAGGATCGATCCGTCCGACATGAAGCGGATCGGCGATAACCCCATTATGTAGCTTTTCATCCGAAGCGGCTAAGCATACTACACTGCTGCTCTCGGATAGGTCCTTTACGTTACAAAAAGCAACCCGGTGAGGCCATCCTTACGGATGGCCTAACAACCAGGTTGCTTTTTCCCCGCATGTTATCGGCGAAGACCGAGTTTTTCGATCAGTGCGCTGTAACGTTTAACATCTTTGTTTTTCAGGTAAGCCAGCAGTTTACGGCGCTGACCAACCATCTTAAGCAGACCGCGGCGCGAGTGGTGATCTTTCTTGTGCGTCCGAAGATGATCTGTCAAGTTAACAATGTTTTGCGTCAGGATAGCGATTTGAACTTCCGGGGAACCGGTATCGTTCGCATGTGTTTTGTGCTCGTCGATCAGTTGATGCTTGCGTTCTTGCGTAAGTGCCATCCTTGTTCACCTCCTTGTATCATAATCGCCATTCGCCTCGCCGATCGTCCCGGTGAAAGCACGATGGCCAAGCAAAGGTTCAGTGCGCAGCGTTTGGAAAAATCCGCTTCAACTACGCAACGTTAAAGAGTATATCACAACCGTCACCGAAATGTAAATGGAGGCCGCTCTTAAATCGATGAGAGAATCGAGCGGGCTTCTTCCGCGTCCGCATTGATTTGCGCAATGAGCGCTTCGATCGATTCGAATTTGCGCTCCGAACGCAAGAACGCGATAAATCGCAGGGCTACCGTCTTGCCGTATAAGCTTTCATTAAAATCGAATAAATGCGCTTCGAATACCGGCTCGGGCAAATGATCGTGAAAGGTCGGCTTCACGCCAATGTTGAGGACCGCGTCATAAAGCTTGCCGTCCACCTCGACCTGGATCGCGTACACGCCGGTCTTCGGCACCACGTAAGCGCCTCCTGGCTGGACGTTCGCCGTCGGGTAACCAATCGTCCTTCCACGTCCTTCTCCCTGCACAACCGTGCCGCGGACCGCGTAAGGCGCCCCAATCAGCTCCGCCGCCACCTGAGGCTTGCCTTCGGCCAGCATGGCCCGTATCCGCGTGCTGCTTACCTTCTCACCATCCAGCAGGTAGGGCTCGACTACGCTCACGTTGATCGCTTCTGGCTCGCAAAGCTCGCGCAGGACCGACGCATTGCCCGCTCCTTTGGCGCCGAACGCAAAATCAAAGCCCACGACGACGCGCCGAACATGGAGCGGGAGCAAAATATCGTGAACGAACATGCCCGGCGTAACCGCCGCGAACGCCAGGTCAAATTGAACGACATACACGATATCGACGCCAAGACGCTCGAAGCAATTCAGCTTATCATCAAGCGGCGTAAGCGCCGTTGCGTATGGTCCGGCATTCTGTCCAAGCACTTCCTTCGGATGCGGGTGAAACGTCATGACGGCTGCTTTCACACCGCTATCGCGGGCCGCTTCGACCGCTGTGCGAATGACGTTCTGATGACCGCGATGTACGCCGTCGAAATGACCGATCGCGATCGTTGTCGGTTCAGCGGCTTCCAGCTCGCCGGCTGCTAGCGGATAATGCAACGAAATGATTTTCAAGAGCTACACCTGCTTTACGTTCTTCGTCAAAATGATCGCGAACCGCCATGCGATGCATGTGCGGCCGCTATTTTATACGGGCGTAAATACTTTAATCGGCTTCAGCGACTCGCTATCCGCATCGGGTTCGTAAACGCCTAGGAAGGTCCCTTCGTGTCCGTAAAGACGAATGAGCGGCGACTCCAAGAGCTCGGCTTCCGCGATTCGAACATACTTAAATGCGATTCGTTTCCCTTGCAGGGCATTGCGCGCCGTTATCTCGCCCACGTCGCCTCGTGGCATATAATCGAGCGGCACATCCGCGGAGATGATCTTCTCTGCTAAGCCGCCGCTTGCCTGAAGTTCTCGGAGCTGCTCCATCGTCACGCAATCCGCCTGAGTCAAGCCGCCGGACATCGTGCGCACGAGTTCCTTCATCGTCGCCGGCACACCGAGCAGCCGGCCGATGTCCACGCACAAGGTCCGAATGTATGTACCTTTGGAGCAAACAACCGCGAATCGAATCTCGGGATAGGTCTGTTCCAAGTCCGCGCTTATGAGGTCGATCTCATGAATCGTTACTCGCCTGGACTTGCGTTCAACGACCTTCCCTTCCCGGGCAAGCTCGTACAAACGTTTCCCATCGACGCGAACAGCCGAGAACATTGGCGGTACTTGTTCGATCTCTCCGACGAATGAAGCCAGTGCATCGCGGATTTGAACCTCCGTTAACTGGATGCCAGGTTGATCTTCAAGCACCGCACCGGTCATATCCTCGGTATCCGTTGCCAGACCGAGTTTGAGCACCGCCTCGTATGCTTTCGGGCGTTCCTGGACATATTCCACCACACGAGTCGCGCGTCCGATGCAAAGCGGCAGTACGCCGGTTACTTGCGGGTCGAGCGTGCCGGTGTGACCGATCCGCTTTATTCTTAATATCCCTCTTGCCTTCGCCACGACGTCGTGGGACGTCCAGCCGGCGGGCTTCCATATTGCCAGAATGCCGTCCGTCATGCCTTTAACGCCTCGCTAACCGCCTGTACGATCTGTTGAACCGCGTCTGTCATCGACATGTCCAAACGGCAGCCTGCAGCCCGCACGTGACCGCCGCCACCGAACGTCTGCGCGATCGCCGAGACGTTCGCCGCTCCCGATGATCGCAGGCTCACTTTCACACAGCCGTCGGCCGCTTCTTTGAACAGCATCCCGACATCAACGCCTTCCACGTTGCGCGCATAGTTGACCAGTCCTTCCAAATCTTCGCTCGTCGCCCCAGTCGCCGCGAGATCGGCGTGGCCCACCGTAATCCAAGCGATCCGGTTATCGGACGAAAAAGTCAGGTTGGCAAGTCCGCGCTGCAACAGCAGCAGCTGGGCTTTCGTCATTTTCTCGAGCAGATGTTCAGCCAGCAGATGACCCGATACGCCAAGCATTAGAATTGCGGATGCAATCTGCATGACGCGCGGAGACGTGCTGGAATAGCGGAAGCCTCCCGTGTCGGTCAACAAGCCCGTATATACGGCGGTCCCCGCTTCCACGTCGAGTGAAATTCCGGCATGCTCGATCAAATCATATAAGATCTCAACCGTTGCCGCCGCGTCTGCCCGAATCAAATTAACGGTGCCAAAATGGTCGTTGGTCGGATGATGATCGATGTTGAGCAATTCGCAGCCTGGCGCGAATCGTTCGGAGATGAGGCCGATGCGTTTGTAATCAGCACAATCCACCGCAATGACCCGATCGAAACGAATCTCTTCGGGTACTTCGTTCATGTTCTGAATATGCGAAGTCCCTTGCAAATATCCCAAACGCAGCGGCACGGCGCTCTCGTTCATCATGACGAATGTTTTGCCCAGCTTGGCTAGCAGCCATGCTGTCACCAACGTAGAGCTGATCGCGTCTCCGTCAGGCTGGACGTGCGACACGATTAGGTAATGTTCGCCTTCCTGCATGAACGCCAATGCCCGGTCCAATTGCCCCGCGTATGCAGGAAATGACGGCATGCCCGCCGTCATTGTCCTTTACCTCCGTCATTCAGTTGGCCGAGCAGCGATTCAATCCGGCTGCCGTACTCGATGCTGCTGTCGAACTTAAAGATCAGCTCCGGCGTATGGCGGAACCGGATCCGCTTGCCGAGTTCGGAACGGATGAAGCCAGTGCTTCGCGAAAGCGCCTTGAGCGTCTCTTCCTTTTGCTCGTCATTGCCGAGCACGCTCAAGTAAACTCTCGCTTGGGACAAGTCCCCCGTCACCTCGACCCCCGTCACGGTAATAAAACCGATCCGGGGATCTTTCAGTTCCGTCTGAATGATGGTGCTGATTTCTTTCTTAATTTGTTCACCGACACGCCCTACGCGAATTTTCGCCATAGGTTAATCACCTCTCAACCTTTTCCATGACGTAGGCTTCGATCGTGTCTCCCTCTTTCAAGTCATTGTAACGGTCGAGCGTAATACCGCACTCGTAGCCTTGCGACACATCCTTCGCATCATCCTTGAAGCGCTTGAGCGTCTCAATTTCGCCTTCGAATACAACGATACCGCCGCGGATCAAACGGGCTTTGGCGTTACGGGAAACTTTGCCCGAAGTAACCATACACCCTGCAATCGTACCGACTTTGCTGACTTTGAAGATGTTCCGAACTTCAGCTTGACCGATAACCACTTCTTTGAAGACCGGATCAAGCATCCCTTTCATCGCATGTTCAATTTCGTCGATCACGTTGTAGATGATGTTGTGCAGACGGATGTCGACTTTCTCCTGCTCCGCCGTCGCCAGCGCTTGCGGTTCTGGACGAACGTTGAAGCCGATAACGATCGCGTTGGAAGCGGAAGCGAGGTTGATATCGGATTCCGTAATCGCGCCTACGCCGCTGTGAATGATTTTGACACGAACGCCTTCAATATCGATCTTAGCCAGGGAGCCCTTAAGCGCCTCTGTCGAACCTTGCACGTCGGACTTGATAATGACGAATAGATCTTTAATTTCGCCATCTTTGATATGTTTATACAGGTCGTCGAGCGTGACGCGGGAATTCGCGCCGAGCTCGGTTTGACGATGCTTGATCGCACGACGCTCAGCGATTGCGCGTGCCTTGCGCTCGTCTTCGAAGGCAAGGAACGGATCGCCCGCGAGCGGTACTTCCGTCAGACCGGTAATCTCGACCGGCGTACTTGGACCTGCTTCCTTCAGACGACGGCCCTTGTCGTTAACCATGGCGCGTACGCGGCCGAAGCAGTTGCCGGCTACGAACGCATCGCCAATCTTGAGCGTGCCGTGTTGGACAAGCACGCGCGCCACCGGACCTTTGCCTTTGTCCAGCTCGGCTTCGATGACCGTACCGCGCGCCCGCTTATTCGGGTTCGCCTTGAAGTCGTTCACTTCGGCTACGAGCAGGATCATCTCAAGCAGGTCCTCGAGGCCAATGCGCTGCTTCGCGGAGACGTTGACGAAGATCGTATCGCCGCCCCACTCTTCCGGCACAAGTTCGTACTCGGTCAATGCTTGCTTGATTTTATCCGGATCTGCTTCCGGTTTGTCGATTTTATTCACCGCGACGATGATTGGCACGCCGGCCGCCTTAGCGTGGTTAATCGCCTCGACTGTCTGCGGCATGACGCCGTCATCCGCCGCCACGACGATGATCGTAATATCCGTTACTTGGGCGCCGCGGGCGCGCATGAGCGTGAACGCTTCGTGGCCTGGCGTATCAAGAAACGTAATTTTCTTATGGTTAATTTCGGCTTGGTATGCACCGATATGCTGGGTGATACCGCCAGCTTCGCCTGTCGTTACGCTAGTTTTGCGGATCGCGTCGAGCAGCGTTGTTTTGCCATGGTCAACGTGACCCATAATCGTAACAACTGGCGGACGCGACTCAAGCGTATCCTCTTCATCCTTCTCTTCGAAGGTTTCGAAGGCATCTTCTTCAACAGGAATTTTCACTTCGACTTCAACGCCGTATTCGCCGGCAATCAGCTGAACGGTCTCGATATCCACCTCTTGGTTAATGGTTGCCATTACGCCGAGGAAGATCAACTTCTTAATGACTTCGGAAGCGTCTTTATGGAGCAGCTTCGCCAAGTCGCCGACCGTCATATCACCGCGAACGATAATTTTCTTCGGCGTATTGTCGATTTTCTCCCTGCGCTCCATTTGTTGGCCGCCCTTGCCCCGGCCTTTGCCGCCACGGTTACCGCCTCTGAAGTTGCCCGTGCGATTATCGTCGAATCCGCGGTTGTTGCCGCCGTAATTGTTGCCGCCCGGCTTCGAAGATTTTCTTGCGCCGCCCGCGCCACGATTACCGCCTTGGCCCCCTTGGCCGCCTTGAGTGCGTCCTCCGAAATCGGAACCGCCGCCTGCTGGAGCAGGACGGTCAAACGAACGGCCTTGGCCACCGGCACTGCTCTGACCTTGCGGACGACTGCCTTGGTATCCGCCGCCTTGACCGCCTTGGCCTTGCGGACGACTGCCTTGGTATCCGCCGCCTTGACCGCCTTGACCTTGCGGACGGCTGCCTTGGTATCCGCCACCTTGACCGCCTTGGCCTTGTGGGCGGCTGCCTTGGTATCCGCCGCCTTGACCGCCTTGACCCTGTGGACGGCTGCCTTGGTATCCGCCGCCTTGACCGCCTTGGCCTTGCGGACGGCTGCCTTGGTATCCGCCGCCTTGACCGCCTTGACCTTGCGGACGGCTGCCTTGATATCCGCCGCCTTGGCCTGGACCGCGATTGCCGCCTTGGCCGCCTTGGCCGCCTTGACCTTGTGGACGGCTGCCTTGGTATCCGCCGCCTTGACCTGGACCACGGCTTCCGCCTTGGCCCCCTTGGCCGCGGTTGCCTTGGTAACCGCCTTGACCTTGCTGACCCGGACCGCGGCTT
Source organism: Paenibacillus aurantiacus (assembly GCF_042431225.1). Taxonomy (NCBI): domain Bacteria; kingdom Bacillati; phylum Bacillota; class Bacilli; order Caryophanales; family Paenibacillaceae; genus Paenibacillus; species Paenibacillus aurantiacus. The sequence goes on along the minus strand of NZ_JBHMDO010000044.1, from coordinate 174,921 downwards.
CCGCCTTGGCCCCCTTGACCTTGTGGACGACTGCTTTGCGGACGATTTTGTCCGCCTTGGTTTGGTGTGTTTGAGTTAGTTTTAATGGACGTATTCCCCTGTCGTTCGTAATTCGATTCGGCTTGCGCCGGTTTCGTTTCTTGCACATTCGCGGTCTGCTCTTGCGAGCGCTGCTGCACAGGACGATTCTGCTGGCTTTTGGATTCCTGCTGAGACGGACGAGCGGCGGATGCCACGCTTGCGCCTTCCTGCGCCCGTTTCACTGCCGCATTCTGTTTAATATTTCGGAAGAAGCCTTCGACTTTACTCACCATTTCGTTTTCCATCACGCTCATATGATTATTCACGGGCAGATCAAGACGCTTTAAAATCGTGATGATCTCCTTGCTGCTCATGTTAAGCGATTTGGCATACTCGTAGACGCGCAATTTATCTTTGTCTTTATCCTTGCTGTCTGGCTGTTTAGTCAATACTCTCCACCTCCGAAGATTGGATTAAACTTCGTTCGATGCCCGCAGCAAAACCTCCGTCCGTCACGGCGACCAGAACCCGCTCTGCTTTGCCAATGGCGCGTCCGATCGACTCTCGGTCGAGCGCCTCGATATGCTTTGCGTTATAGGAGGTACATTTGTCGCGATACTTTTTCTTCGTATTCTCGGATGCATCGGCTGCTACGATGACAAGCTTCGCTTTGCCTTGACGAATCGTCTTCAGGACGGTTTCGTCGCCAGTCACCAGCTTACCCGCCCGCATGGCCATCCCAAGAAGAGAAAGCGTCTTATTCATCATCATCCGCCCGATCTTTCGCCGCGATGAACTCATCCTCGACCGCGATAAAATCCTGCTCGAGCTGATCGTATATCTCCGTGCTGACCGGCTGTTTCAATGCACGGTCCAGCGCTTTTGATTTCTTCGCCAGCTTAAAGCAAGACACTTTGCCGCACAAGTAAGCGCCTCTCCCTGCTTTCTTGCCCGTTAAATCAATCAAAACCGCTTCGTCGGGCGTTCGGACAACCCGAATCAGCTCTTTTTTCGCCAGCATTTGCTGGCAAGCTACGCATTTGCGCAGCGGGATTTTTCTTGGTCTCACCGCTACTCCCCCTAACCGATTACTTTGACCCTGTCCGGGCCTTTCGCTTAATCGATCGAGACGGAATCCTGGTGCATCGTGCTCATCGGCGATTTCGGGCGGCCGAACTCCTGCTCAGCTTGCGTTTCGCTTTTGATATCGATTTTCCAGCCGGTCAACTTCGCGGCAAGGCGCGCGTTCTGGCCTTTAATGCCGATCGCAAGCGACAGCTGGTAGTCCGGCACGATGACGCGAGCCATTTTCTCCTGCTCGTACACGATTACCTCAAGCACCTTGGACGGGCTTAGCGCGTTGGCCACATACTCTTCGACATTCTCCGACCAGCGAACGATGTCAATTTTCTCGCCTTTCAGCTCCGTGACAATCGTTTGTACCCGCATTCCTTTTTGTCCGACGCAGGAACCGACCGGATCTACTTCCGTATTGCGCGAATGAACCGCGATTTTGGAGCGGAAGCCCGCTTCGCGCGCGACTGAGCGAATCTCGACGACGCCGTCGTAAATCTCCGGCACTTCGAGCTCGAACAGACGCTTCAGCAGCCCGGGGTGGGTACGGGAGAGGAAAATTTGCGGGCCTTTGGTCGTGTTCTCCACTTTCGTGATGAACGACTTGACCCGGTCCCCGTGCTTAAACTTGTCGGTCGGCATCAACTCGGTCAATGGCAGCACGGCTTCCACTTTACCAAGGTCGACGAACAGATTTCGCACGTCTTGACGCTGGACAATCCCGTTGACGATATCTTCTTCTTTGTCGATATACGCGTTATAGATCAGACCGCGCTCCGCTTCGCGAATGCGCTGGGTCACGACCTGCTTAGCCGTCTGGGCTGCAATGCGTCCGAAATCGCGCGGCGTGACTTCGATCTCCGCGATGTCATCGAGTGTATAGTGCGGGTTGATCGCGCGAGCTGCTTCGACCGAAATTTCCAGCCTCGGATCGAGAACTTCATCGACGACCGTTTTACGCGCATATACTTTAATGACGCCGGAGTGCCGGTTGATATCTACCCTGACGTTCTGGGCGGTGTTGAAATTCCGTTTGTAGCTCGAAATCAGTGCCGCTTCGATCGCTTCAATTAAAATGTCTTTCGCAATGCCTTTCTCTCTTTCGATTTCCGACAGCGCTTCAATAAACTCCATGCTCATTGGAAATGAGTTCCCCCTTTCAATTCGTGCCGTTCGCCCATCCCGCGTAATTCCGAATAATTAGAATACGATGGCGAGCCGGGCGCTTGCGACTTTGGCATATGGAAGGGTATGTTTCTTTTTGCCGATTTCCACAACCATCTCATCACCTTCGAAAGCAAGCAGCTTGCCTTCGAACTCTTTGCTTCCGTCGATCGGCTCGTAAGTGGTGACATACACGTGCTTGCCGACCGCTTTGCGCACGTCTTCCGGCTTCTTGAGCGGACGCTCGGCCCCCGGAGAAGATACTTCAAGGAAATAGGCATCCGGTATCGGGTCGTTCTGATCCAGCTTCTCGCTCAAATACTCGCTGATCCGTCCGCATTCATCGATATCGATATTGCCTTCTTTGTCGACGAACACGCGCAAAAAGTAATTGCTGCCTTCCTTGACATACTCGATGTCGACAAGCTCAAAGCCATTCTCGTCGAGAAAAGGCCGAACCATCTCTTCGACGACGGTTTTGATTTTGGATGTGCTCAAACGTGTGCCTCCCTCATACAGCTGCGTTGTACGTATGTACGTTACTTCCGTGCATGACCCGGCATGCTCCCGACGGCGACGCTTGTCTTGCGGCCTACAGGCTTATATGCAATCGCATGCGGCGTCACCCGCGGCATGCGCCTTGTCCATGCATAGCGGCAACGGCTGCCTAACTTGAACCGATGCAGATATACCCCTCTTGCCCGCGCAGTCTAGGTGAAACGGCCGAACCGTCTATGACAGCGCTGCGCGTTTCATTCCGAAGAAATACAAGATGATGGATAAGCGTGCAGCTTATTCGTGCTTGTATTTCAAAAAAGCCGCGGACAAAACGTAAAGAGTGGGTTTCCCCACTCTTCTGCGAAAAGAACGTATCATCAGCATTACCATAACGAGTATAGCATAACCATGTTGTGGTGACAACCGTTCGAGGCTTGGCCAACTAGAACAGCGACAGCTGATTCGACTCCGGCAAGCCCCGGAAACAACCCATCCCCGTGAGCACTTCCACGATCGTTTTGGATGCTTTGGATTTCTGCTGGAAGTCCTCGATAGACAGAAACTCGCCATGCTCGCGCGATGCCGCGATGTTCCGCGCCGCGTTCTCGCCGATGCCGGCGATCGCGCCGAACGGCGGAATGAGCGAATTGCCATCAACGATAAAGCGGGTTGCGTCCGAGCGGTACAGATCTACCGGCTTGAAGCTGAACCCACGCGCGGTCATCTCCAGCGACATCTCCAGCTGCGAGACGCTGTTTTTCTCCTTCGGCGTGGCATTGAATCCTTTAGCCTCGATTTCCGTCAAACGGCGTAAGATCGCATCGTACCCTTGGCAAAGTAATTCCAAATCGAAATCGTCCGCACGCACGGAGAAGTAAGTCGCATAAAACTCGATCGGATAATAAAGTTTGAAGTAGGCCGTCCGCACGGCCGATATAACGTAAGCGGCGGCGTGCGCTTTCGGGAACATATACTCGATTTTCAAGCACGAGTCGATATACCATTGTGGCACCTTGCACCGCTTCATCTCCTCGATCCACTCCGGCGTCAAGCCTTTGCCCTTACGCACGCTCTCCGTAATCTTAAAGGCGAGCGATGCGTCCATGCCTGCTTTATAAATAAGGAATAACATGATGTCATCACGACAACCGATAACGGTCTTGATCGTACATGTCTTGTTCTTGATCAGTTCTTGCGCATTGCCGAGCCATACGCCCGTCCCGTGAGATAGACCCGAGATTTGGAGCAAGTCCGCGAAGGACGACGGCTTCGTCTCCTCGAGCATCTGACGCACGAATTTGGTCCCCATCTCCGGAACGCCGTAGGTCGCGACCGGAGTGCGAATCTGGCTCGGAAGAACGCCGAGCGCGTCGGTCGAGCTGAATATGCTCATCACCTTCGGGTCGTTCATCGGAATCGTCGTCGGATCGACGCCCGTCAAATCCTGCAGCATCCGCATCATTGTCGGATCATCGTGTCCGAGAATATCGAGTTTGAGCAGGTTCGAGTCGAAGGCGTGATAGTCGAAGTGCGTCGTCTTCCATTCCGCGTTGACGTCGTCCGCCGGAAACTGAACAGGAGTTATATCGTCTACCTCGATATAGTCCGGCACAACGACGATGCCGCCCGGATGCTGGCCCGTGCTCCGCTTCACGCCGGTACAGCCAGCAGCCAGCCGGTTCAGTTCCGCGCCGCGCCACTTCTTGCCGGTATGTTCCTCGTATTTCTTCGCGAAACCGTATGCCGTCTTCTCCGCGACCGTGCCGATCGTCCCTGCGCGGAACACGTTCTTCGGTCCGAACAGCACCTTCGTATAGTTATGCGCCGTCGGCTGGTATTCGCCGGAGAAGTTCAAGTCGATATCGGGAACCTTATCGCCCTTGAAGCCGAGGAACGTCTCGAACGGTATGTCTTGGCCTTCGCCTTTAAGCGGTCTGCCGCAGTTCGGGCAAATTTTGTCCGGCAGGTCGAAGCCCGATGGATAGCTGCCGTCGAGGAACCATTCGCTGTACTTGCATTCTCCGTTCAGACACTGATAATGCGCCGGGAGCGGGTTAACCTCGGAGATGCCGAGGAACGTCGCGACGACCGAAGATCCGACGGATCCCCGGGATCCGACAAGATAACCGTCTTGGTTGGATTTCTTCACGAGCCGTTCGGAAATCAGATAGTTCGCGGAGAAGCCGTATTTGATGATCGGCACCAGCTCTTTCTCCAAACGCGCCACCACAACTTCCGGAATTGGTTCGCCGTACAATCGTTTGGCCGTTTCATAGCAAGTGTTGCGAATCTCTTCCTCTGCCCCGTCGATGATCGGGCTGAATAGGCCGTTATCGGTCGGTCCCCCGGTGGAAGGGAACATATCGTATGGCTCGAATCGGTCCGCCAGCTCGTTCGTGTTCTTGATGACGACTTCATGCGCGCGAGATTCGCCAAGGAAAGCAAATTCAGCAAGCATCTCCTTCGTCGTGCGGAAATGAGCATCCGGCTTGTTCTGATCCTTGAGCGGGCTGAAGCCCGTGATCCCGTGGATCGTAATATCGCGGAACATCTTCTCGCGCGGCCGCAAATAATGGACGTTGCCAGTCGCGATGACCGGCTTGTTCAGCTTGTCCCCGATTTCGCATACGCGGCGAAGCGCCTGCTCGATCTCCGCGCGGCTGCCGACAAGGCCTTTGTCCACCAGGTGCATGTAGAATCCGACCGGCTGGATCTCCAGCACGTCGTAATATTCCGCGACATCTTCGGCTTCCTCGAGCGATTTGTTCAGCACCGCCTCGAAAAATTCGCCCTTCTCGCAGCCGGATATAATAAGCAGCCCTTCGCGCATATCGGACAGCTTGCTCTTCGGAATGCAAGGGACGCGCTTGAAATACTCCGTATGCGACATTGAGATAAGCTTGAATAAGTTCTTCTTGCCGACCGCGTTAAGCGCGTAGATGCCACAGTGGAACGGTCTGGAGTTCGAAATATCGAGACCGACGTAATCGTTCAGCATATGAAGATTCGTAATATTGCGGGCGACCGCGTCGCCGATCAGGCCGAACATGACGCCGCCCAACGCGATCGAGTCATCGATGGCGCGGTGGTGGTTCTCGAGGCTGATCTTGTATTTGTCCGCCAGCGTATTCAACCGGTGATTCTTCATGCTCGGATGGAGGAAACGGGCGAGCTCTAACGTGTCGAGTACGGGATTGGTTACTTCCGGCATGCCGAATCTCTTGCACGCCGCCTGAATGAAGCCCATATCGAACTTGGCGTTATGCGCGACAAGCACCGCATCTCCGACGAACTCCACGAACTCCCGCAGCTTCGGTTCGAGTTCGGGTGCGCCTTGGACCATCTCGTTCGTAATATTCGTCAGCTGTTGGATGTGATAAGGAATTTCCTCATGGGGATCAATGAACGTCGTGAAACGATCGATCTCCTTGCCCTCCTTCATCTTCACGCCCGCCAGCTCGATAATCTTGTTGTTAATGACCGACAGACCGGTCGTCTCGATATCGAATACGACGTAAGTCGCCGTCTGCATCACTTCATCCCGCGAATTCAGCACCATCGGCACGGCATCGTTAACGACGTTCGCTTCAAGGCCGAACAACACCTTGATCCCGTTCTTCTTGCCAGCCTTCGCCGCTTCCGGGAAACATTGAATGTTGCTGTGATCCGAAATCGCGATCGCCTTATGTCCCCACTTCGCAGCCTGTTTAATATAGACGTCCACCGGCGTGACCGCGTCCATCGTGCTCATCGTCGTATGGAGATGGAACTCGACGCGCTTCTCAGCGGCGTCATCCGTCGGCTCGGATGGCGCTTTGACCTCATGCAAATCGGAAGGCATCATCACAAGCTCCGGCTCCATCATGAACCGGTCGTATTCGACGCGCCCGCGCGCCTTCACCCATTTGCCGTTCGCCAGATTGCTGAGCACCTTGACGTCTTCCTTCGTCTTGGCGAACATCTTCATCGCGATCGAATCCGAGAAGTCGGTCAGGTTGAATGTGAAGAGCGTGCTGCCATTGCGCAGCTCTTTCACTTCGAGACCGAAGATCGTGCCCTGTACGGTGATCTTCTTCTCTTCCTCGATAATGTTCATGATCGGCACCGGCGGCTCCTTGATATCATAGCCGACCACAAGCGGAACTTCGCCTTCGTCAAGCGGCGGCGCTTCCTCCACCGGCACGCTGTTCATCATGGCCTCGATGACTTCGCGTTCTTCCTGCTGCCGTTTCTGGATAAACTGCTCGATATGCTCGTTGTTCACTTTGCCTACGGTCATCTTCATCTTCGGCGTCCGTTCGAACTGCCGCTCGAAAAATTGAACCGCCATCTCGTCGATCCGTTTCTTGCGCGCCAGCTCCAGACTGATCTCGTCCATCAGATGAAGCGTCACAAGACCGCCTTCCGCTTCGACCTGCGCTTTGCTGAGCCAGCCGTTGACGGATGCGTTGTTCTTCTGCACCCACTCCACGAACGCGGGCCAATATTCGCGCACGATCGTATCCGTATGCAGATCCTCTTCGTATGCGAACATGATATGAATCTCCGCTATATGCGCGAATTTAGCCTGCACACTGCGGCAGAATATACTAAATGCCGGCAAAGGCACCAAAGACGCTTTGCGAATGCAAAACGTCCACTCCCGGTTGCTGCGGCTTACGATGACTTTGTCAATATACCCGTCGCCAAAATGCTCTGCCGTTAATTGCGGCGACAACTCCGCCTGCTTCATGAGCAATTCGAAACGCTGTCGCTTTTCCCCGGTATGGCTCACCCTTCTTCCTCCCCAAATAAATAATCCCCTACAAGCGGTCGTGGTGAACGATCAGCGCTTCTGCAACTTGTAGGGGAGTGACAATCATTATGAAAAGGTTACGTTACGGCTACATTAATAAGCGCGTGCGAACACGACAGTATGCTGGGCTTCCTCGCCGCAGCATAGACACTTCGTCTTCTTCTCGGCCGGTTCGAACGGAATGTTGCGGCTCGTCGCGCCCGTCTCTTCCTTGACTTGTTTCTCGCACGCATCGGAGCCGCACCAGCCGGCCAGCGAGAATCCGCGCTTCTCTTCGAGCAGCGCCTTCATCTCATCCAGCGTCTCGACCGAATAGAAGTGCTCCGAACGGAACTGCAAAGCTCGATTATACATGTCCGCATGGATTTCGTCCAGCATGCGCTGCACTTCTTCCAGCAAATTATCCTGCTTGATAATACGCTTCTCACCGGAGATCCGCGATACGAGGACGGCTTGTCCATTCTCCATGTCGCGAGGACCGAGCTCGAGACGGATCGGCACGCCGCGCATTTCGTACTCATTGAATTTCCAGCCCGGGCTGACGTCGCTGCGATCGTCCACTTTGACGCGGACGCCGGCTTTCTTCAACTGCGCGAATAGCTCGTCCACGCGGCCAACGACTTGCTCCCGCGTCTTCGGCGGTCCGATTGGAATCATGACGACCTGGGTCGGCGCAATCTTCGGCGGCAGCGCAAGACCGCGGTCATCGCCATGCACCATGATCAACGCGCCAATCAAGCGGGTCGATACGCCCCACGACGTCGTATGGCAATATTGCAGCGTATTGTTGCGATCCAAATATTTGATATCGAACGCGATCGCGAATTTATCGCCCAGGTAATGGGATGTGCCGGCTTGTACCGCACGGCCGTCTTTCATCATCGCTTCGATGGAGTACGTATCCACCGCGCCCGCAAAACGCTCCGATGGCGTTTTCTGCCCGACGATGACCGGAATCGCGAGCACGTCTTCCGCGAATTCCTTGTACGTATTCAACATTTGCATCGTTTCTTGACGCGCTTCCTCTTCCGTCTCGTGCGCCGTATGGCCTTCCTGCCACAGGAATTCGCTCGTACGGAGGAATGGCAGCGTGCGCTTCTCCCAACGAACCACGTTCGCCCATTGGTTAATCAGCACGGGCAGATCGCGGTACGACTGTATCCACTTCGAATACATGTGCCCGATGATCGTCTCGGAGGTCGGACGAATTGCCAGACGCTCCTCCAGCTTCTCGCCGCCTGCTTCGGTTACCCAAGGCAGTTCGGGGTTAAATCCTTCGACGTGCTCCTTCTCCTTCTGGAAGAAGCTCTCCGGAATGAAGAGCGGGAAGTAAGCATTGCGGTGGCCCGTTTCTTTGAATCGACGGTCCAGGTCGCTCTGAATGTTCTCCCAGAGGGCAAAACCCTCCGGACGGAATACGATGCAACCCCGCACCGGAGAGTAATCCATCAGCTCCGCTTTCTTAATAACGTCGATATACCATCTGGAGAAATCCTCGCCCTGCGGCGTAATCTCTGTCACAAACTGCTTCTCTTTCGACATGAACGCTCTACTGCTCCCCTCTTACCAATCGCAAAATATCATTATACGTCACGGCCACCATCAGCAGCATGAGCAGCGCAAATCCGATAAAGTGGACCATGCTCTCCCGATTCGGATCGATCGGTCTGCCGCGGACCCCTTCAAGGCCGAGGAACAGCAACCGGCTTCCGTCCAACGCCGGAATCGGCAGCAAATTGAATATCCCCAAATATAAACTGAGTACCGCCGTCCATTTGGTCAACTGCGCGATGCCTTGCTGGGCAATTTGTCCTGTCACCTGCGCGGTTCGAACCGGACCGCCTAGATCGTCCATCTTGAATTGGCCCAGGATAAGCTTCTTGAAGCCGTCGAATATCATAATGGTCCAATTCTTCATATCCAGACCGGCAAGCTTGAACGATTCGGCGAAACCCGCCGGTCTCGTCTCATAGAATGACGCGGCACGGATGCCGATCTTACCGTCTCCGGATTCCGGGTCCAGCTCCGGCGTTATTTTGATATCCAACTTCTTCTCATCGCGTGTAACCGTAAACGTTATCGGCTTGTTCGGCGATTTGCTGATCATCGAGATCATTTTGTCTTGATCCGTGCCGACCGGCTCCCCATTGATCGCGACGATGACATCGTTCGTCTTCAACCCCGCCTTATCGGCCGGTTTCCCCGCAACAATCTCCCCGATAAATAGATGCTTTGGCGTATCGAGCGGCACGCCGGCCATCTGGAAGAACGCAAAGAACAAGACGAACGCCAAAATAAAGTTCATGACCGGTCCCGCCACAATGGCCAAGGAACGTGCGCCAACCGTCTTGCTGCCGAATTGACGATCGCGCGGCGCAATCTGGGTCTCTCTGCCTTTGGCAATGAGCATTGCCTGCGGATGTACGCTATACACTTCGCTGACGCCGTCGGCGTTCAACGTCACTTTCAGCCGGTCTTCCAAATCGATCGTTTCGACTTCACCGCGAATGACGTTCGTCCGCTCGTCGAGGCGGTCCAAATAAAAGCGGGTTACTTTGTCGGCTGCGATTCGCAATGCGACAGTCTGGCCGGGCTGAATTTCAACTAACTCCGGATCTTCGCCTGCCATGCGGACGAATCCGCCGGCCGGTACGAGTCTAAGCGTGTAGCGGGTTTCACCGCGTTTGATCGAAAATAACTTCGGTCCAAAACCAATGGCGAATTCTCTAACCAAAATGCCCGCGCGCTTCGCAAAATAATAGTGACCCCACTCATGGATGGTCACGATGACGAAGAATACCAGCACGGTCATAAAGACGACCTGTATCATGTGCATCGTTTCGAGCCTCCTGTTCGCAACGGCCTGTACTTAGATTATCATTATTCTCCCGTCCGATACAAGAGAACCGGTCTTTCAGACCGCCCCCGCTTCTCCTCTTGCCCATGCGTCCATTGCCGTGATGGCTGCCACGTCCGGCAGGTCTGTCACCTGATGTTTCTCCAATACGGTCTCGATGACTCGTTCTATATCCAAGAAGGCGATCTCGCCTTTCAGGAACCTGTCCACCGCGATCTCGTTGGCCGCGTTGAATACCGTTGGCGCGGATCGCCCCAAGCGACCGCTCTCGAATGCCATGCGCAGGCACGGATAACGATCAAAGTCCATCTCTCGAAAATGCAGTTTGCCGATTGCGGCCAGATCGAGCGCCTCCGTCGGCGTCGGCCGCCGCTCCGGAAAGGTAAGCGCGTACTGAATCGGCACCCGCATATCCGGCATGCCGAGCTGCGCTACAACGCTGTTATCCACGAACTCGACATACGAATGAATAATGCTCTCCGGATGGATCAACACCCCGATTTGGTCATACGTCACGCCGAATAGCCAATGTGCCTCGATGACCTCCAGACCTTTGTTCGCCATGGTCGCCGAGTCAATCGTAATCTTGGCGCCCATCGACCAGTTCGGATGATTAAGCGCTTGCTCCACCGTCACGCCGTTCAACTGATCGCGCGTCTTGTCGCGGAATGAACCGCCCGATGCCGTGAGCGTAATCCGTTTGATCGCTGCGCGACTCTCACCGTTCAAGCATTGGAAGATCGCCGAGTGCTCACTATCGATCGGTAGAATGGAGACGCCTTTGCGAGCAGCTTGCGACATGACCAGATGTCCGGCCGTTACAAGTGTTTCTTTGTTCGCAAGACCAATGTTCTTCCCAGCCTCGATCGCAGCCAATGTCGCATTCAACCCTCTGCTGCCCATGATCGCGGTTACGACCGTGTCGGCATCACCGCCCGCAGCTAGCTCCACGAGCCCTTCCTCGCCGTAGACGACTCGCGTTCCCGCAGGAAGCAGCGAAGCCGCTTCGTCCGCCAGCTCCCGCGTGGCTAGGCAAACGCTCTTGGGCCGGAACCTTTGGGCTTGTTCGATTAACAGCTTGATGTTGCCGCCTGCCGCCAAGCTTTCTACTTCGTACAAATCGGGATCGTTCGCTACTACATCCAGCGTTTGCGTACCGATTGAACCGGTCGAGCCGAGAATCGTTAATTTTTTCATCGATGCACACCTATCCTTCTCTTAAAACGGCAGCAGACCGGTCATTAGCAGCAGCGGGAACACGATGATCCAGCTGTCGCACCGGTCCAAAACGCCGCCGTGCCCCGGGAGCAGCGATCCAGAGTCTTTAATGCCGCGCACCCGTTTGTAGGCGGATTGAATCAAATCCCCGAGCTGGCCGGCTACCGCGGCTAGGATCCCGATCCAAAACGCGTCGGCGAATGCGATCGTATCCGGGTATATTGCCGCGAACAACAGCGCTACCGCTAGCGCAAGCAATACACCCCCGACCGAGCCTTCGATCGTTTTGTTCGGGCTGATCGCCGGCCATAGCTTATGCTTGCCGAACGCCTTCCCGAAGAAATACGCACCGATATCGGACGACCAAATTGCACAGAACGCGACGATCGTGGCGAGCAGGCCATGTTCGTCCGCGCTGCGTACTTCATGCATAGCCTGAAACCCTACCCCGACGTAAAGTGCGCCCAGCAGGAGCAACGCCGCTTCGTCGAGTTTCACTTGGTTTTTGGTAAACACGGTTATGCTCAGCAATCCGAACATGAGCAACCAAAGAATGAATTGGAAGCTTGGCTCGCCCAACGACCATTCTTGCCAGGGCAGCATCAGCGCCAGCACGCCGGCAAATCCAACCAGCGAAGCCGGGTGCGTCCAATTCATGCCGTTCATCCGTACATATTCGCCATAACCAATGATTGCCAGCAGAAGCAGCAAGCCATAAAAAAACCAGCCGCCTATTATCGTCAACACGATAAAAAAACTGCCGGCGATAACGCCGGTAATAATACGTTGTTTCAACTTTTTTGTCACGCTCCAGTAAGCCGCAGTCGATTACAATCCACCATAGCGGCGCGCCCTACGCTGATATTCACGTATTGCCTCGTTAAAATGTGCTTCCGAGAATTCTGGCCAGTAAACATTCGTGAACCACAGCTCGCTATAAGCTAATTGCCAGAGCATGAAGTTGCTTAGGCGCAGCTCGCCGCTCGTCCGGATGAGCAGATCCGGATCCGGCATGTCGCTCGACAGCAAATATTGCTCCAGATGCGATTCGTTCAGCTCATCAGCCGCTAGCTTGCCGTCGCGAACATCCTCGCCGATCCGGCGTACCGCCTCCATCATCTCTTTGCGACTGCCGTAATTCAGGGCGAAATTAAGCACAAGTCCCGAATTGCCGGCGGTTTGCCGCACCGCTTCTTCAACGGCCTGAAGCGTATGCGGAGGCAGATCCTCTTTATGTCCCATCATGCGCACCTGGACGTTCTTCTCGATCAGCTCGGCCAGTTCAATGGATAAAAACTCCTGCGGTAATTTCATGAGAAATTCCACTTCGGCCTTCGGCCTTTTCCAGTTCTCCGTCGAGAAGGCGTACAAGGTTAAATATTTGACGCCAAGCCGATCCGCTTCCATCGTAATTCGCTTGACGGTCTTCATCCCGGAGTGATGACCCGCAATTCTTGGCAGACCGCGATTTTTCGCCCATCGGCCATTGCCGTCCATAATAATGGCGATATGCTGCGGAATATTGTCGGCATCGAGTACGTCCTGCGAAGCGTCTTCCGGCGCTTTGGCGAATTTCGTTTTCAGTCGCTGAAACATAAGTCATCCCCTCCCACCGTTAGACGCATAATGGATGCAACAAACCCCACCTATCGGAGGGGCCGGTGAGTTTTGATTATACTTCCATGATTTCTTTCTCTTTGGCAGCCAGCACTTTATCGACCTCAGCCGTGAACTTATCCGTCGATTTCTGGATGTCCTCCTGGTGACGGCGGGATTCATCTTCCGAGATCTCGCCTTTCTCCAGCTTCTTGATATCATCGTTCGCGTCGCGGCGAATGTTGCGGATCGCGACTTTCGCTTCTTCACCGAACTTCTTCGTCAGCTTGACGAGTTCAGCGCGGCGCTCTTCAGTCAGCGCCGGGATCGAAAGGCGGATGCTCGCGCCGTCGTTCGATGGCGTCAGGCCCAAGTCCGACTTCATGATGGCTTTCTCAATCGCGGACACGGACGATTTGTCCCATGGCTGGATCATCAAAGTGCGAGTGTCCGGCGTGTTGATGTTCGCCAATTGATTGACCGGCGTCATCGCGCCATAATATTCAACCTGTACCCGGTCAAGCAGGGCAGGCGTTGCACGGCCTGCGCGAAGGGTTGCCAAATCGCGTTTCAGCGCACCAATCGCCTTATCCATACGTTCTTCAGCGTTTTTCTTGATTGCTTGAGGCACGAATTACACACTTCCTTTCACGATTGTACCGATTTTCTCTCCGAGTACGACACGTTTGATATTGCCTTGTTCCGTAATCGAGAACACGACCAGCGGGATGTTGTTGTCCATGCATAGGGACGTGGACGTGGAGTCCATGACGCCAAGATTGCGGTTAAGCACATCCAGATACGTCAGCGTCTCGAACTTCTCTGCCGATGCATCTTTGAATGGATCCGCCGAGTAGACGCCATCCACCTTGTTCTTCGCCATCAGAATGACTTCCGCTTCGATCTCTGCGGCGCGAAGCGCTGCCGTCGTATCGGTCGAGAAATACGGATTGCCCGTTCCTGCCGCGAAGATGACGACACGGCCTTTCTCCAAGTGACGGATCGCCCGGCGGCGGATATAAGGCTCGGCGATTTGCTGCATGGCGATCGAGGTTTGCACGCGCGTCGGCACGTCGATGGCCTCGAGCGCATCTTGAAGCGCCAGTGAGTTCATTACAGTAGCAAGCATTCCCATGTAATCGGCAGTCGCACGATCAATGCCTTTGGCCGTTCCTGCGATTCCGCGCCAAATGTTCCCGCCTCCGACGACAATCGCAACTTCGACATTCAATGCTACGACTTCCTTCACCTGCTCGGCAATCGACGAAATAACGGACGCTTCAATACCATATCCAATATCGCCGCTTAGCGATTCGCCGCTTACCTTGAGCACAATACGTTTATACACGGGATTCTGCAACGTGTTTACCTCCAATTCGAACCCTAGGGTCCGGTGCTAGATTTGAAATCGGTTCATTGTCAAAAAATAAAAGCGGGGCGAACGCCCCGCCCCGCCTAGTGCGTTCGGATTTACAGTTTTGCTTGCGACATAACTTCAGCTACGAAGTTGTCTTCTTTTTTCTCCAGACCTTCGCCCAGTTCATAACGAACGAAACGACGGATCGAGATGTTCTCGCCGATTGTGCTGATTTTTTCTTTCAGCAGTGTCGAGATTGTTTTGTCCGGATCTTTAATGAAGTTTTGCTCAAGGAGACAGAACTCCTCGTAGTATTTCGAAAGGCGGCCTTCAACCATTTTCTCGACGATTTTCTCCGGCTTGCCTTCGTTAAGGGCTTGTGCCGTCAGAATTTCGCGCTCTTTGTCCAGCTCTTCTTGGGATACTTCTTCACGGCCTACGAATTTAGGGTTAGCCGCCGCGATTTGCATCGCGATGTCGCGCGCGAACTCGCGGAATTGGTCTGTCTTTGCAACGAAGTCGGTTTCGCAGTTGATCTCGACCAGAACGCCGATCCGTCCGCCAGCATGTATGTAGGATTCAACGACACCTTCAGTCGCTACGCGACCTGCTTTGTTGGCTGCTGCCGCAAGACCTTTCTCACGCAGAATTTCAGCCGCTCTTGTCAGATCACCGTTTGCCTCTTCCAGCGCTTTTTTGCAATCGAGCATGCCTGCGCCCGTTTTTTCACGCAATTCTTTAACTGCACTCGCATTAACTGCCATAGCTTATAGACCTCCTGAAGGGTTCGTAAGTTTACGTTCAAA
The DNA here is from genome assembly GCF_042431225.1 of Paenibacillus aurantiacus. NCBI lineage: Bacteria > Bacillati > Bacillota > Bacilli > Caryophanales > Paenibacillaceae > Paenibacillus > Paenibacillus aurantiacus. The sequence continues at coordinate 159,535 of NZ_JBHMDO010000044.1, read as the reverse complement.
AAAAGGGCGGTGAGAGGCTTAACAGCTTCTGACCACCCTTTCTTGCTGTCTTATGAATAAACGACTTAAGCCGTCGTTTGCTCGCCTTGGTTAGCTTCAACGATCGCGTCAGCCATTTTCGCTGTAAGAAGCTTAACAGCACGGATAGCGTCGTCGTTGCCTGGGATAACATAATCGATCTCGTCCGGATCGCAGTTCGTATCAACGATACCTACGATTGGGATACCGAGTTTGCGAGCTTCCGCTACTGCGATACGCTCTTTACGCGGGTCGATGATGAACAGCGCGCTTGGCAGACCTTTCATGCCTTTGATACCGCCAAGGAATTTCTCGAGACGATCTTTCTCTTTGCGGAGAATGATAACCTCTTTCTTAGGCAGTACGTTGAACGTGCCGTCCTCTTCCCACTTCTCGAGGGTTTTCAGACGATCGATACGCTTCTGAATCGTTTGGAAGTTAGTCAGCGTGCCGCCGAGCCAACGTTGGTTGATGTAGAAGTTGCCGCAACGCTCTGCTTCTTCTTTAACCGAATCTTGAGCTTGTTTTTTCGTGCCGACGAAAAGGATCGTGCCGCCTTCTTCCGCTACCGAGCGAACGAAGTTGTAAGCCTCTTCGACTTTCTTAACTGTTTTTTGCAGGTCGATAATGTAAATGCCGTTACGTTCTGTGAAGATATAGCGATCCATCTTTGGGTTCCAACGACGAGTCTGGTGACCGAAGTGTACCCCAGCTTCGAGAAGCTGTTTCATGGAGATAACTGCCATCTTCAACACCTCCTGGGTTTGGTTTTGTGTTATCCTCCGTCCGATCTCATCTTCCGCCAAAACTTCGACCGAGCCGAAGCACCCTTGACGAAATTAATCGACGTGCGTTTTTAACACCGAGAATTACTATACCATATCTGGGTAGCCCATGCAACATGGACTTGCGTACTTTGACGAATGTTAACTATTATTAGCCGTTTTCGCCGTTGCATTCGCTTTACGTGCCTCGATTTCGGCTTCCGCTTTCTTGGCCTGTATCGGCGGACTGGTCAAAATATCGCGCACTTGCTTCAGCGTCAAGTTGCCGGAGAATCCGAAATATCCGGCTCGGACCGTCTTCCCTTTCATCAGCGTAAGCAACGCTTTCTTATCCGCAATGATTTTGCTTTCGTACAGTAAATCGGCGGCATCTTTGACACCCTTGCCCGGTAGAATGCGGATGATGATCCGTCCATTCGCCCCTTCAAATATCGGCGAGGTCGATTGCTTGACCCCCGCGGTGCCAGCCGTATTCCCCGTATTGGCAGTCGTGCCAGCGGCACTGCCGGCGGCCTGCTGCCCCGCTGTCTTCTGTCCCGTTGCAGGCGTCGTCTTCGCAGGCGTTTGCGTCGTGCCGGCGGCTGGTTTTTTGGTTGCCGCCCCGGCTTCTTTCTCTTGCGCGGCGATTTCGGCCTTTACTTTGGCCCGCTCGTCTTCTAGCATGAGATCGACTTCTTCTTGCGTGTACGTGTCCCCTGCCGCAAGCGGATTGGCGCTCCCGCTTTCATTCCCTTGTCCAATCAGAAATAGCTGAAGAAGAATGGTGCCGACGATAACCCCCGTCCCCATTCCGGTTAGAAACGAACGTTTACTCATGCGGCGCCACCTCTTCCTGCTTGGACAACTGTAATATCAGTTGCACTTCGCCTTTATTCATCCCAAGCTTCTTGGAGATCGATTCAATGGATTTCCCGCTCTGATACAGGTCGAACAGCTCCGGATAACGTCCTCGAATGGAGGTATCTTCTTCAGGCTCTTCCGGCTCAAAACTTACCACCGGCTCTGTGGCCAGTGGCGGGGTCTGATGAAGCGCTGCATGTTCAGCGTATGTAAGCTTATCCGTTATGTAGGAAGAAGGAATGGGGGCCGCCGACAACGCATGCTTGCCCATCTGACGTTCAAGCTCGGCGCAGCGTATTTCTAACTGCTTGATCCGCTCATCGTAAGCCTTCGCGTTCGTCTGTGCGTCTTTGCGCGACTTTGCGATCAACTCGACCATTTGGCGGTTTTCTTCTTCCATATTCTCCATAAACTGTTCCAGCGCCGCTTCCATACCATGCATGGAGTCAGTTCCTTGTGAATCGGGTTCTTTCGTCTTGCGGGGCATCATCATCCCGACGACAATGATCACCCCGCCAAGGAGCACGATGTAAAGCCAAGGTTGGTTCATTTCATCACCCGTGTTTTCTAAAAGATGCGACTAGAAGCTTATGTCGATATGCTTTCCTTTGAAAGGATGTTTACTCTCTTTCGTAGCATCTTCCGCATCTTTTTCTTCTTCGCCGCTCGCCAAGGTCGCTTTCCGTCTACCTTCGCGTTTAGAACCGGTGTCTTCCTTCAAGCGATGATCGTTAATATGCGCGTGGCCGCCGTTCTCGACAGCCGTACTCTTGCTGCGAAGCTGATCCGTATGCTTAAGCGTGTCGGTTTCCAACTTATTTTGTTCGGCATGCGCCCGATGAATGGCTTGCTGCTGCGTCATGCTCTGATCCGACACTTTCGGCACGGATACCTGAAAATCAATGGACCGGTAAGGCATATGCTTCCCCCCTGGTCATCGCTCATTTATTGATGAGTGCGAAATCAAGTATCAATTAGGCAGCATTACGATATCGCCTTCCGAATATCGGAAGCTCACGCGCTGCGCAGGATCTTTAATGAACCTGGTATAACGACCGATGACGATTTTGGAACCACCGTAAATCGTATGAATGACGTCGACTTTGGAGAGCTCCGTATCCTCCAGTGATCGTTCGATCTCGAGAATCCGGTCTTTCGTATGGGTAATATCGTCTACGGCTTGCCGTTTCGTGGCGGATAGCTTGATGCGAAGCGCAAGCTTGTCCGGCGCAAGCTGACCTGCGGCTGCCATCTGGTCGAGCAGCGTAAGCGCCTTGTCGGTCTTGTCCAAGTTGGCTGTGATCTCTTTGAGATGACCGCGAAGCTCCAATAGCTCCTCGCGCAATTCGGGCCGCACGCCGACTTCGATCGATGTAGGTGTAAACATGGTGTTGCCATATGTTCGGGCAATGACCGAATCGCCGGCTTGAATGGTTCCCCCAACGATCAGTCCTTTCGCGCCGCCGCATACTACGCTTCTGCCTGCTCTTACCTGCGAATGCATAATACTTTGCGTGACGAGCACATCTTCTCCAGCCGTGACGATGCCGTCTTGAATGAAGGTGCTTTTGATGTTCTTGCCTGCTTTGATATGACCCTTGTTATGCATCAGAATGCCGCCGGTAATCTCGATTGATCCGTCGGATTCAAGCTCTGCGCCTTCGACGCCGCCGACTACCCGTATATCCCCGGCAGCCCGCACCCGAAAGCCCGTCAGCACATTCCCGCGTATAACGACCGTCCCGACGAAATCGATGTTACCGACTTTATAATCCACGTCCCCGTTGACTTCGTAAACAGGGAAGACGTTGATTTTATTCTTATCCGTCATCGTGATTAGTCCGTCAATCGCGGAATAAAGCGCAGACTGATCTTGGCTGAGCACGACGTTCTTGCCGACCTTGAAGAAAGCTTCCTTCCCATTCCGGCCAACGGCTTCTTCGCCGGTCACCAGCTTGCCGTTCACACCAGGGGTCGCCGGCATTTTCTCCGCAATCAACTGACCGCGCTTTACGTTCTTCAGCTGCGTAATTTCCTTGAAATCGACGCTGCCATCCTCCAGTTCCGCGGGCCGCTGCCGATTCTCCATCATGTCGTAGGTGTATTGAATATAGCCATCATTACCCGCAACCGCCGGTTCACCCTGCGCAATGACGACCTGCTTGTTCATAAAAGATTTCGGATTCGCCACCAGACTGTCGATGAGCTGCTGCGCGATACCGTGCTTAACCCCTTTGTCATTCAAAAAGGCTGCCCAATCTTCGGAAGTAAATGCAATGGTGTCCTCTGTCCCAAGCAGCTGCAGCGTCGCCGTCAGCTTGTCTTGCGAGATCGAAATCACGGCCAATGATTCCAATGTTTCCGAAGCTGACATGACACACTCTCCCTTTGTGTTTTAATGCTGCATAAGTTGATCTTTCTGTTTGTCCAGCGCACCCCTTAGCCGAAGTATCGCCTTCGAATGCAACTGCGAAATACGGGAAGGAGACAAGTTCATCACTTCCGCAATTTCGCTGAGCGAAAGCTCTTCGTAATAAAACAAGGAGACGACGGTACGTTCTTTCTCCGTCAGCTTCTCAATGCCGCGAATCAAGGAATCCTTCAAATAAAACTCATGCACTTTATGCTCCGGATTTTTGGCTTTCTCGTCCACCAGCAGCGAAAGTCTTGTCTCCGATTCCTCTTCGCGAATCGGATCCTCGAGGGAGCATACCGTCGTCACTGCGATTTCCTGAAGCATGTTCTGGAATTCCTTCTCGCTCACATTTAAATATTTGCTGATTTCGCTGTCGGATACTGTGCGCATATATGTTTGCTCCAACTTTTGGTAGGCTTCTTCGATCCGTTTCGCCTTTTCTCGAACCGATCTTGGCACCCAATCTCCCTGCCGCAAGCCGTCGATGATCGCGCCGCGAATTCGCCAAGACGCATACGTCTCGAATTGAAGCCCGCGTCGATAGTCAAATTTCTCGATGGCATCGATAAGCCCCATTACGCCATTACTTGCCAAGTCGTCTTTAGACACGTTTTTGGGCAGTCCGATCGCCATCCGGTTGGTTACGTAGTCAACTAAAGACAAGTAATCCTCGATCAGCCGCTTTTTCGCTTCTATGTCCCCGTCTTCTTTCCATTTCTGCCAAATTTCGATATTGGACAGATGAGGCGTTTTCGGCTCAATCATCGTCTCACTCTCCTGTCAAGTGACGTATAGCTTTGGCTAGTTCTTCTGGGTCCCGGTTCTGGGTCGACACTAACTTCTCTGGCTGCAACGGTTTGAATACCGGTTGTTCCTCCGAGTTAACCGAAGGCTGCTTCCCGTTCATTTGCTCCCGGAGCAAATCGGAAAGCTCGTCGCTTTCATCAGGTGTTGCATAATCAACGCGTCGACCTTTGCTCTCGTCTTCAAGCACATCGGTCAGAATCGTCTGCTCCGGAGCTGGCTGGCGAGTAATAAAGGCAAGTACCGCCCGGAACAAATAAGCAAGCACGAAAAATGCCACAAACGCATATACGCAGCGCACTGCCGATATAAGAAGTCCGTTGCTGCCCATCGAGGCCAGCATCGTGAGCAAGCCGCCGATCATGCCGAGGGCGGCATTCCAGCGCCATGTCCCAATCATGAATTAAATCTCCTTTGCGCCAAACTGAACGCTGCGAATAACGAGTATTCCGGTTGCGCTGCTAAATTCGATCGTTCTTCCGAAATTGCCGCCCGTATCTTCCGCAACTAAAGGGATGGAAAACTTGCTTAGCGCGGCCTTGCACGATTCCACGTTACGCGGCCCGATGCGCATCGTATCGCTCTGCGATGAGAAAGCGAACATCTGAGCGCCCCCGGCCATTTTAGCCTTCATCCTACCGAGCAACGCGCCAGCTTGCTTCATCCGTTCGATTAGATCGGGGATGGCGGTATCAGCATATTTCGCAATATTTAATGTGGACTCCCTGGCGATGTCAGAGGATGGCAGCATCACATGGGCCATGCCGGCAATCTTGCTTTTCTCATCGAAGAGCGTAAGTCCGACACACGAACCGAGCCCTGTTGTCTTCAATACTTGTCCGCCGAGCGCAATGTTTAAATCCGCCATGCCTACTTTCACCATGATGTCTTGATTCATTCGGTCGGCACTCCCAGGGCGCTGAAAATTTTATCGAATGATTCCGGATCAGGAATAAGGAAGAAGAACCCTTCGACTTCTTCGTGACCTTCCAAAAATTTCGTATCGATGAGCAGCGCAGAATCCCCCATCTCACCATACAGCATCAATCCGTAGCTCAACACGGCCCCTGCCATATCGATGGCAACGGACGGAACGGTGGGCCCCATGGATAGCTGCGTGAAATCGGCAAGCGACGAGAGGTAGGAACCCGCCAATATGTTGCCGATTTCGGACAATGCGGAAAATTCCATTTCGGTATAGCCAAGCTCTTCCCGATGCTCGATGGCCAGTAAGTTGCGGAGCATTTTGCGGGCGGAGTCTTCCTGGATCAGGAAGAACATGTGGCCCGGCGCGTCGCCTTCAACGCGCAGATAGACGGCAATGACGACCTGCTCGGCACCGCCGACTTTATCCGCAACTTCCTCGAACGGGACTAAACTGACTGTAGGAACGTTCATATCAACCGGCTTGTCCAGCAGAAGCGACAAAGCCGTTGCTGCATGTCCTGCTCCAATGTTGCCGACTTCCTTGAGAACGTCCAGTTTGAATGCTTCCAGTTTCGATAGTGGGTTGTTCACTGTTTACCCCTCAATTTCCAGAATCTGATCGATTTCTTTCTGCTTGAGCACTTCTGCCAGATTCAGCATAATCAACAGTCGATTCTCGCCGATCTTAGCTACACCGCGCAAGTATTTCGCCCGGATGCCACCGACAATTTCTGGCGGGGTCTCAATGTTGTCGCTGTCGATGTCGATAACATCATTAGCGGAATCGACGATAAATCCGATTTCCACATCGCCTACGCCAACGATAATGATGCGGGAATTCTCCGTCGAAATGGATTCCTCCAATCCGAAGCGGCCACGAAGATCGATAACCGGCAGCACAACGCCACGCAGGTTAATAACCCCTTTGATAAAGGAAGGTACTTTCGGGACGCGCGTGATCGGCATCATGCGTTCGATCGTTCTTACTTTCTCAACCTCAATGCCATACTCTTCCTCGCCGAGACCAAACACGATTACTTTCAATTCTTCGCCCATACGTAATCCCTCCCTTATTTAATTAGCGCATTCGGATCGATGATCAAAGCAACTTGTCCGTCGCCAAGAATGGTCGCCCCCGAGATGGCATCAATATTCGTTAAATAGTTGCCCAGCGACTTCAAGACGATATCGCTTTGGCCGATGAACTCGTCCACTAGGATGGCGACCAGCTTCTCGCCTTTGCGGATCACGACGATCTCCGTCTCGGCTTCGCCGTTCTCTGTCCAAGATGTGCACTCGAGAATTTTGCTAAGCGAGATAACCGGAATGACCGAACCGCGGAACTCCATCATGAACGATTTGTGCACGGAGCGAATTTGCTCTTTGCGAATGATGCCCGTCTCCACGATCGACGAGAGCGGGATCGCGTATTTCTCAGCACCAAGCTTCACAAGCATAGCCGAAATAATCGAAAGTGTCAGTGGCAATTGAATGGAGAAAATAGAACCTTTCCCCTCTTGCGAAGTCACGCTGACATTGCCGCCCAGCGACGTAATTTTGGATTTGACGACATCCAAACCGACGCCTCGGCCGGATAGATCCGAAATTTTCTCCGCCGTGCTGAATCCCGGTGCGAAAATGAGCATGTTGATCTCGTTGTCCGTCAGACGCTTCGCTTCTTCCGGCGTCACGACGCCGTTCTTGATGGCGATTTGTTTCACTCGCTCACGGTTGATGCCATTGCCGTCGTCCTCAATCTCGATGAACACGTTGTTGCCGCTATGGAAGGCGCGGAGATGAACGGTTCCCGTCTCCGACTTGCCAGCCGCGACGCGCGAGGCGATCGATTCGATGCCGTGATCGCAAGAGTTGCGAAGCAAGTGTACGAGCGGATCGCCGATCTCGTCGATAACCGTACGGTCAAGTTCCGTCTCCGCTCCCGTGATCACGAGATCGATTTTCTTATCCAACGACTTGGCAATATCGCGCACCATTCGCGGGAATCGGTTGAATACGGATTCGACCGGAACCATCCGCAGTTTCAGTACGATACTCTGCAGGTCGCCGCTTACGCGCGCCATATGTTCGACCGTCTCGGTCAGATCGCTGCGGCGAATTTCGGTTGCCAGTTGTTCCAGCCGGACGCGGTCGATGAGTAACTCGCTGAAGAGGTTCATCAAAGCGTCAAGCCGCTCGATATCGACGCGGATCGTGCGGCTCACCGGCGCACCAGCCGCTGGACGCGGTTTGTCGTCCTTGGCCGCTTCCGCCTTGGCGACAGGCGCCGCCGCAGCCGGAATTGTCTCCGAAGTTGCTTGTGTTTCTTGCGCAGGCACCGGTGCAGGCGCTTCGTTCGTCCGGCGTCCCAGTTGGCTTAAGGAGTCCCGGTCAAGCTGGGTTACGTCCGCAGTCTCGATTTCCGAAACGGACAAGATGCCTTTGCGAATGTCATCCGCGCTCGAGGAGGAAATCATGAACACCGTGAACGACCGTTCGAATTTCTCCTGTTCGATGTCCTGTACGCTTGGGTGCGATTTGATGATTTCTCCAGCCCGCTCCAGGAAATCGAATACCATGTAAGCGCGAGCGGCTTTCAAGATACAGCCTTCGCTGACGTTAACCACGATGTGGTAGACCGAAAGGCCGGAATCGATCGACTGCATAAGCACAGAAGTTTGATATTCATCCAGCAGCGCCGCCGCGTCATTCGCAGCATCGGTCGTCTCGCTGCTCGCCGGAGCCGCCTCCGCAGTTTCCGCCGGCGCGGGCGCATCTGTCTTGTAGTCACCTTTGACGATCGATTTGAGCGCGGTAACGATCGTGGTGACGTCCAGTTTGCCCGTCCCTCCGCCAATGACGTCCTGGACCATGTTCTCGAGTGCATCCAAGCCTTTGAATAATGTATCGAAAATGAAGCTGTCCATCTTGATCTTGTTGTTGCGCACCAGATCGAGTACGTTCTCCATCTCATGAGTCAGCGCGGCCAAGTCCTCGAAGCCCATTGTTGCCGACATGCCTTTCAGCGTATGAGCGGATCGGAAAATAATCTGGACAATGCTCAAATCTTCCGGGTCGCTCTCCAGACGAAGCAAGTTCTCATTAAGCGACTGCAAATGATCGTTGGACTCATCAATAAACATCGATAAGTATGCGTTCATATCCATTGCCTGGCACCTCCTGTTTGGTATGAATCTAATCCTGACCGATCGTTACCGCATAACCGCGTCGACGATCGCGCCGGCTATCCGTCCTAGCGGAACAACCGTCTTGGCAGCGCCGTTCTCCACGGCTGATCTTGGCATTCCGTAGACCACGCACGTTTCTGCGGATTCCGCGATGGCCGTTTTGCCGCCGCTTTCCATCAACGTCTTCATGCCCTTAGCGCCATCGCTTCCCATCCCCGTCATAATGACGGAGTGGCGTTGAAGCTCAGTAAACGGCGCGCAGGACTCGAACATGACGTCGACCGAAGGTCTATGCCCGCCGCGCGGCGGCTGTTCCGTCAATCGGATGTAATACCCTTGGCCGTCCTTGGCAAGCTCCATATGAAGTCCGCCCGGCGCAATGTACACCACCCCGGCGTATACCCGTTCGCCGTTGACGGCTTCCGTCACTTGCAGCGCGCTGAATGAATCCAGTCGCTGGGCAAGGGAATGGGTGAACTTCGGCGGCATGTGCTGCACGACCAGCACGGGAGCCGGCAAATTCTCCGGCAGCGCGGTAATCACTTCATGCAGCGCTCTTGGACCGCCGGTCGACGTACCGATCGCGACCAGATGGCGGAAATTGGTTTGCTTGGCCGTCTGCTTCTTCACTCTCGGCGTGATCGGTTCATCCATCAAATCAGCCGCGATCGGCAATGGCTTGCTCGCGCTCGCAGCCGCCGGCTTCACCTCCGGCTTCGCTTCCGGTCTTGCCTCGGTTCTCGCTGCAGCCCCTCTCAGCTCCTCAGCGCTTTTGGCAGCCGGTTTAGGATCCGGCTTAGCGACCGCGGCAGCCGGCGTGTTGACGGCGGGTCTCGGCGGCTCGGCGTTCTTCTTCGGCTCCGGTTTTGGCGAGACGGCGGCCGCTGGCTGAGAAGAAGCTTGTTTGCGCTCAGGCGGCTGAACAACAGCGCTGCGCTGCTTTTCCGGTTCGACTGCTTTTTGAGGGACAGGCGCCTTGATCTCGCGGGCAGCAGGTTTCACAGCGGGAACAACCGGTTGCTTCGGAAGCTGCTGCTTTTGAGGTTCAGCCTGTTCTTCTTGAACCGTCACCGGATGTACAGGCTGCTCCTTCGCGGTAAATTCGTCGAGCGCCGGTCTGTCCTCGATGATCTCGGCTTGACCCGATTGCATTTGCGCCGCCATTGCGGCTTGCCATTCTTGCCATTCGGCTGTCTGCCGCTTCCTCGCGGGTTCTACTGCTGCACGAGGTATTTCAGCCGCCAACGCCTCTTCTGGCGCATCTTCGTCCACCTCGGTCGGTGCTATGGACGCCGAGACGTTCGATTCCACGGCGATACGCAGCTTCTCCAACATTTGGTCGCCGACGGTCTTAATATCCGGCGAGGTCGGTCCCGCAGGTTTGCGGATAAAGTCGAATGCGCCGAATTGCAGCGCCTTGATCGTCATTCTCGTTCCGTCGTCGCTAGTGCTCGACATCATCACCGTCGGCGTCGGTCTTTTGCTCATGACCTGCACGAGCGCTTCCAAGCCGTTCATCTCGGGCATTTCCAAGTCCATCATGATGACATCCGGCTCCATCAGCACGGTCGCATCGACCGCCTGACGTCCGTTGGAAGCCGTAGCCACGATTTCGAACTGCTTATCTGCGTTTATCATATCGCTAATAATTTTCCGCATAAACGCGGAGTCATCCGCGACAAGTACACGATATAGTGCCATGGGCTTCCACTCCTCAAAGGATTACTTAGATCGCCTGAACATTTTGTGTATAAATCCTTTGATCCCGTTCGCCGACACGTCGGGATCCGCTGGAAGGTCGCAAAATTGCTTCGCTATCGCCATTACGTCGCGCGTCGCTTCGGAAGACGGATAGGCTAACGCGAACGGAATTTGTTTTTTCACCGATTTGGAAACATTCGGATCGTCCTGCACGATGCCGAGGAACGGCAGTGCCGTGTCGAGAAACCGCTGGGCGACGAGCCCGATTTTGTCAGCCGTCGCTTTGCCCTCTTTCAAGTCCGTCGCGCGGTTGACGACCAGCTTGAAGTTGACGTTATGCTCCATTCCTTTCACCATCTTGATCAAGGCATAGGCATCGGTGATCGAAGTCGGCTCCGGTGTTGTCACCACGACCGTCTCCTGGGCCGCCAGAATGAACTTAACCGTTTCTTTGGAGAGTCCTGCGCCTGTATCAAACAGGATAAAGTCGTACTCTCCATGCAGTTTCTCGATCTGCTCTTCAAAATAATCAAGTTCTTCGGCGGTTAAATCCAGCAGATCTTGAAACCCGGAGCCACCTGCAATGAAGTGCACCCCGCTAGGTCCTTCCTGGATAATCTCCCAGATCGTTTTTTGCTGTTTTAGCAAATGGTACAAATTATAGGTTGCGGATACGCCCATCAAAACATCGATATTCGCCATGCCGATATCAGCGTCGAAGACGAGCACTTTTTTGCCAAGCTGTTGGAGGGCGATCGCGAAATTCAAGCTGAAGTTCGATTTGCCGACGCCGCCTTTGCCGCTGGTAACCGTGACGACCCGCGTCTTCCGGCTATTCTCCTGCTGCTGCTCGTAGGATTTCACCATATGGCGTAAAGCTTCCGCTTGGTCATTCATTGCTCATACGCCCCCAATAACTGCTCGACGTAAACATCTGTCTTGAACGTGGTGATATCGTCGGGAACGGTTTGGCCGTATGCGATGTATGCGGGATGCAAATCATGCTGTATGGCTAAGTTCAGGATTGCGCCGAATGCGTCCGTTTCGTCTTGTTTCGTATACAGTACCTTCTCGATACCGTACTTGGTGAAATGGCCGGCCACGGTGGACATATCCTTGAATTTACTCGTTAAGCTCAGTACAAGGTATGTCTCGGATTGCTGATTCGTCTGGAGAAGGCTGTTCACTTCCGATACATACAATTCATTGCGGAAATTGCGGCCCGCCGTATCCATAAAGATGAGTTCCCGATCTTCCAGTTCCTTGAAAGCCCGGGACACTTCAGCTGGGGAAAATACGACCTCCAGCGGCACGTTCAAAATGTTCGCATAGGTGCGGAGCTGATCGACTGCCGCGATCCGGTACGTATCGGATGTAATGAATCCGACTTTGCGCCCGCTCTTGAGCGTCTGTTCCGCCGCCAATTTCGCGATCGACGTCGTCTTGCCAACACCCGTCGGACCGACAAAATGAATGACGCGCGTGTCCCGTTGTATACCCTTGGCGGCTTTGCCGCTCATCCATTGCGTTAATACCGTTCTTGCTTGTGCCCACACATCAGCATGCGTGAGCTCTGCCTCCGCCACACCCGCGACCATATCGGCCACTTCAGTGATCAGCTTCTCGATCAGCTCGGCGTTGACTTCTTGGTCGATCATCCGCGTATGGAGCGCTTGTATCGGTTCAGGCAGCCGTTTCATCTGCTGCTGCTTCGACATTCGCACAATCCATTGCTTCATGTCTCGTATTTCGTCCAACAGCGCGGCATCATCCAACTTGGCATTCCCTTGGGATATGGCTGCTTCCGATCGAAGCGCTGCCGGGGGCTGCGGGACCGGCTGGGCAACGGCCGCGGGCGATGCTGGTCTTGGCTCCGTCGTCCGCGGTGCTCCATAAGCTGCCGCGGCGGCTTTGCTAGAAGTTGCGGGCGGGTTCAACACCGCCGTCGCCGCTCCTTCCTGCTGCCTGCTGCTCCTTGCGAGCTCAAGAGACTCCAGGATAGCCGTCTGCGCAGCGCTTGGGGACAGCTGCGCTGGCTTTGCCGCGGGTACCTGAGGCTTCGGCGCGGATGCCGGCTTCGCCGCGCCAGTCTCGACGGCGGCGATGACCTCCATCTTCTTCTTAGCGAACATGCCGAGGAATCCGCCGATCCGGATTTCTTTCGTATTCAAGATGACCGCATCTGCGCCGAGATCGCTGCGGATCATCGGAAGCGCTTCTGGAAGCGCGTTAACGATGTACCGTTTTACCTTCACAGGTTGACCACCCCAATGCTTTGAACTTCTACGCTAGGTTCTAATTCGCTATAAGAAAGCACCGGTATATCCTGCATCGTCCGCTCGACGATCTGACGCAAATACATGCGGATCGTTGGCGAAGCGAGTACGATCGGCTGGTTGCCCGACTGAATTTGCCGGTTAACCTGCTCTGTCAGCTTCTGATAAATCGTTTGGGTCGAGATCGGGTCCAGGGCCAAATAGCTGCCCTGATCGGATTGCTGCACAGACTCGGCGATTTTCTTCTCGAGCGACGGTCCAACCGTAATGACGCGCAGCTTGTCACTGTTCTGCGAGAACTGCTGCGTAATTTGGCGCGACAGCGCTTGTCTTACATATTCGGTCAGAATTTCCGGATCTTTGGAATATTGTCCCTGATCGGCCAGCGTCTCGAAAATCGTGACCATATCCCGGATCGATACTTTCTCCCGGAGCAGTTTCGACAATACCTTCTGTACGTCCCCGATGGACAAGATGGAAGGTATGAGTTCGTCGACCAGCGCCGGATAGCTCTCTCTAACGTTATCCACAAGCGCCTTCGTTTCCTGGCGTCCGATCAGTTCGTGTGCATGGCGCTTGACGATTTCCGTCAAATGCGTGGCGACGACCGAAGGCGGATCCACAACGGTATATCCGGACAGTTCCGCACGTTCCTTCGTCGGTTCGTCGATCCAAATCGCGGGCAGTCCGAACGCGGGTTCGGTCGTCTCGATACCGATGACCGAATCGTCGTCATAACCGGGAGACATGGCCAGATAGTGGTTAAGCAGCAGCTCGCCGCGCGCCACGGTGTTGCCTTTGATTTTGATGACGTATTCGTTAGGTTTCAACTGAATATTGTCTCTTATTCGGATGACCGGTACGACTAAGCCGAGTTCAAGCGCGCATTGACGCCGAATCATAATGATCCGATCAAGCAAGTCGCCGCCTTGCTGCGTATCCGCCAGCGGAATAAGGCCATAGCCGAATTCGAATTCGATCGGATCGACTTGAAGCAAACTGATCACGCTCTCAGGGCTGCGCACTTCCTCGATCTGCTGTTCTTCCTGCATCAGCTCTTCCTGCTGCTCCTGTTGCTTAATCGTATTCTGCATGCGGTAAGCTCCAAACGCGATCAGCCCGGCGAACGGAAGCGTGGCAATCGGACCGATCGGCGTGAAGAGACCGAGCATGGCGACCGTTCCGGCTACGATATAAAGCAGTTTCGGATAACGGAACAATTGCACTTGAAGGTCATAGGCCAAATTGCCTTCGGAAGCCGCACGCGTTACGATCAGACCGGCCGCCGTGGAGATCAAAAGCGCCGGCACTTGGCTGACGAGACCGTCGCCGATCGTCAAGACCGAGAATGTCTGGAGAGCGTCTTGGAAGCTCATGCCGTGGACGACCATGCCGATTATAAATCCGCCAATCAGGTTAATGATGAGGATGATGATCGAAGCAATCGCATCGCCTTTGACGAATTTGCTGGCACCGTCCATCGAGCCGTGGAAGTCAGCTTCACGTTCAATTTTGGAGCGACGCTCTCGCGCTTGCGTCTCATTGATCAGGCCGGCGTTCAAATCAGCGTCGATACTCATCTGCTTACCTGGCATCGCGTCGAGGGTGAATCTCGCCGCAACTTCCGCTACGCGTTCGGAACCTTTGGTAATGACAATGAACTGCACGACAACGAGAATAAGGAAGACGACGAAGCCGATCGCAATCTGACCGCCAGCCACCCAGCTGCCGAATGTCGCGACGACGTGACCCGCCTCGCCTTTGGACAGAATGTTGCGCGTTGTCGACAGGTTAAGCGCCAGACGAAACAGCGTTGTTATGAGCAGCATTGCCGGAAAAATCGAGAAATCCAACGCTTCCTTGGAATTCATGGCGATGAGCAAAATCATTAGCGCCGTGGAAATGTTGATGACGAGCAAGACGTCCAACAGCCAAATCGGAAGAGGAATGATCATCATAAGCACGATGCCGATAATGCCGATTAAGATGATGAGATCCTTTGTTTTCATGCTGTTCCTCCTCCCACGCGTTCTGTGCCTTCATTACTTGGCTCTACCTTTGAGCCTATATACATATGCCAGTACTTCGGCCACGGCTTGGAACAAGTCTGCAGGAACGGCGTCCCCGATCTCAGCCCTTGCGTACAAAGCTCTGGCCAGCGGCTTGTTTTCCATCGTTATGACGCCGTTGTTCTTGGCGATTTCCCGGATGCGCAGCGCGACGTAATCCGCACCCTTCGCCACGATTGTCGGCGCCTCCATCTTCGACCCGTCATACCGCAGCGCGACGGCGAAGTGAGTTGGGTTCGTGATGACCACGTCTGCCTTGGGCACGTCGGACATCATCCGCTGCATGGCCATCCTGCGCTGCCGCTCGCGGATTTTCCCTTTGATCAAAGGATCGCCTTCCGATTTCTTATATTCGTCCTTGATATCCTGTATGGACATCCGAAGGCTTTTCTCGTGTTCGAATTTCTGGTACATGTAATCAATGAGCGCCAATACTACGAGGATGGCGCCAATGGTAATACCAAGATTCATGACCAGATGAGCCGTAAAGCTAAGCATATTCTCAACCGGTACATGAGCAAGCTTCATAATATCGCCAATCGATCCCCAAAGGGTGCGGTACACCATGAATCCAATAATGGTCAGCTTCAAAATATTTTTCAGAAACTCGACGGCCGAACGCATCGAGAAGATGTTTTTGAAGCCTTGAAGCGGGTTCAGCTTGCTGAATTTCGGCTTCACGCTCTCGCCCGAGAAGAAAAATCCGATCTGCAAGAACGTGCCGACCATCGCGAATATAACGGTGATGGCAAGAATTGGCGCGAGCAAATATGCACCTTGTATGGTAATGTCCGTAAAGAGGGTCATAATGTTCTCGGTCGTGAGATTCATGGACAGCTTCTGCTGGAAGAGCAAGCCGAACATGCGAAACAACCGATCTTTGTAGTAGCTGCCGAGCATCAACAGACACAGGAGAGAGAAAAGCAGAATTAGGGCCCCCGGAAGCTCTTGGCTTTTGGCGACTTGGCCTTTTTTGCGCGCCTCCTGCCTTTTCTTCGGCGTCGCTTTCTCCGTCTTCTCTCCGCTAAACAGCTGGAGGTCAAGTCTTAAGCGGTACGTATGCAAGCGTAAGTCCCTCCTACTGCTCCGCCCGAGCCTGAACGATTCCGAACAACTTCTCCAATGCGCTGAACATCAACGTAAAAATGTTCTCGAACAGATCGATCAGCCCTGGCATTAATGCCGCCAACAGAAGGAAGCCGATCAAAATCTTCATCGGTGCCCCGATGACGAACACGTTGTATTGCGGCGCGGTTTTGGCCAGTAAACCAAGACCCGCGTCGACTAGGAACATCGCCACGACAAGCGGTGCCGACATCTGCAGCGCTAGCATGAACGTATCCGCAAACGTTCGAAGTAGAAACTCCGAAATACTGCCGTCGTATACCCGCGCGAATAATTCGTTCGAGATTGGAATCCATTCATAGCTCTTAAGCAGCGCGTTTAACAAAAAATGGTGTCCGTTCATGGACAAGAAGACGAGCGTGCCTACCATGAACTTGAAATTGCCCATCAACGGGGATGAGACGCCTGTTAGCGGATCGATGACATTCGCCATACCGAACCCCATCTGCAGGTCAATAAAAGCCCCCGCGGTCTGAATGATGGTAAAGAACAGATAAGCCGTATAACCGAGCAGCAGACCAGCAAGCACTTCTCTGATCACAGCCAGCACGTATGTAGCATCCGGCACGATCGTCTGCTTTAATCCGTAACTCAGAAAGATAAGCAGCGCGACGATAAAACTGAGTCCAACCTTCATCATCGTCGGCACCGTTCGAGTCGAAAAGACAGGTGCAACGACGAAAAAAGAGGTAATTCGACAAAAAATAAGCAAAAAAATAGGGAAACCTTCCAGAAACAGTTCCATCAAAAATTCCTCGGCTTATCCGATATATTTATAGAGATTGTTCAGCAGGTTATACGTGAAATCAACAAGTGTGTTCAATATCCATGGGCCGAAAATTAAGATGGACAACAGCACGGCTACGATTTTGGGTACAAAAGCGAGCGTCTGCTCCTGAATCTGGGTTGTCGCCTGGAAAATACTGACGACCAAGCCTACCACAAGACCGATAATCAACATTGGAGCGCTAGCTTTCATCGTTGTATACACGGCTTGCCCCGCCAAACGGATAACAAATTCTGCGTTCATGCCTCCATATCCCTTCCTAATGGACTCACGTGTTAAAACTCAGCAGCAGCGACTTGACGATGAGATACCAGCCGTCGACAAGCACGAAGAGCAAAATTTTAAACGGCAGCGAGATCATGACCGGTGGCAGCATCATCATCCCCATCGCCATGAGCGTGCTGGCCACGACCATATCGATGATCAGGAACGGGATAAATATCATGAATCCCATCTGAAAAGCGGTATGCAGTTCGCTCAGCGTAAAAGCAGGGACAAGCACGGTTAAAGGCACATCTTCATATGTCTTGGGTTTCTGCGTCTTCGTATAATTCAGGAAGAGCAGTAAGTCCTTCTCGCGCGTCTGATTGAACATAAATTTCTTCATCGGCACCGCCGCCTTGTTAAGTGCCTGCGTCTGCGTAATCTGGCCCTTTAAATATGGCTGCAGGGCGACTTCGTTCACTTGTCCCAGCGTAGGCGACATGATGAAAAAGGTTAGGAACATCGCGAGCCCGATCAGTACCTGGTTCGGCGGCATTTGCTGCGTACCGAGCGAAGTTCGGATGAATCCCAGCACGATGACGATTCGCGTAAAGCTGGTCATCATGACTAAAATGGCCGGCGCCACGCTGAGTATCGTAATCATCAGCAATAGCGACAGCGCGCTTGTCCCAGGCTGCTGCTGGCCATCCCCGCCGATATTGACGCTTACATTGGGCAACGGATCCGCGGCAAACGACTGGGTATGAAAAAATAGCGCAGCAAGCTGCAGCACGAGAAGAGTAAGTATAATTTTTTTATTCATTCGTCCGACAACCGATCGTTTTGATTTTCGTCCTTTAGCATCGACTCCACTTCCTGCCTCCGATCCGATTGCTTCCGCAGCCTGTTCTGCAGCAGCGATTGGAACGACTCCGGTTCCTGCCAAAGTTCATTCCCCGGTTCTTCTGCTTTCTCGCGACGTCGCAAACGATCGAACCATACTTTAACGGAAGCTGGATTCCAACCTTGAAATTGCTGTTGCTCCAGCGCTTCCATGATCGCTCTTGCTTCCTCCGGATCGTCGATCTTGTCCAGCAGCGCGACGTTCTCTCCTACGCCGACGACGTATACACGTCCGGATAAATCAATGATTTGCAGCGACTTGTTAGCCCCGAGCGGCACGCCGCCCAACGAACGCAAAGCCCGGTTCGTGATTAGTGTTCGGTTGCGCAGCGCAAGCCATCGAATAACGATGACGATTAAAACCGTTACCATCAAGAGGACGAAAACGACCCAGATGAGGTACCCCGTCATACTCGAACCCGGTATGTTCACGGTGTCCTCAGCCGGGTCGGCCGGCGTCCCGAGCCCCGCTCCCGAATCAGCTGCCGCTGCTGCAGCTCGTAGCAGCAGCGCGCCGAAGGATGCACAGCCCGCAGAAAGCAGGATAGACCGTCTCATACGAGTTAACCAAGCGTTTTCTTGATGGCTTCGATGACGCGATCCGCTTGGAAAGGCTTTACGATAAAGTCTTTGGCTCCCGCTTGAATCGCATCGATAACCATCGCTTGCTGACCCATCGCGGAACACATAATGACTTTCGCGTTGCCGTCCAGTTTCTTGATCTCCTTCAAAGCGACGATACCGTCCATCTCTGGCATCGTGATATCCATCGTGATCAAATCGGGCTTCAGCTCCTTGAACTTCTCGATCGCTTGCGCGCCGTCCTGTGCTTCGCCGACTACCTCATAGCCGTTCTTCGTGAGAATATCGCGGATCATCATTCTCATAAAAGCTGCATCATCTACAATCAAAATACGGTTAGCCATCGTTTTTTCCTCCTAGAATCACACGTTAGTTATTGTAGTTTCTGAATACGATCCCATTGGCTGACAATGTCGGTAACCCGCACGCCGAAATTCTCGTCAATAACGACAACCTCGCCTTTCGCGATAAGTTTATTGTTCACCAAAATGTCGACTGGCTCACCGGCAAGCTTGTCCAGTTCGATAATGGAACCTTGCGATAACTCGAGAATATCCTTAATTTGCTTCTGAGTTCTACCTAATTCTACAGTGACTTTCAGTGGGATGTCGAGCAATAAATTCAAGTTCGAGTCATCCGCTTGTCCAAATCCAGCGCCTTGGAAGTTGCCGAATTGCACAGGCTGTACGTTCACGTTGCGGTTGCCCACACCGCCATAAGTTTGTGGCGGCATGCCATAACCCGGCATTCCATAGCCTGGCATCCCATAGCCCGGCATTGCGGCTGCTGGAGGCATCATCGGCATACCCGGTTGCCCCGGCATCCCTTGAGGAGGCATCATCGGCATCCCTTGCGGCGGATAGCCCATTGGCTGCTGATATGGATCATAAGCAGGCGCGCCCGCTGCCGCAGGCTGTTGGGCAGGTGCATGAGCGGCTGCCGCCGCTGCCGCCGGTTGTGGCGCAGGAGCCTGCGCTGCAGGGGCAGGCGCCGCCGCTGGCGCTGCTTGCGGTTCGCTCGTTCCGCCCATCAACGTCGAAACCATCTCTTGCGCGAAGTGAATCGGCAGCAGCTGCATGATTTGCGAGTCGATCAGATCGCCGATCGTTAGACGGAATGCGATTTTGATGAACAGGTCTTCCGGCGGGAGCCGATCGACGCCTTCGCCTTCCGATACATTAAGGATGTCGATTCCGGGTGGTGAAATATTCACGAAACGGTTAAAGATCGTCGACATCGATGTCGCGGAAGAGCCCATCATCTGGTTCATCGCTTCCTGAACCGCGCTGATATGGATCTCGTTCAATTCTTGGTTCGGATCGACATCTCCACTGCCGCCGAGCATCAAGTCCGCAATGATCTGGGCGTCTCTGGTTTTGATCACGAGCGAGTTGATGCCTTCGAAGCCATCGACGTATTCAACCGACACGGCGACATGAGGCTTCGGGAACTCGTCGTCGAGATCCTTCCTATTAATAATGGATACTTTCGGCGTCGTGATATCGACTTTGCGGCCCAGCAGCGTAGATAAAGCCGTCGCTGCGCTCCCGAACGTGATATTGCCGATCTCGCCAAGCGCATCCTGCTCGATGGAGCTCAAATATTCACTCAGCTCTTCAATCGGACCGCTATCCGATTTCGACGTATCGGGTTCATCGGAAGACTGACGCAGTAAGGCATCGATTTCCTCTTGCGATAAGTAGTCTTTACTCGTCATAACTTTCCTCCACTCCTTCGCTCTCGCTGAGTACTTGATCAATTTGAATCGCCAATCGTTCCCTGATCGAGCCTGCACTTCCGATATATTTAAGCTTGTCGCCGACTTTGATGTCTAACCCTGAAGTAATCGGCTTGTTCAACGCGATGACGTCGCCGACGCTAAGGCCGAGGAACTCTTGAATGTTGATCGACGATTGACCGAGCTCGGCCACGATCGACAGTTTCGCCTTGCTGACGCGATTCTTGAGCACCTCGACCTCTTCGGGCGCTCTTGTTTTCTTCTGCGACACGAACCAATGGTGAACGGACAATCTAGACATGATCGGCTCAATGACGACATGGGGAATACATAAGTTGATCATACCCGTCGTGTCCCCGATCTTCGTGCTGAGCGAGATTAAGGCAATCGTTTCGTTCGGCGAGACGATCTGCATAAACTGAGGATTGGTCTCCAACGCTTCCATACGCGGCGAGATGTCGATGACCGTCTTCCATGCTTCCTGCAGACTTTCGAGCGTACGGCCGAAAATGCGCTCCATAATCGTTGTCTCGATCTCCGTCAGCGCGTTGATCTTGGAAGGCGCGGTGCCTTGGCCGCCAAGCAGCCGATCCACCATTGCAAAGGCGACGTTCGGATGAACTTCGAGCACCATGCGGCCTTCAAGCGGTTCCGCTTCGAAAATGTTCAGAATTGTCATTTTCGGAATAGAGCGTATAAATTCGTCATAAGGCAGCTGTTCAACCTGCACGACGCTGATCTGGACGAACGTCCGCAATTGTGCCGAGAAATAGGTTGTCAGGAACCTGGCGAAGTTCTCGTGAATCCGCGTCAAGCTGCGGATATGGTCTTTCGAAAAGCGTACGGCGCGCTTAAATTCATAGGAGCGGATCTTGCGCTGGGTCTCTTCTTTCTTTAGTTCTTCCGCGTCCATTTCACCGGATGATAACGCTGCAAGCAGCGCGTCTATCTCGCTTTGCGATAATACATCAACCAATGTTTCTCCCCCCTTTCAAGGATGCGTCAAAAGCCTGACTAGATCTGTGCGACCAAAATGTTCGTAATCGTAACGTTGACAAGCTTGCCTTCGGACGACTCGGCTAACTTTTCGTTAATCAGGTTAAGCAGTTTTGATTTTAACGCATCCTTGCCTTGCGAGCCACTGACTTCTTCTGGATTGCTATCGCCGAGCGTGCTGATAATAATCGGCTTGATCGCGAACTCCTTGATTTTCTCGAATTCTTCTTTCGTCTCTGCCTTATCTAGTTGGAAGGCAAAGTCGATTTGCACAATATATGTGGGATCCGACAAATTCGTTTTGATCCCTGTCAACTCGCTTGTCACCGCAACTAGCTCGTCGGCGGTAATTTTCTCCGCCTTCACGTTCTGTACGCTCTCTTTTGCCTGGTTGGCTGAATCATTAGATCCACCGCCCAAAATGTTGTTGAACAGAACGATCGCCACGACCGCAATGAGGGTTATGGCAAGCAAAATTGTGATAAGCCAAGGCAGCATTTTTTTCATCGTTATGGACCCTCCGATTGTACGCTCTTGATTGTCGCGGCGTTCACGCCAATCGCTTGCAAATATGTCTGCATGGAGGAAATGACGTCCGTCGCTTTCTCCCGCACCATGAATTTCTTCCCGGTTGTCAGCGTGAGCAGCGTATCTGGCGTCTCTTCGATCACTTCGATAAGTAGCGCGTTCACGAATATCGTCGTGCCGTTCAAACGCGTTACAGCAATCATGTAAATCCCCCTCAAGGATAAGGGGAGGACTTGACCTCCCCTATCTTACTTCAGAACTGTTAGGAAAAAATTAACGAATTATTAGCGCTTCAGGTTAACGACTTCTTGCAGAATTTCGTCGGATGTCGTAATAATACGGGAGTTCGCCTGGAAGCCGCGCTGCGCGACGATCATCTCCGTGAACTCCGCCGTCAACTCGACGTTAGACATCTCGAGCTGGCCTGCCACGATCGATCCTGTACCGGCTTCGGCGCTGGCAGCTTCGCTCAGCTCGGCTGCTCCGTCAGGATTGGCGTTGGCTGTAAGTTGGTACAGGTTGCCGCCAATCTTCTCAAGACCGCTAGGATTGTTGACTTTCACAAGGCCGATTTTGAAGTCGGTCGCAGCCGTTGTGCCATCGGCATTCACGCCAATAATCGAACCGTCGCTGGAGATAGAGAACGATTTGACTTCGGGAGCGAGCGTGATTGGAGCGCCGTCCGAACTCAGTACGAACATTCCGTCCGCGTTAACCAATTGGTTGTTCGCATCTAGCGTGAAATTGCCGGCGCGAGTCAAGTAAGGGGTTGCTTGCGAGCCGTCGCCGGTCGCGGTTACGGCGAAGAACCCGTCCCCATCGATGCGGACGTCCGTCGGCACATTCGTGGTGACCGCGCTGCCCGGCGTGTGGACCGTATCGATCGAAGCCGTTGCGACGCCCAGGCCGATCTGTTTGGCGTTCACGCCGCCCTTCACGCCTTCTGTCGGAGCCGTAACGCCGGACACCGTTTGGCTAAGGATATCCTTGAACATGACGCGTCCTGCTTTAAAGCCGACCGTGTTCACGTTCGCGATGTTGTTACCGATGACGTCGAGCTTTGTTTGGAAACCGCGCATACCTGAAACACCGGAGTACATAGATCTTAGCATTCGTAGATTACCTCCTGAGTATTGGGTTTATGATTGCCTTTTTTGGTTGTGGGCGCATCAGTCGGTCAGCAGCCCGCGGCTTCCTCAATAGAGGTCCGGCCGTGTGGTTTCATGCATGTCGATTACGAGATAACAACTGCGCTATCGATCTGCGTAAAAACGTTGTCTTTCAAGCTCTTGCCATCAATCGCGGTAATGACGGTTCGGCTAGGCACATTTACAATCATGGCGACATCTTTGCATATGACCAGCGAATCCTTTGCCCCTTTTGCGGCTGCCTGGTCAATCGCGCCTTCAATCTTGCTTAACGTGTCGACGCCGAGGGTTATCCCGCGTTGGCGCATTCTGGTCTCCGCATGCTGGCTGAACTTGAGCACTTGACTGTCCAGCATGTCTTTAAAAGCTGTGCCTGGCGTCGTATTCGACACCGTCTTCCCAAGCGATCTAACGCCGGGGGTTCCAATCTGCAGCTGGCCTATCGTTAGACGGTTATTCACTTGCTCCTTCACCGCCTTGTCCGATCGAAACAATCTTGTCTAGAGGAATCGACTCGCCATCTACAACTGCATACTGAATGCTGTCCCGGACTACGATCGAATCCACTTTACCCGACTTCAACGTCGTGCCGGACTCATTGGTTTGGTACCATTCCACGTTCTTGTCGATCATGCTCGAGGCCAGGCCCAAATTCTGACTTAGCTTGCCCATATTTTCGGACATGTTCATCAATTGTTCGACCGACGAGAATTGAGCCATCTGCGCAATAAAATCCGTGTCCTGCAAAGGCTGCATCGGATCCTGGTTTTTGAGCTGCGTCACAAGGATCTTCAGAAATTCGTCTTTTCCGAGAGTGTTCATTTTATTCGAAGCGCCGGATGCTTGCGTGCTGCTTGCCGAAGACGTACCGGATATCGTGTTTGCCATCGCTCTTTCACCTCCGTTCCGACCAAGGGCTTAATGTGGTGTTATACCGTCGTGTTAATCTCTCTGCCAAAGCCCAAAGTTCGGGTCACTGCTTGTTCAACGGCCGCTTGCTCCGCTTCAGGATTAAAACCATTTATTTCGTTAATCGCATCGCGGTTAGAACCGCCCTGTTTGGTGGAATGCTGATCACGAGTACCTCTGCCGTGCCCGCTGTGGAACATGTTCGACTCGAAGGCGTTCGAGCTTTGCGTTACTTCCAGCCGATCGACTTGAAGTCCCTGCGTCTGCAGTTGGTTGCGAAGCTGGGCCATCTGGTTCTCCAGCATGTCCTTCGCCGCCGACGATTCGGCTACGAATACCGCCGTTAATTGCCCGTTATGCACCGCGATCCGAATATCCACTTGACCGAGATGAGCTGGAGCCAAGGAAATTGTCGCTTCGGAAAGGCCGTCTTTCGTCTTCACGCTAAACTGATTTACCAGCATGTCCTTCATCTTCTCGGCGAACTTCTCCGCCGGAACCGGCTGCGGCATGACGAGTTTGGCGCTTTGATCTACACGCGGCTGATTATCTGGCGTCGTCATCGCGACCGGTACGGCCGTTCCTTCGGTGCTAGTCGATTCCATCGACTTGGCAGCGGCAGTCGGCTCGGCCGAATTCTTCTCCTCTGTCGGCACGACTGTCGTCAGTACGCTAGCATGGAGAAGCTGCGCGCCCATCCGATGCAAGTGCGAAGATTGTGCCGGAACGGATGCCGAGCTTGTCTCGTCCGCGATACCGCTTGGTACTTCCGTCGCGGCACTCGCGCCGTTAACCGCTTGATCTAGCGCCTTTACCTGCTTTGTGATTGCCGTCATCATGTCTTTGCTAATGGCGCCGGCCCTGTCCTGTTGAAGAACGGCTTGAAGATCTTTCAGCATCCCTTGCAATGCTCCGATCGTTGACTCACTGCCGGAACCAGTCACCGTAAGGTCTGTCGTCTGCTGCGTTTGGACCGCCTGCTGCAATTGCGGCATCGATTCGAGCATAGCGAGCAGGTTGTCTAGGTCTCCGAGTATACCGGGCATATCTTCGGTTGTCACTGGTTCATCTTGGTCCGCGTCTTTCAGATCGTCAAGCTGTTCCAGTAAGCCTTCGACGAACGATGCAAGTTCTTCAGCTGTCGGGGTCGCGCTTAGCGTCGTCGGCGTCTTGGTTTGCGCCGTGTTTTCGGTAGTATCAGCTGCTTGCGACTTTGCGGTCGGATCCGCTTCTACCGTTTGCGCATCCGTATTATTTACCGAATCCGTCTTATTTTGATCTACTTCCGATTTGCTGTTCGCGCTCTTCATAGTCTGATCCAGCTTCTTGCTGAAATCGCCAGAGGCGCTTTTATCCGACATCGATGTCTTATTGAGGGAAGAAGGTTGCGTATTGGCTGTCGGTGCGGGTTGCACTGCCGCCGTCGGCATCATAGTTGTCATGGGCATCATAGTTGTCACCTCCTTTCAAATGAATTATTTACCGGTCATCAGCTTGGAAACAAGCTGTGCTGTAATTCCTTCATTTAATGAAGACATTTCCGACAAAATCGATGAACGTGCTGAGCTGTCTACTGCATTCAGGATCCGTAACACTTTGCTAGGGCTCACCTCCGACATTTTGATCAGAAGCTCCGCAGCCTTAGCCGCAGGCATATTCGTGAACGTATCTTTTAACTGCGTCGTGTCCAGCGAGGAGGACGGTTCTGCTTTCGTCGTCGCTTGTTTATTCAGGCGGGCTTGAAGTGCCGCAATCTGCTGGTCTTTCGCCGACTTGATGTCTTTCAGCTTCACGGTCGCCTCAGCGGCCGTTTTCGGCGTCATCTTCTCCAGCACCTTCGCTTGATCATCCGTCCGCATCGAGTTCAACACGAGCACCGCTTCGTCCAGTTCCATTGCTTCCATAATAGGAGCGGCCTTACTTGGCGACATCTTCGCGTAAGCATCGGCTAGCGCTTTGATTTTCGCCGCGTATTCTTCGTCGCTCAGCTTCGACGTATCGTTTTGTTCCTTCTGCGCGCTAAGCTGCTTTACTTGATTCTGAAGGTCACTGATCTGCTTATCCTTGGCCGTCTGTTCGCCGGTAGCCGCCTGCAAAGCCTTTTCCTTCGCCGATAACTGCTGTTTCAGCTGTGCAATGACCGCATTTTGCTCGTCGACCGCTTTGGCGGCCGCGGCAGCATCTGCGTTCTCGCCATCCCCTGTCGAAGTCTCGCTTTTCGCAACTGGATCAGGCAGCACTTCATTCAGAAACGGGATGGAGTCGCCGACAGTCAGCACCTTGTTCCTCAGATCGAAGTTAAACAACGTGAGCAGCACGCCGAGCAAGACAATGGTGAACAGGATCGGAGTGACAAAAAACATGAATCGCTCGAACCCGCTATATCCCTTCTCCGCTTCCAATTCTGACACGAAATACCCCTCCTCCGGTCTTTTAGCGCTCTGTTGTTATATGGGTTAAGCCGGCGCGACGTATCGGACCGTCGCGATTTCGTCCAGCTCGTTCTGTTCCTGCAGCATCATAACCGCGCGGTACTGATGTAAAGCTTTATCTTTGGCTTTTAGCCAAACTTTCTCATCCTGCATTTTCTCGGTCAGCTTCGAACGGCTGAGCTCGACTTCGCGCTGTGCTTTGCGAATATCGGCTTGCTTGTGCGTAATGCGGGAATCGATGTAATCGACATACCGCTGCATGTCAAGCAACTCGGCAAGCGACGTGCCCCCGCTCGCGGCATCCTGCAGTTGGTCCATCCACGCGCTTCGTTCGGCGATCAATTCGCTTAGCGAAGCTTCTTCCGCCTGCAGCTTGCCGATGGCCGCCGATAATACCGACTCGGCTTGCGACTTCTCGCTTGCCTTCAAGTCGACGATTTTTTGATACGCGTACTTAAACTTGGCCATCCCTTACGATCAGCTCCGTTCGAATTCACTTAACAGCGCCTGCACAGCTTCTTCGTAGCTTACTTTCTCCGTCGTCTTCTGACGGGTGAACGTGTTAATGGTGCCGATTCTATCGATCGCGCGGTCAATTTCCGCATTTGAACCTCGTTGGTACGCCCCAATATTAATGAGGTCTTCCGAATCTTTATAAGTAGCGAGCAGCCGCTTCAATTCGTTAGCCGCGTCCTGCTGTTCTTCCGGCACGATCTCCTTCATAACACGGCTGATGGACTGGAGCACGTCGATGGCCGGATAGTGGCCTTTCTGCGCAATTGCCCGGCTCAGCACGATGTGGCCGTCCAATATGCCTCGCACCGCGTCTGCAATCGGCTCATTCATATCATCGCCGTCCACAAGCACGGTATAGAACGCCGTAATCGAACCTCTCGGACCTGTCCCCGCACGCTCCAACAACTTCGGCAAATTCGCGAATACGGATGGCGTGTATCCGCGCGTCGCCGGCGGCTCGCCGATCGCAAGTCCGACTTCCCGAAGCGCTTGGGCGTAACGGGTTACCGAGTCCATCATAAGCATCACGTTCAAGCCACGGTCGCGGAAGTATTCCGCGATGCTGGTCGCAATCAAAGCGCCTTTCATCCGGATCAGTGCAGGCTGGTCAGACGTCGCGACGATCACGACCGATCGAGCTAGACCTTCTGGCCCCAAATCCTTCTCGACGAACTCGAGCACCTCGCGACCACGTTCGCCGACAAGAGCTATGACGTTCACATCGGCCGAAGTGTTTCTAGCAATCATCCCCAAGAGCGTACTCTTGCCGACGCCAGAACCAGCGAAGATACCAATACGCTGCCCCTGACCTACGGTGAGCAGTCCGTCTATTGCTCTCACGCCGACTGTCAGCGGCGTCTTAACCCGCGGTCGGGAGAGCGGGTTGCTCGGCTCGTTATGCGTCGAGTAATGCGGCATTCGAGCTGGGAGCATCGAGCCGTCCAATGGCTGTCCCAATCCGTCGAGCACTTTGCCCAGCAGCTCGGATCCGACTTGCACGGTTAGCGGCTTGCCGGTTCCGACGACGTCGCAACCCGGGCCGATCGAGGCCAGCTCACCGAGCGGCATGAGGATCAATTTATTGTCTCGGAAGCCGACGACTTCCGCTTTAAGCGGCTTAGCTGCTTTCGTCGGGTAGATATAGCACACATCGCCAATGCTTGCATCCGGACCTTCCGACTCGACCGTCAAACCGATAACCTGCGTAACTTTACCGTTCACCCGTATGGGATCGATCGGACGCATATGTTCGATATATTTCATCGGATCCAGCTTAAGCGTGGCCATGTTATGCCCCCTCTTCGCTAGGCTGCAGCGCCAGCTGCATCAGCTCGCGTTTGATTTCGGACAACTGCGTATCTATCCGGGCATCAATACTACCAAAGGCAGAACGAATGACGCAACCACCGTCTTTTACCGTTACATCCGGCACAATTTGGAGCTCGGCTTGCGAGTCAATCGCCAAGTGCAGTTCTTCGCGGGCTGCTTGGATAAAATTAAGCTGCGATGGCGATACGCACAGCGTGATAACACCTTGTTCGCGTCTTCTGGTCAGTGCCTTCGTCACTTGCTCGATCGTCCATTCCGGGGACATGGCCAGCTGCTTGCCAATGATTTTCTCTGCAATGGAGATACTAAGTTCCACGAGGAACGGTTCTGCCTCTTGGATGATCTCTTCCTTCATGCGGTAGGCGCCCTCAAGGATCGTCTTCGCTTCTCCAAGCGATGCTTCCCATTGCTGGTGAATCTCTTGCTCGGCTTCCTCGCGCCCTTCGTTATATCCGATCTGATAGCCTTCGCTTCGCATCTGCTCGAAGTGCTGCAGGTCCAGCTCGCGGCGCTCCTGCCACCATTGTTCAATGGCGGCATTCGCATCGTCCATCATCGCCTGGATTTCGGCTGTCGTCTCTTCCATTCGCTGCTTCGCGAAATTCTCGGCATCTTGGATGATTTGGTCGCGCAGCGAAATTGTTTCTTCATCGGGACCAGCCGGGGTGTTTCGATTAGCCCCGGACTGGGTATTAGCATAATAGTTGCGGAAAACTTCCAGACGCTTTAGATCGTCTATAGAAACAACATGGGTAGATTTATGAAGGCTAGACAATGATATCATCTCCTCCGCCACGAGCGATGATGATCTCACCCGACTCTTCGAGTCGACGGATCGTCGCTACGATACGAGTTTGAGCTTCTTCAACGTCACGCAGCCGTACAGGACCCATGAACTCCATTTCTTCCTTGAATGTTTCCGCCATCCGTTTGGACATGTTACGGAAGATGGCTTCGCGTACTTCTTCGCTTGCCACTTTAAGCGCAAGCTGAAGATCTGCGTTCTCGATATCTCGAATGATGCGCTGAATCGCGCGGTTGTCGATGTTGACGATATCTTCGAATACGAACATACGCTTCTTGATTTCTTCGGCCAGTTCCGGATCTTGAATCTCGAGCGCGTCAAGAATCGTGCGCTCTGTGCCGCGGTCGACACCATTAAGGATTTGTACGATCGACTCGATACCGCCAGCGCTCGTGTAGTCCTGCGTAACCGTCGAGGACAGCTTCTGCTCCAGAATACGTTCGACGTGCGCAATAACTTCCGGCGACGTGCTGTCCATGAGCGCGATACGTCTTGCAACTTCCGCCTGCTTCTCCTGCGGGAGGGAAGACAAGATGGAGGCCGATTGATCGGCGCCCAAGTAAGACAGCACCAAGGCGATTGTCTGCGCGTTCTCGTTCTGAATGAAGTTGAGAATCTGACTAGCGTCGGCTTTACGCGCAAAGTCGAACGGGCGAACTTGCAGCGTTGCCGTTAGACGGTTGATGACTTCCAGCGCTTTCGACTCGCCGAGCGCTTTCTCGAGAATCTCTTTCGCATACGTGATACCGCCTTGCGAAATATATTCTTGCGCCATGCAGATCTGGTGGAACTCGCTTAGAATCGTATCCTTGTCTTCGCTGTCGACCTTGCGAACATTCGCTATCTCCAGCGTAAGCTGTTCGATCTCTTCTTCACGCAGATGTTTAAACACCTGGGCGGATACTTCCGGACCTAAGGAGATGAGAAGGATGGCCGCCTTCTGGCGACCACTGTAACCTTGCGCGACTTTAGCCATTTACATTCCTCCTATTCGTCAGCAAGCCATGTACGGAGAAGGTTAACAAACTCTTCTGGTTTGTTCTTAGCCAAGGTCTCAAGCTGCTTGCGCATTTGATTGTCGTTGCCGCCCATCTCCATTTCGACCGTAGCGTAGTCGATTTTGTGCGGCGTTAAGACTTCCTCTGCGAGCATCTGCTGCTCTGCTGCCTGTTTGCGGCGGCGTTTCACAAGCATGAATCCGAGCGCACCGATTAATACAAGCGCTGCTGCGCCGATACCGATCGCCATCGTCATCGAGATGCCGGACGTTGTGGACGTGTCATCCGAAGCCATGAACGTCAGACCGCTGATCGAAATTTTCTTCGCGATAATCGCATCGTCGTCTACATTTTGTCCCGATTCGCGCAATTGTGCACGAACGAGGGAAGACAAAAAATCGTTTACGTACGTTTTCGCATCATCGCTAAGTTTGGACTTGTCCACCGCTACGCTGATGGATAGGTCTTTAATCACATAAGGAGCGGACTCGATCTGGTTATTGATCCGGTTAAACTCATAGTTCGTCGTACGGCTGTTATCTTCAGAACTGCTCGAATCGCCGCCCGTCGTCGCTTGGTAACCCGGTACATCCGTCGATCCCGTGCCGGCTACGCCGCCGGAACCGCTCGAGCCCGTCGAAGACGAGGAATTCGTCGCTTCGCTTACGATAATCCCATTATTATTATTATTCTCAAGCGGCTTGACCAGCTGCTCGTCCGTTTTCTTTTTGTCGAAGTTAAAGGAACTCGATACGTTCACAACCATATTATCAAGCCCGACGATTTTGCCAAGCGTCTGCTGAATGCTGCGTTTGACTTCACTCTCGTACTTTTTCTGAATTTGGAAGTGGTTCTCGACCGTTGTCGAGCTATCGACGCCGCCAGCATCGTTGGAAGCGGTCAGCTCGCCTTCCGCACTTGAAATCGTGATGTTCTCAACCGCAAGCTTAGGAACTGAAGTTTTCACGAGATTATAATAGCCGTCTACTTCTTTCTGTGTCGGGCGATAACCCGGTTTGAACGTAATCATGATCGAAGCGGAAGCAGGTTCTTGTTCTTCCGTGGAAAGAAACGCGCTTTCTTCCGGCAGTGTAACGAGTACATTTGACTTTTGTACGCCGTTCATGCCGTTGAGTAGACGTTGAATTTCGCCGTTCAGCGCACTCCGGTATTTCACATCGAACTCTCGGTCTGTCGAACCAAACGGCGACGAACCTGAGGCGAAGGACTCAAAGCCGATCGAACCATTCTGAACAAGACCTTGTGAACCCGCTTCAACCTTTACCTTCTCGGCATTCGCTGCTGGCACGAGGATGTTCTGACCGCTGTTGGCCAGTTGATATGGAATGTTGTTCGAATCCAGGTAGTTCATGACCGCCGCAGAGTCCGTCGAATCCAGATTCTGAAACGCCAGCTCATACTGGGTCTTGGAGAACACCATCGTGAGCAATACGACGGTGATAACTAGGACACCAGCAGTCGCGCCGATCATTACCTTTTGCTTCTTCCCCATCCCCGTCCACAACTGTGCGACTTTAGTCTTATATTGGTTGAATGTTTCGTTCACGACTTCACCTCACTTATTCGTAGTTGTCGAACCGTCGTTTGACGATCTATTACAACTGCATCCGCATGATCTCTTGGTAAGCTTCGACAACCTTGTTGCGGACTTGTGAAGTTAGCTGCAAGCTTAGTTCCGCTTGGGACGATGCAATCATAACTTGCGAGATATCCGCTTGTCCAACCATATATTTATCCGTTAATACCTGCGCATTCTTTTCTTGGCTCTGCACGCTATTTAAAGCATTTTGCAGGAAATCACCGAACGTTTGCGTCATTTCAGCCGGCGTTTTGTCCTTCATGGCCGTATTCTGCGCTGATTGGATCGTCGTCAAAGGATTAAACGTCGTTTTCTGAATCAAGTTGATCCCTCCACTTTATAGTCGCTTGTTCTTATCTATCCCTTAAGCTCTTCCGATCTCCAGCGCTTTCGAGAACATCGCTTTCGTCGTGTTGAGCGCCGTTACGTTCGCTTCATAAGAACGAGAAGCCGTAATCATGTCGACCATTTCCTTCGCAATGTCGACGTTCGGCATTTGTACATAACCATTCGCGTCGGCATCCGGATTCGTCGGATCGTAGACTTGTTTGAAAGGCGTCTGGTCTTCCACGATCTTCGAGACTTTCACGCCAGCGGCTTTCGAAGACGCCGTCCCGTTGATCTTACCGTTTAGCACATCCGCAAACGATGGCGTCGTCGGCTCGAGTACAACCATCTTACGTGCATAAGGGACATACTGTCCATTCACAAATTTAGCGCGCGTTGTCTCAGCATTGGCAATGTTGGATGAGATAACATCCATCCGCAGCCGCTGAGCGGTTAAGGCGGAAGCACTTACATCGAAGCCATTCGTGATTCTCATCTATTAAGCCCTCCCATCGATGCCGGTCCGCATCATCTTCACGTCATGGTTCAATTGCTGGATATAGAAGTTGTAATTCAACTGGTTCTTGGCAAGCAATGTCATCTCGCGGTCGATATCGACGTTGTTCTCGTTGTTGTTCATGATCGTCGACTCGTCGGTGACCACTTTCCCTTGAGGCTTCGACCCGCTGTTGCCAATCGGAATATGCCTCGTATTGGTAAGGCGCCCCGCTAGTCCGGCCGAAGCTCCCATGGATTGTTGAAGTGTCTCTTCAAAAAGGACATCCGAACGCTTGAATTTTGGTGTATCCGCATTGGCGATGTTGTTCGAAATGACACGTTGTCGCATTTCCGAGGCGCCAATCGCACCTTCCAAACGGTTGAAGTGCGCTCCATTCAAGAGGTTCATCATTCAATACCCCCATTTTCATAGTGTTTTCATGGTGTCTTCTCTAGATATTCAACAGATTGTCTGACATTCCTTCTTTGTTCGACAAAAGTTTATATGGTTTTCCTGGATATCGTGTCGATTAAGATCGACAAACTAATATTCTATTTTTCGGACCTAGAATACAATAAGAAAAAAGCCCTATCTTTTAGTCAGATAGGACTTTAGGTGTTTGAAAATGCTGTTAGTTTTCTGTTAAGAAACTGTTATTCCTTATTCTTCTTCAGCTCCAATATGAGCTGAGGATTAAGGATTTTGATATATGTCCCTTTCATGCCAAGGGAGCGCGTCTCAATTACGCCGGCACTTTCCAGTTTGCGCAACGCATTCACGATAACCGACCGGGTAATCCCGACACGGTCTGCGATTTTGGAAGCGACGAGCAGACCTTCCTTCCCGTCCAATTCATCGAAAATATGCTCGACCGCTTCTTGCTCGCTGAACGACAAGGATCCAACCGCAACCGCGACTACCGCGCGACTTCTGGCTTCCTGCTCGATCTCCTCTGCGCGTTCACGCAAAATTTCCATCCCCACAATGGTCGAGCCGTATTCCGCCAAAATCAGGTCATCGTCTCCGAACGGTTCGGCATTGCGCAGCAGTACAAGCGTGCCCAGCCTATCGCGTCCGCCAACAATCGGCACGACCGTCATTTTCTCCGCTCCTGCCATAGCTGGGAACGAATCGCGAATCCCTTCATCCGGCGCAACGTTGGTCACGGTCTCCTGCATGTGCATGAACCGATCGTTGCTTTCAACGGGGAATCTGAGCTCCTCTGACGGAAGAGCTCTCAGCTGCTCGTGTTGAAACGGTCCTACTGCCGCGCAACCGAGCACTTTCCCTCTCCGGCTGACGACAAAGACGTCCGCTTGTATCGTTGTGCACAGCACCTCCGCCATTTCCCGGAAATTGAGCGCTCCTCCGGCCGCCCGCTGCAGCAGCCGGTTAAGCGTTCTAGTTTTTGCAAGTAAAATCATTAGTAAGCCTCCTACGATCCTGTCCGTACCTTTATAAAATATATTGACTCAAATCACGGTTCTTCGCAATATTTCCTAACTTCTCCCTCACATATTCCGGTGTGATGGTGAGACGTTCAAGTGAAAGCTCCGGCGCTTCGAATGATAAGTCTTCGAGCAGCTTCTCCAAAATGGTATGCAGTCTGCGCGCGCCGATGTTCTCGGTATTTATGTTGACATCGGAAGCAATCGTCGCCAATTCCTTAATGGCATCTTCCGAAAATTCAATCTCTATGCCTTCGGTCTCCAGGAGCGCCGTGTACTGCTTCGTTAGCGCATTCTTCGGTTCCGTTAATATACGGACAAAGTCTTCCATGCTCAGACTCGTCAGCTCGACGCGAATCGGGAAACGACCTTGGAGTTCTGGAATCAAATCCGAAGGTTTCGCCACATGGAATGCACCTGCCGCGATGAATAAAATATAATCCGTTTTGACGGAGCCGTATTTCGTGACGACGGTCGACCCTTCCACGATTGGCAAAATGTCGCGTTGGACGCCTTCGCGGGAAACGTCAGGGCCGGAGCCGCGAGATGGACTGGCGATTTTATCAATTTCGTCGATGAAAATAATACCGCTCTGTTCCGCCCGAACAATCGACTCCGAGATGACGTCATCCATATTGATTAGTTTGTTCGCTTCTTCTTGCGTCAATACTTTACGCGCTTCCTTAATCGGCAGCTTGCGTTTCTTCGTCCGCTTCGGCATGAGCTGGCCGAATAGTTCCTGCATATTCATGCCGCCCATACCGCCCGCGTCTCCCATGCCCCCTTGACCGGATAACATGTCGAGCATCGTCGGAGTCGTGTCTTCGACGTCGATCTCGATGGTCTGGTTTTCGAGTTTGCCGGCTTCCAGCTGCTCCTTGACGGATTTGCGCCGGTCAAGGAGAGAAGGATCGTGCTCCTGCGGCTCTTCCGCTTCATCCTTGCCGGACTGACCGCCAAACAGCATTTCAAGTGGATTCTTACCGCTCTTCGGCTTCGTGGCCGATGGCACGAGCAGTGTCACAATTCGCTCGTTCGCCTGTTTCTCTGCGCGGTCGCGAACCTGCTCGGTTTTCTCGGCCTTCACCATGCGGATTGCCGTTTCCACCAGATCGCGAACCATCGACTCCACATCGCGGCCCACGTAGCCGACTTCCGTAAACTTTGTCGCCTCCACTTTGACGAATGGGGCGTTCACGAGCTTCGCCAGTCTCCGCGCAATTTCAGTTTTCCCTACACCTGTCGGTCCGATCATCAAAATGTTTTTCGGCACGATCTCATCCCGCAACGCTTCATCCAGCCGGCTGCGGCGGTACCGGTTACGCAGTGCGACCGCCACCGAACGTTTAGCCGATTTTTGACCAATGATATATTTGTCCAGCTCAGCGACGATTTGACGCGGCGTTAACGCTTCATTTCCCATCGATTATCCCTCCGTCCGAGTGGTGTCGTCCAATTACTCCAGCTCTTCCACAACAATATTCCGATTCGTGAATACGCATATATCCGCGGCGATCTCCAAGGCAGCGCGCGCCATGTCTTTCGCTTCCATATTCGAGGCATGGCCCTTCAACGCACGCGCGGCTGCTAATGCAAAGCTGCCGCCCGAACCGATGGCCAGCACGCCGTCGTCCGGTTCGATAATTTCGCCGCCGCCCGAAATGAGGAGCATGCCGCTCTTATCCATAACAATCATCATGGCTTCCAGCTTGCGCAGTACCCGATCCGACCGCCAGTCTTTGGCAAGCTCGACGGCCGCACGCTGCAGATTGCCATGATGCTCCTCCAATTTGCCCTCGAATTTCTCGAACAACGCTATGGCATCTGCAACCGAACCCGCAAAACCCGCGACGACTTGACCGCGATATAAACGGCGTACTTTCTTGGCCTGATGTTTCATGACCATACTGTTGCCGAACGTAACCTGTCCGTCGCCCGCGATTGCGCCTTGCCCGTTATGCCTCACCGCACAGATCGTCGTGGCATGAAACTGCATTTCCATTGCACTGCCCCCAATCCGCCTAATAGAATCCATTCCATCTATGAAGAACGATGTCAACTTGACATGCTAATGTTCGATTATCAAAAAGGAAACAGCGGCCGGCATACCGGTTCCCGCTGCGGTTGATCTTATTAAGTAACGTTGCTTCCACGTGTTGCTCGGATCAATCGGATAATCAGATGTTAACCTTGTACCGGGTTGCCTTCCAAATTCTCAGCTTGGAAAAGCGCTAACCGGTCCAACGCGCGGCCGGCAATGGCCTCATTCTTTTCTTTCTTCCCTTTCATTCGCTTCTCCAGCGGCGGGAACAAACCAAAATTCGCGTTCATCGGCTGAAAATGTTTAAAATCGGCAGTCGTGATATAATGCGCCATGCTGCCGAGCGTCGTATCCTCTGGCATCACGATCGGATCCAACCCGCGCGCCAATCGTCCTGCATTCAGCCCGGCGATCAGTCCGGATGCGGCCGATTCGACGTACCCTTCGACCCCGGTCATTTGGCCGGCGAAGAATAGATTGTCTCTGCGCGCAAACTGATACGTAGGCTTCATGAGTTTAGGCGAGTTGATGAACGTATTGCGGTGCATGACGCCGAAGCGAACGAACTCCGCCTGCTCCAAACCCGGAATAAGCGAGAAGACGCGCTTCTGCTCGCCCCACTTCAGATGGGTCTGGAATCCGACCAGATTGTACAGCGTGCCTGCCGCGTTATCTTGACGAAGTTGAACGACCGCGTACGGCAATTTGCCAGTGTGCGGGTTGATGAGACCAACCGGCTTCATCGGACCGAACAGTGCGGTCTGCTTGCCCCGGCGCATCATAACTTCGATCGGCATGCAGCCCTCGAAATATTGTTCCTTCTCGAATTCCTTGAGCGCTGCGGTCTCGGCCGTAATAATCGCGTCGTAGAAGACATTGAATTCTTCTTCCGTCATCGGGCAGTTCAGGTATGCCGCCTCGCCTTTGTCATATCTGGAAGCCAGGTATACTTTCGACATATCGATCGAATCTTTCTCCACGATCGGCGCAGCCGCATCGTAGAAGTAGAAATATTCTTCGCCCAGTAACGCCTGAATTTCCTTCGAAAGGCTGTCCGCCGTAAGCGGCCCCGTCGCGATGACGACAATGCCGTCCTGCGGGATTTGTTTCACTTCTTCCGTGCGCACCTCGACAAGCGGATGCTCCTTCAACAATCGTGTGACATCCCCGGAGAATCCGTCCCGGTCTACGGCCAAAGCCCCTCCTGCCGGAACCGCGTTGCGGTCCGCGCAATCCATGATGAGGGACTTCATGCGACGCATCTCTTCTTTCAGGACGCCTACCGCGTTCTGAAGCCCGTTCGCGCGAAGGCTGTTGCTGCACACCAACTCGGCGAAATTATTCGTGTGATGCGCCGGCGTCTTGGTCTCCGGACGCATTTCGTACAATGTCACGGGTACGCCCTGGGAAGCAATTTGCCATGCGGCTTCGCTTCCCGCCAAGCCCGCGCCGATTACGGTTACTCGCTGCTGCTGTTCTGACAAAACGTGTACCTACCTTTCTTCTATGCGAAATCAGGCTGGATTCAACCTTCCGCCTGATCCGCCTCTTCCACCAATTCCTCGGAGAAATCGCATTGGGTGCACACATGCTTGGCTCCGCTGCGGTTGCGCTTCTCCACCATCGGTCCTCCGCAGGAAGGACACGGTTTGCTAACCGGTTTATCCCACGAGACGTAATCGCAGCCCGGGTACTGATCGCATCCGTAGAATACGCGTCCCTTCTTGCTTCGCCGCTCGATGATTTTCCCTTCGTGACATTTCGGACATTCGACGCCGATGTCTTTCACGATCGGTTTCGTATTACGACAATCCGGGAATCCGGAGCACGCTAGGAACTTGCCGAAACGCCCCATCTTGTACACCATATGTTTGCCGCACTTCTCGCATGTCTCGTCGGAAATTTCATCTTGAATTTCGATTTCTTTCATTTCGTCTTCGGCTACTTCCAACCGTTTCTCGAACGACTCGTAGAATTGTCCAAGCACGCGGACCCAATTCTCCGTGCCTTCCTCGACATGGTCAAGGTCGCCTTCCATATGAGCGGTGAACTCGGCATCCAGAATCTCGGGGAAAAATTCCTCCATTAGTTGGATAACCAGCTCGCCAAGCTCCGTCGGGACGAATTTCTTCTCCTCGATCGCGACGTACCCGCGTTTCTGTATCGTCTCCAGCGTAGGCGCGTACGTACTCGGACGGCCGATTCCGACCTCTTCCATCGTGCGGACCAGTCTGGCTTCCGTATAACGCGGAGGCGGTTGAGTAAAGTGCTGCTTCGGCTCGATCGCTTCCGAAGTCGCCTCATTGCCGACGGCCAGCGGCGGAAGGAACTTCTCCTCCTCGGTCGTGCCGTCGTCGTTACCTTCTACGTAAATCTTCATGAAACCGTGGAATTTGACCTTCGATCCGGCAGCGCGGAACGTCGCCGAACCTACCGTCAAATCAACGGTCATCGTATCCAGAACGGCTGAAGCCATTTGGCTGGCGACGAACCGTTCCCATACCAGTTTGTACAGACGGAATTGATCCCGGCTCAAAAATTCCTTCACCGATTCCGGATCCCGCAGCACCGACGTCGGACGAATCGCTTCGTGCGCGTCCTGGGTGTTGCTGTTCTTCTTCGTGTAGATTCTCGGCTGATCGGGCACGAACGAAGGGCCGTACTTCTCTTCGATATACCCTTTCGCCTCTTCCTGCGCAACAGGCGAAATCCGCGTCGAATCCGTACGCATGTACGTGATTAAACCGACTGTACCTTCTTTGCCAAGATCGACGCCTTCGTACAGCTGCTGCGCAACCGACATCGTCTTGGAAGCCCGGAAACCGATCTTCCGCGCTGCCTCCTGCTGCAATGAACTCGTAATGAACGGCGGCGCCGGATTGCGCAGCCGTTCCTTCTCCCGCACGTCGGCGACTTGGAACGTTCCGGTCCCCATGGCGGAGAGCACTTCCTGCACTTCCTGTTCGTTGCCGAGCTCCCGCTTCTCGCCGTTCATGCCGTAGAACTTCGCTTCGAATGTGGAGTTCCCGTGCTTCAGCTGGGCGGTGATCGTCCAATATTCTTCCGGCACGAACGCGTCGATCTCATTCTCGCGATCAATGATCAGTTTGACCGCAACCGACTGCACGCGTCCAGCCGACAGCCCCTTCTTAACTTTCTTCCATAAGAGCGGGCTGATCTTGTAGCCAACTAGACGATCGAGAATGCGACGCGCCTGCTGGGCGTTCACCAAATCCATATTGATCGGTCGCGGGGTCTTGAAAGCGTCCTTGACGGCCTGCTTCGTAATTTCGTTGAATACGACGCGGCATTGATCTTTCTCGTTCAGTTCCAAATAATGCGCCAAGTGCCATGCGATCGCTTCGCCTTCGCGATCGGGGTCAGCTGCGAGATACACTTTTTTCACTTTCTTGCTGGCATCCTTCAATTCCTTGAGAACGCTGCCTTTACCGCGAATCGTAATATATTTAGGGTTGAAATCGTTCTCGACCTCAACGCCGATCTGGCTCTTGGGCAAATCGCGAATATGACCCATGGAAGCTTTGACGATAAACTTGCTGCCAAGGTACTTGCCGATTGTCTTGGCTTTAGCCGGCGACTCGACAATAACGAGCGAATCTGCTGCCATAATGCGTCCTCCTCTCCGTTAACCGCTATGTAACGCTGTATAATGAACCGGGATGCTGTTCAATCTTCCGTTTTATAGTTAAATTTATCAGAATCGCGTGCAAAAGTCCAAAAGGATAGCCAGTGGCCTCGTGCAGCTCGTCCAACGTCCGGGTTCTATCCTGCAATAACCTGTAGATATGGTCCTCTTCGACGCTCATGGCCGGCTGCTCTAAGGGGGCAGATCCGGTACGCGTCCGTTGCTTGTTCTCATGCTGTATTAAGGCGGGCATCCAAGGAAATTCTTCAATTACGTGCTCGGCATCGGTGATCAGTTTAGCCCCGCATTCGCGAATCAGCCGGTTCGTGCCAGCGCTCTTGGGCGAAGAGATCGGCCCGGGTACCGCGAACACTTCGCGCGACATATCCAGCGCCTGCATAGCCGTGATAAGCGAACCGCTTCGTTCGGCAGCCTCGATCACAACCGTCCCCACCGATAATCCGGCAATAATCCGGTTGCGCAGCGGAAAATGTCCGGGATGAAACGGCGTGCCGGGCGGCACTTCGGACAAAATAAGCCCCTGCTCCTGCAATTGTGCGTATAAACCGCGATTTTGCGGCGGATAGACGACGTTAACTGGCGTACCGAGTACAGCGATCGTTGATCCTGCTTCACGGATCGCTCCCTCATGCGCGAGAGCATCGATGCCCCGCGCCATCCCGCTTACGATCGTTAACCCTCTTGATGCCAGCGCTTTGGATAAATCCAGCGCCGCTCTTCGTCCGTATGCCGTCGGACCTCGCGTACCCACTATGGCGACGCCAGGGCCCTCCAGCAACTCCTTGCGCCCTATTGCATACAGCACCCATGGCGGCTGGGGGATATGTCGAAGCAGCTTAGGATAATCATTCTGACACGGGGTGAGCAGCTCAATGCCTCTCTCACGCGCAGCCTCTCTTAGATTCTCCGCAGCCGCTCTTCGCATCGCAACGCAAGCCGCGATTGCAATCTCTGGCTTCATGCCGAACTGATGCTGCCAATCGGCAGGGGCGTAATCGGCATATTGCTCCCACGCTCCATGCTGGACGACCTTCCGAATCGTCTGCCAGCCAATGCCTGTCGTTTCGTGGAGGACAATGATGATAGCCTCCATGATCGATTGATTATTTTGCTTCATTAATACATCCGTCCCTTCTTCGAAGGGCGGACCCGCATCCTTACCCTATTGTGCTTGACCAGGAAACAGATTGCAAGCCGCAACCTTCGATAAGATCGTAATTTTTCTTAAAAATTAAAAAAAGCAACCTTTCGTTTCCGAAAATTCGGAAAATCGAAAGGTTGCTTACCTTAAGCTTCGCTATGATTAATGAGTTTTACATTTCTCGAGCAGACCTTGCTCTTCGAGCACGGATACGAGCGTGGAACCCATATCCGACGGAGTAGGCGCTACTTTGATGCCGCAAGCTTCCAGCGTTGCGATTTTCTCGGCTGCCGTACCTTTGCCGCCGGAGATGATCGCGCCCGCGTGACCCATGCGTTTGCCTGGAGGCGCCGTTGCGCCGCCGATGAAACCGACTACCGGTTTCTTCATGTTCGCTTTAACCCACTCTGCTGCTTCTTCTTCGGCCGATCCGCCGATTTCGCCGATCATGATGACCGCGTACGTGTTCGGATCGTCGTTGAACATGCTCAGAATATCGATGAACTCGGAACCTTTAACCGGGTCGCCGCCGATGCCGACTGCAGACGATTGGCCAATGCCGCGAGTCGTCAGCTGATGGACCGCTTCGTACGTGAGCGTTCCGCTGCGGGATACGACGCCTACATGGCCTTTCGTGTGGATGTAACCCGGCATAATGCCGATTTTGCACTCGCCTGGCGTGATGACGCCCGGGCAGTTAGGACCGATCAGGCGGGTTTTCTTGCCTTCCATGTAACGGGAGACTTTCACCATGTCCAGAACCGGAATGCCTTCTGTGATACAAATGACGAGGTCCAGCTGCGCGTCTACCGCTTCCAAGATCGCGTCTGCAGCGAATGCAGGCGGTACGTAAATGACCGATGCGGTAGCGCCTGTTGCCGCTACGGCTTCGACAACCGTGTTGAATACTGGCAGCGATTTCGTTTCGCCGTTCTCCAGTTTAATATCGACGGTCGTGCCGCCTTTGCCTGGCGAAGTGCCGCCAACCATTTGCGTACCGTAGTCGAGTGCGCCCTTGGCGTGGAACAACGCTGTTTTGCCCGTGATGCCTTGAGTAATGACTTTTGTATTTTTGTCAACCAAGATACTCATTTCGAGACTCACATCCCCTGTATGAATTCATATGCCGCGGCGCCAGCGGCTCGCGGGCTACAAGTAAGGTATTACTTTACGAGCTCGACGATCTTCTGCGCACCGTCGGACATGGATTCGGCAGCGACGATGTTCAGTCCGGATTCGTTCAGCAGCTTCTTGCCGAGTTCCACGTTCGTGCCTTCGAGACGAACGACGAGCGGACGGTCGAGTCCGAGCTCTCTGGCAGCGGCGATAACGCCTTCCGCGATAATATCGCACTGCATGATGCCGCCGAAGATGTTAACGAAGATCCCTTTGACTTTATCGTCGGAGAGAATGATTTTGAATGCTTCGGTAACTTTCTCTTTCGTAGCGCCGCCCCCAACGTCGAGGAAGTTGGCAGGGTCGCCGCCGTAGTACTTGATGATGTCCATCGTCGCCATGGCAAGACCTGCGCCGTTAACCATACAGCCGATGTTGCCGTCGAGCGCGATGTAGCTTAGATCGAATTTGGATGCTTCGATTTCTTTCGCATCTTCTTCGTCCAGGTCACGCAGCGCTTGAATGTCTTTGTGACGGTACAGCGCGTTGGAATCGAAGTTCAATTTGGCGTCCAGCGCCATTACGTTGCCGTCGCCGGTCACGACGAGCGGGTTGATTTCTGCGATCGAGCAGTCCTTGTCCACGAACGCTGTGTACAGCGCGATCATGAAGTTCGCCGCTTTGTTGACGAGCTCGTTCGGGATATTGATGGCGAACGCCAGCTTCTTCGCTTGGAACGGCTGGAGGCCGACAGCTGGATCGATCACTTCTTTGAAAATTTTCTCCGGCGTGTGCGCGGCAACTTCTTCGATCTCCGTGCCGCCCTCTTCGGACGCCATCATGACGACGCGGCCAGTCCCGCGATCCACGACTACGCCAACGTAGTATTCTTTCTTAATGTCGCAGCCTTGCTCGATAAGCAAGCGCTTAACTTCTTTGCCTTCAGGTCCCGTTTGGTGCGTCACGAGCGTCTTGCCGAGAATTTCGGATGCGTACGCACGTACCTCGTCCAAGTTTTTGGCAACTTTAACGCCGCCTGCTTTACCGCGGCCGCCTGCATGGATTTGCGCTTTTACGACAACGACTTGGGTGCCGAGCGATTCCGCAGCCGCCACCGCTTCGTCAACCGTGAATGCAACTTTGCCTTCAGGTACGACTACACCATACTGCTTAAGCACTTCTTTGCCTTGATACTCATGGATATTCATTGACGAAAATCCTCCTATCCGCAGTCAAAATACTACGTATGTACACACAAAAAACCTTCACTATTGTAACATACATCCGTCAGCTATTACCTTATTTTCTGTGTAGAAAAACCGCGTTATTTTGATATGGATTTCATCTCAAAATGAGATGATAGAAGCATCCTGCTCACGTAAAGTCGCATGATGAATCCACCTGGCGCACAGTTGCATGCAACAATACAGCCAAAGGGTAGGATGTCCGTTCGCATGTCAAAATATGAGCCATGAGCCAAATCGCCCGACATCCTACATAGA
This sequence comes from Paenibacillus aurantiacus, assembly GCF_042431225.1. NCBI lineage: Bacteria > Bacillati > Bacillota > Bacilli > Caryophanales > Paenibacillaceae > Paenibacillus > Paenibacillus aurantiacus. The sequence continues at coordinate 116,173 of NZ_JBHMDO010000044.1, read as the reverse complement.
CGCGCATTCTCCCAGAGAACGAGCATCGCTGCTGCCGATTGACACTTGACGAATTGCCCTCTATGATGAGGATAATCAAAATGTGGAACGGATTTGTGAGGAAGCACCTTCATCCGAAATGACGGAGGTGCTTTTTTTGTGTTTGTCGCGATATGTGGCGCAAGCGTATATGGAATCGAAGGGAAATTAATCGCGGTAGAAGCGGATATCGCGAGCGGTCTGCCCCAAGTGAACGTCGTCGGACTGCCTGACCCCGCCGTACGCGAATCCGTGGAGCGGGTAAGGGCTGCAATTAAGAACTGCGGGTTCACTTTCCCGCTGGAACGCATCACGATTAATTTGGCTCCCGCCGACCTGCGTAAGGAAGGCACCGCGTTCGATCTGGCGATCGCCGCGTCGATCCTGGCTGCAAGCGCGCAGCTGAAGCCGGAAACCTTAAGCGGGACGCTCGTGCTTGGAGAATTGGCGCTTAGCGGCGAGGTGCGGGCTGTGCCAGGCGTCTTGGCCATGGTCGAGCAGGCCAAGTTAAGCGGCATGAGAAAAGTTCTCCTCCCGGCCGACAATGCGCCGGAGGCCTCCTTTATCGGTGGCATGGAGCTGTTCGCCTTACGGCATTTGAGCCAACTTCAGGGCGGCTTAGAACGATGGGAATCGCTCCGTTTCGACCCTGCCTCGGTGTCGCATCTGCCTAAGGGAGCAGAGCGTCCTGTGCATGGCGATTTCGGCGACGTTCTCGGCCAGCATCATGCGAAGCGAGCTCTCATGATCGCCGCCGCCGGCAATCATAACGTTTTATTCAGCGGCCCGCCGGGTACGGGCAAAACGATGCTTGCCCGACGGCTTCCCGGCATCATGCCGCCCCTTGGGGAAGAAGAGGCGCTGCAGGTCACCAAGATCTACAGCTCGGCTGGCAAACTTCCGCAAGGTGTCCATTCGCTGCTGCGCGAACGCCCTTTTCGGACGCCCCACCATACGATATCGGCTGCGGGTCTCATTGGAGGAGGTTCAATTCCTAGACCAGGCGAAGCGACGCTCGCGCATCATGGCGTCCTCTTTTTGGACGAGCTGCCTGAGTTCTCGAGAAATGCGCTTGAAGTTCTCCGTCAGCCGCTCGAAGATCGGGATGTGACCATCGCGCGTTCGAGAGCCGTTTTTCGTTTCCCAGCTCGTTTCCTGCTCGCCAGCTCCATGAATCCCTGCCCGTGCGGTTATTTCGGTCATGATATGGAGGATAAGCGCTGTCAGTGCAGCGAACTTGCGATTTCGCGTTATCGCGCCAAAATCTCCGGCCCCTTGCTGGATCGGATCGATATGCACATCGAAGTCGCTCGGCCGGCCAACGCGGAGGAGCTTCAACCAGGGATGTCCTCCGCCGAGATGCGTACGCATGTTCTAGATGCCCATGCCCGCGGACAGGAACGGAACAAACTTACGGGAGCGCCTCTTGCGGAATTGGCCGGCGCCTCGCTTCAACGTGCCGTATCCCGTACCAGGGAGGCGAACGAATTACTTAAATTAGCTTTCGATTCACTAGGCGTAAGTCTTCGCGCGCATGATCGCATATTGAAGCTCGCCCGTACGATCGCGGATATGGAGCGTTCCGAACTCGTCGACGCGCAGCATGTCGCGGAGGCGATCGGATACCGAAGCCTCGACCGCAACTTGCATGCGCATTAAGCGGTTATCGTTAGCCAACAATGCAGCTCCACTTAAACAGCCGAACACTCGAATAGCAAGCAGAACCCATTATTCCTCTCCTTGGTGCGATACTCCATGCTCCCTGATCAAGCAACGGACGACTAGGTGTAACGCGTTACACCTAGTCGTCCGCCAAGACAAGAACCTCCTTGCTCCCCCGCCTCCGATGCGGCGCGATACGCGTGCTTAGCATCAAGCAGGGTAACAAGGAGGTTTCTAGTATACGTGAACGATCAGAACGCAGACTCGATATGACGAAACTCCGCTACCTCGTCCGTGAACCGATCCAACGTGATAGCCGCGACGTCGAAACGTACGGGCACGCCGGCGTACCCGTTCTGACGCAAATAAACTTCGGCAAGCGAGCGCACCCGGTACTGCTTCCGATAATCGACCGATTCGGCAGCGGTGCCGAATCGCCCTCCGGAAGTCCGCGTTCTAACCTCGATAACGACGATCGTGCCCTCATACTCCGCCACGAGATCCAATTCCCCCGACCTGCAGCGCCAATTCCGGTTCAAGATCCGGTAGCCTTCGGACATGAAGTGTCTCGTCGCAATCTCTTCGCCGAGCTTGCCCGTCGCGTTTCTTCGGCTGCGATGCGGCTGCCGCGCGGTCATGACCGCTGCTCTCCCGCCCGTTTGTCCGAACGATAAACAAAGCTTAGAATCTCAGCTACAAGCATATACAATTCGGGTGGAATTTCCTGGGCAATATCCAGCTTCGCCAACACTTCGACGAGCGATTTATCTTCCTGTACGGGCACCCCGTTCTCGGCGGCTTTCTCGACGATGGCGTCTGCGATTCTGCCGCTTCCTTTCGCGACGACGACCGGAGCCGAGCCTTTCCCCGGCTCGTACTTTAATGCGACCGCTTTTTTCGCAGGCGATGGCTGCCTCTTGCCGCTTGATTGATTTTGCTTCATGCCCGATAGTCCACCCCCTTGTAGGGTTTGGACGCATAAGCCGTTTGGACGGGCGATGGCGCCACCGCGGACGGCGTGTCGGAAGCAAATGCGAGACGATCCGGCAGCGGCGTAGCGCGCAGCGAAGACAGCTGATAACCGGCTTGTTTCAATGCCTCCGTAATTTCCGAGCGCGAGCCGTCAAGCAAGCTCTCGATGGCTGGATGATCGTTCCATAGCCGAAGCGAAACGATCTTGTCCACGACTTGCACATCGACGATTGTATCGCCCAGCGATTTCATGCGCAAATCAAACATGAGCCGGCAGTTGTCCGCGTCCAGTTCGCCTTTGCGCCCTCTCCGCGTCTGAATATGAATCGAAGCTGTCTGGTCGCCATTAGCCGTCTTAAGTGGAATAAACATCGTCACATGCGTAAATGGCGATCCGTTGCGTTCGGGTGACAATAGCAGCTGTTGTCCGGTAATTTGCTGAATAAGCTGCTGCGCGGTCTCCTTGAGCGCTGGAGGGACATCGTCGCTACCAGCCAGTGACATCAGCGCATGTTTCATATTATCCGCCGGGCTTGACGACTCCGCTCTTGCCCCTGCACTTATCATATCGGCCGTTTGCGTCAATTGCCCCTGCGCGAACGCCGCTCGCTCCGTCAAGCCCGATCCCCCACTGCGATCCGGCAAGCCCGTACCCGGAACTTTGCCCGCTTGATCGGTCGTATTATCAGCAGGCTTAACCGCTTCCTGCGCTTGCGCCTGCTTATGGGATTGCGGCGACTGGTCGACTGGCGTAGCCGCGCTTCCTTGCTGCGAGGGCAGCGTGACTCGTGCCGCTTGCGCACCTTGCTGCGAATCCACGGGCGTAGAAGGGCGAGCTTCTGCTCCCTGCGGCGACGTAGAAGCCGCAGCCGCAGGCGTTGTCGACTGCTGTGAAGCCGTAGAAGCTGTCAACTGAGATGTGTGGGCAGCTGCGGCTATTTCTTGCCCCCTTGCCAACAGTGGCGTCTGAGCGGCCTGAGCAACTTGCTGCGGCGTCCGCTGCTGCTCTGCAGTCCTTGCTCCTTGCCGCGTATTTTCGGCTTGTTCAAGATTGTCTGTGCCAGCTTCTACGATCGGCTGCTCATCACGGACAGCCTGCGCAAGCAATCGTTCATGATCCACGCCGAACCACTTCATAAGCTGACCTAACGCGCCTCCGAGCTGATTGCGAGTAGTCGTGCTGACGTCCGCTTGCCTCGCGACGCGGCCGTCGCCTTGAGCCGAAACCGGCACCGGAGCAGGCTGAGCCGACTTGCTGCCCGCACGTTCATCCGGCGGCTCCATCTTCTGCGGCATGGACTCCCCTGCCCCAACGGATTGTGTGACAACGCCGGATTTGCCGCCACGCGTCGTGGATGATTCACTTTCTTCCGGCAGCTGCATCAAATCCGCGCCTTCCGCCAGCAGCTGGGCAACTCTTGCAGCCGCCGCCTGCGTGGGGCTTCCGCTCCCTCCATCCGAATTTTGCGCCGGTCCGAGAAATTGCGCTAGTCCGCTCTCCAGCTTCTGAAGCAGCTCGTGCACCGGCGGTCCGCTCAGCGCCTGATGGAGCGAATTCATAGTCGTTTCCGTCATTGGCAGCCCCCGCTTCACGGCAACGGCAGCGGTTTGCATCCAGCTCTGCATGTCGACTTTGGCAGGCTTCATCTCCGCAGCTTGCAGAAACTGCCCGATTACTTGCTTATTCAGCGTAATACCGCTTCGGCGCAAATCGCGAACCAGCTCCCCCGCCCACTTCGTCTCTGGCAATCCGAGTGACTTAACCCATTCTTTCACCGTTTCATCGGAGGGGGTAGCGGTTTGCGCATCCACCGTCTTCATGACGATCGGACCGTTGTCCGTCTGAGGCTGAACTTGAAACATCGCGCTTTGTCCGGGAGCCAAACTCGTCTCCAGCTTCGCCCGCACCTGACTTGAACCAATCTGGATCAGCGCCTCGTTATCGTCCATTGTCTGTAGAACGACGCCCCGTACGACTTGACCAGCCTTCAATTCAAGCGCCTTGCCTTCGCCCTGCTGGACATCCCCCACTAGACCTCGCATAACCTGACCGATATTCATGCGACATTCCTCCTCTCGCCCACCTAAGCGGCCCATCCGCCCCTCGATGCGCCAAGCCTTGCCAGGCTCACGCTATTAGCCTTATTATCGGCAAAAACGCGATTCCTGTTAACCTTTGCCGATAAAATCATATCCCTTAACAACAACAAAACCGGACATGGCGTTCCACTGCGGTGCTCCCGCGGAACTGCCTGCCCGGCATCCTGATTTTCCTGATTAGGTAACTCATCAAAACAATACTTGCTGCTCCACGAACAGTTTGCCCAAAAACGAGCGTCTGTGGAGCGGGCTCGGACCATATTCGAGCAGCTTCTCGCGGTGCAGTTTCGTCGCGTATCCCTTGTGAATCGCGATGCCATATTCCGGATACATCTGGTCCCACTCGCCGGCGCAGAGCCGATCGCGCGTCACTTTGGCGATAATCGACGCTGCCGCGATCGATTGGCTGAGTGCGTCGCCCTTAATAATCGCCAGCTGCGGAATCTCGATATCCACCTTCTCCGCGTCGACGAGCAAATAGTCCGGCTGCGATCCTCCGAGCTGTTCGACTGCCTGTTTCATGGCGAGCCTTGCGGCCTGTTTGATGTTGATCTCGTCCACGACAGACGCGCTAATCCGTGCCGCCGCCCATGCGAGGGCCGATTCCGTAATCGTCTCGTAGAGCGCCTCGCGCTTCTTCTCCGAGAGCTTCTTGGAATCGTTAATGCCATCAAGCACAAGACCTTCTGGCAAGATGACGGCAGCCGCCACCACGTCGCCGAACAGACAACCGCGCCCTACTTCGTCAATGCCGGCGATGTGCCGGTAACCCTGTTCCCACAGTCCGGTTTCGTACGTAAGCATGCCTAGTCTCTCCCGTTCCCCCACGGTGCTAACCGAGTTTCTTCCTGGACGCGGGCGTTTAGAAAAAATCTTCCGGCGCTTCGAAGGACAATTTCCCCAACTTGCCCGCGCGAAGTTCTCTCAAAATAATGCCCGACGTTTTCTCCAAATCGACGCGTCCGCCGCTGACCAGACAACCGCGCTTGCGCCCGATATCTTCCATGACGCGCACGATCTCGTCCGAATCCTCCGGATCGGTTGGCGGCTTATCCACGCCGAACCGTTCTTCGATCATCGGCCAGTACCGCTTCACCAATACTTTGATCGAGAAGAACGCCACATCTTCGATATTGATAACCTGTTCCTTGATCGCCCCGGTCATGGCAAGCATATAACCGACCATCTCGTCCTCGAACTTCGGCCAGAGGATACCCGGCGTGTCCAGAAGTTCCATTTCCGTGCCGACTTTGATCCACTGCTGGCCTTTAGTTACGCCCGGCCGGTCGCCAGTCGCGGCAATGTTGCGTCCCGCCAGACGATTCGTAAGCGTGGATTTGCCAACGTTCGGAATGCCCACGATCAAAGCGCGGATAGCGCGAGGATTCATCCCTTTGGCGATTTGACGCGCGATTTTCTCGTGCAAAATCTTCTTCGCCGCAGCCGGCACTTCGCCTACGCGCGCCCCCGTTGAGGAATCGAGCGCCAGGCTCGCATGTCCTTCCTTCGCGAAAGCCGCCATCCACTGTTCGGTCGTGCGCGGATCAGCCAGGTCGGCTTTATTCAATATGATCAGCCGAGGCTTGCCTTGCAGAATCTCATCCACCATCGGGTTACGGCTGGAATACGGCACGCGCGCATCCAGCAGTTCGATGGCGAGATCGATCAGTTTCAATTTATCCTGAATTTGTCTCCGGGCTCTCGTCATATGCCCCGGAAACCATTGTATGGTCATGCTGCCTTTCACCTCATCCGTGTTTAACGAACTTCAACTTATCCAGCGGCCAGAAAATAAAGTCCGCACGTCCGACAATCCGATCGTATTGCACGAAACCGATCATTCGGCTGTCCTGGCTGTTGGAACGGTTGTCGCCGAATGCCAGTACGGTTCCTGCCGGCACGGTATCTTCCGTAACCGTATCGTTCGGGAACCCTTCCCGCGTGTTATACAGCTCGCCGCGCGCTTTCGCCGCCGCGATTGCCTCCGCCAGGTACGGCTCTTCGACTTTCTCGCCGTTTATGTACAAATCGTCGCCTTCGTATTTGATCTTATCGCCCGGTACGCCGATGACCCGCTTAATAAAGTCGCGTCCTTGGTCAGGAACCTCAAAGACGATGACTTCGCCATGTTTCGGAGCCCGGATATCGTAGATGATTTTGTTGACGATCAAACGCTCGCCCGTAAAGAAGTTCGGCTCCATGGACTGCCCTTCTACGATAAAGGGAGCAAACAGGAACCATCGGATCACTAATACAAGCAGTGCCGCGATCGCCAGCGCTTTCACCCATTCCGCGATCTCGTTGCGGGCCTTGCTGCCTTTGGGTCGGTCCGGATTGGTACGGTGTTCATTCTCCGCTCTGCTGCGGCTTGGTTGGTCCAATTGCGTGCTGCCCTCGTGCGTACGGTCTTCGCCGTCCTCGTGTTTGCCGGATTGCTGGTCCATCTGCTTCCCTCCGTTCATGTCCCTTCCGAATAAAACGAAAAGGGGACTTACTATGCGCAAGCCCCCCTCTTGTCGTTCATTAACGAATCTCTTTAATTCTCGCAGCTTTACCGCGCAGGTTACGAAGGTAGTACAGCTTCGCACGACGGACTTTACCGCGACGAGCTACTTCGATCCGCTCCAGCTTCGGCGAATGTACCGGGAACGTTCTTTCAACGCCCACACCATACGAAATTTTACGAACCGTAAAAGTTTCGCTGATGCCGCCGCCGCGACGTTTGATAACAACGCCTTCGAACAGCTGGATACGCTCGCGGGAACCCTCGATAACTTTAACGTGTACCTTGAGCGTGTCTCCCGGACGGAAGTTTGGCAGATCTGTACGCAATTGTTCTTGCGTGATTGCTTGTACGATATTCATCTTTGAATCACTCCTTCCACCATAGACGTTCTTATCAGCTCGCCGATTCATCTGAGGAAACGGGTCGACACTGCATAGCGGACCGTCCGACTATAACAAAAAGCAACATTTGAAATATTAACATAAAACGCGGCATATTGCAAACTTATTTTTCCGCTCGCTGCTGTTCGAGCCACATTCGCTCTTTGTCGGTCAACTCCACGCGCTCGAGCAGCTCCGGACGCCGCTTCTGCGTTCGCAGGAGCGACTGTTCTCTACGCCACTGCTCAACCTTCGCATGGTGTCCGGACAGCAGCACCTCGGGCACTTCCCAGCCTCGAAAAACGGCCGGGCGCGTATAGTGCGGGTGCTCGATTAACCCCGTGCTGAACGAATCTGTGACGGCCGATGTCTCATTGCCAAGAACGCCTGGGAGCAGTCTGGCCACACTGTCAATGACGACCATGGCCGGAAGCTCGCCTCCCGTAAGCACGTAATCGCCAATGGAAATCTCGTCGGTGACCAAATGTTCGCGGATTCGCTCATCATAACCTTCATAATGTCCGCAAACGAAGATGAGATGCTGCTCGCCGGCCAGTTGCTCCGCTTTGCGCTGGGTGAACGGTTCGCCCTGCGGACACATAAGAATGACACGCGGAGCCGTCTCCTCGATTTGGCGGCTAGCCAAATCTTCCACCGCGGCAAATAATGGCTCCGGCTTCAGCACCATGCCCCCTCCGCCGCCGTACGGATAATCGTCCACCGTGTTATGTTTGTTGTTCGCGTAATCGCGGAAGTTAACCGCATTCAATTCCACGATTCCTTTGTCCCGCGCTTTGCCCAAGATGCTAGCGCCGAAGACGCCTGCGAACATCTCCGGAAACAAGGTCAACACGTCGATCCGCACGATTAGATCAATCCTTCCATCAACCGAACAGTAACCGTCTTCGACGCAATGTCAACGGTGAGCACGACTTCATCGATTACCGGTATAAGCACTTCTTTACCTTTAGCCGGCTTTACGACCCAGACATCATTCGCGCCTGGGCTTAAAATTTCGGTAATGACGCCGAGTTCTTGCCCTTCCTCGGTCACGACTTTGCAGCCGACGATCTCGTAGTGATAATACTCGCCTTCTTCCAGCTCGCCGAGATTATCCTTCGAAATCTTGATTTCCCATCCTTTATACTTTTCGACATCGTTTATATTATCGTAACCAGCTAATTTGATCATAAACATGCCCTTATGCTCGCGCGCGCCGGTAATCTCGATGTTCATTCGCTGTTTCGTCTCAGGGTGTTCGATAACGAGCTTGCTGCCCGGCGCAAAACGCTCATCGGCGAAATGCGTCTGCGAGATAACCTTCAGCTCCCCCCGGATGCCGTGGGTGTTAACGATTTTGCCTACGGTAAGCATATCTTGTTCGTTCATGATTGGGACTGCCCCTTTCCTGCATGCTTATTGTTCCATCGAAAAAGGGCTAGGATAAGGTATCCTAACCCTGCTTCGATGTACGATCGCTATGAAACAATATCGACCATGACGCGCTTGTCCGTCTTAACGGCCGCCGAGGAAACGACCGTCCGGAGCGCCTTTGCAATCCGTCCTTGCTTGCCGATCACTTTGCCGACGTCGCCGGGGTGAACGGTAAGCCGGTATACGGTGCCGCGATCGTCCTCTTTCACGTCGACGCGCACGTCCTCGGGGTGATCCACAAGAGCCTTCGCGATGACAAGAATTAACTCTTTCATGCAGCGGCCTCCGCTTTAGAAATATTATTTCTGAAGCTTCGATTCATGGAACTTCTTAAGAACGCCTGCTTGGGAGAGCAGGTTGCGAACCGTATCGGAAGCTTGCGCTCCAGTGTTCAGCCATTTCAGTGCTTTCTCTTCGTCGATCGTTACTTGAGCCGGTTGTGCAACCGGGTTGTAAGTACCGATTTCTTCGATAAAGCGACCGTCACGCGGGGAACGGGAGTCGGATACGACTACGCGGTAGAAAGGCGCTTTGTGCGCACCCATACGTTTCAAACGAATACGTACTGCCATTGTGTTTCACCTCCTTACAATAGTAGAGATGGGAAGATTAGAACGGGAATTTCATCCCTTTGCCCAACATCCCTTTCATGCCCTTCAAGCCCTTCATTCCGCCCTTCGGACCTTTCGGTCCCATCATGGACGAGAACTGCTTCATCATTTTCTTCATGTCGTCGAACTGCTTGATCAAGCGATTGACCTCGGCGATCGACGTGCCGCTGCCCGCGGCGATCCGCTTGCGGCGGCTATGATTCAAGATTTCGGGTTTCTGCTTCTCTTCCTTCGTCATCGACTTCACGATCGCCTCGACGCGGGAGATTTGCTTCTCGTCCACCTTGACGTTTTTCATTTCCTTCACTTTGCCCATGCCTGGAAGCATGTCGAGCAACTGATCAAGCGGTCCAAGATTGCGCACCTGTTCCATCTGTTCCAGGAAATCCTCGAACGTGAATTCTGCCGTGCGCATTTTGCGTTCCATCTCAGCGGCCTTCTCGGCATCGATGTTCGACTGCGCCTTCTCGATCAGGGAGAGCATGTCGCCCATGCCCAGAATCCGCGATGCCATCCGACTCGGATGGAACGGCTCGAGCGGCTCGATCTTCTCGCCGGTGGCGACGAATTTGATCGGCGTGCCCGTAACGGCTTTGACCGACAATGCGGCACCGCCACGAGTATCACCGTCGAGCTTGGTGAGTACGACACCTGTCAGCTCCAATTGACTGTGGAAGCTCTGTGCGACATTGACCGCTTCTTGACCTGTCATCGCGTCGACAACGAGCAGCACTTCGTCCGGCTTCGTCACCTCATGCACCATGCGAAGCTCTTCCATCAGCGCTTCGTCGATGTGCAAGCGGCCTGCGGTATCGATAATGACGTAATCGTTGCCGTGCTCCTTCGCGTGAGCAAGACCCGCGCGAGCGATCTCGACCGGCGACGTCTTGTCGCCCATCGTAAAGACCGGAGCGCCTATGCCTTCGCCGAGTACCTGAAGCTGCTTAATCGCGGCTGGACGATAAATGTCGCAGGCGACAAGCAAAGGACGATGCTTGTCCTTCATCAGCATTTTGGCCAGTTTGCCGGAAGAAGTCGTCTTACCGGCACCCTGCAGACCTGCCATCAGGATGACCGTCGGCGGACGGTTCGACTTCGCCAGCTTGCTCTGCGTGCCGCCCATCAACTCGGTCAATTCTTTGTTTACGATGTCGATGACGACCATTCCGGGTGTGAAGCTCTTCGTGACTTCCGCGCCAACGGCTTGTTCTTTCACCTTCGCGATGAAATCTTTGACAACTTTAAAGTTGACGTCGGCTTCTAACAAGGCAAGGCGCACCTCGCGCATCGCTTCGTTTACGTCATCCTCGCTCAGCTTGCCTTTGCCGCGCAGCTTGCCGAACACATTCTGCAACCGGCTTGTTAATCCTTCGAATGCCATGACCGTCACCTCGCTTAATGCTTATATGTAATGCTTATTCGTTCCCGTTCGTCTCCATCCCGCCCGATTCGATCATGCGCAAACCATCCGCGACGGCGGTTATCCGTTTGTTCAGCATGCCATCTGATTCGATCGCGCAAGCTTCCAGCTCGCTTAGCCATTGCTGTCGCGCATCATGCTTCGCAAGCAGCTTCAGCTTACTCTCGTAACCTTCCAGCACGGTCTCCGCGCGTTTGATGTGCTCGTAGACCGCTTGGCGGCTCACTTCGAATTCGGCGGCGATTTCCCCGAGGGAGTAATCGTCGTGAAAATAATATTTGAGAAAGATTTGCTGTTTCTCGGTCAACAGCGGCTCGTAGAAATCGAACAGCATGTTGATCCGGGTCGTCTTAGCAAGGGCATCGGGTCCTTGTACCGCCACCGTCATTCCCCCTCCGTCAAGGGCAAGACCTTTACACGTCTTAACCACGACGTTTATCATAGCCCATCCGGCATGTCGCTGTCAAGCATTTTCCCTTGTCACTTTTTACGATTCCGTCTCTTCGCCTTCTGCCGACTGAATGAGACCCGCGAACAGCGCGTGAACGAACTGCTCGGAATCGAATTCCTGCAGGTCGTCCATTTTCTCGCCCAGACCGACCAGCTTGACCGGCAGCTGCAGCTCATTTCGGATAGCGATGACGATGCCGCCTTTCGCCGTGCCATCGAGCTTCGTTAACACGAGTCCCGATACGCCGCTTTTCTCGCCGAACAGCTTCGCTTGGCTGAGCGCGTTCTGGCCTGTCGTCGCATCGAGCACGAGCAGCACTTCATGCGGCGCATTCGGCACTTCGCGCTGAATGACACGGAAGATTTTGTTCAGCTCATCCATCAGATTCGTCTTATTCTGCAGGCGTCCGGCCGTATCGCATAGCAATACGTCCACCCCGCGCTGTTTGGCCGCCTGAACGGCGTCGTACATGACCGCGGCAGGATCTGCGCCCGACGACTGCTTGATGACATCCACGCCGACGCGCTGCCCCCACACTTCGAGCTGCTCGATGGCGCCTGCACGGAACGTATCGCCCGCCGCCATCAGTACCTTCTTGCCTTCGCTCTTGAACTTGTGCGCGAGCTTGCCGATCGTCGTCGTCTTGCCAACGCCGTTGACGCCGACGAACAAGATGACGGTCAGTCCGCTAGGCGCCATATTCAACTTGTTATCCTCGTCACCCTTGAGCAAGCCGGTCAGCTTCTCGGAGAGCACCGGCTGCAGCTCGGAAGCGTCTTCGATCTTGCGCTTCTTCACTTCGACACGCAGTTCATCGATCAGCGTCATGACCGTGTTGACACCTACATCGGCTCCGATCAGAATTTCCTCTAGTTCCTCATAGAACGCCTCGTCGATCTTTTTGCGGCGCAAAATCAATTCTTCAACGCGTTCGACGAAAGCGGTGCGGGTCTTGGTCAACCCTTCCTTAAACTTATTCGTAACGCTCTCGGTCTTCTGCGAGATGCTTTCTTTCAGTTTCTTGAAAAAACTCACGTTATCCCTCCATCCAAATGGTGCCGAAAGCGTAAAGCAGCGGATCCGCTACATCCGATCCGCCGCCGCTTATCGTATTCTATACCGGTCGTACGACTTGACCGACCTTTCTCAGCCGCCTTAGGCGCTCTCCGCGGAGAACCGATCCTCTTCTTCCAGTTTGACGGAGACCAACTTCGAGACCCCGCCTTCCTCCATCGTGACACCGTACAGGACGTCCGCTTCTTCCATTGTGCCTTTGCGGTGCGTTACGACGATGAACTGCGTTAGCTCGGAGAACTCGCGCAGATACTGCGCGAACCTCGCGACGTTCGCTTCGTCCAGTGCCGCTTCGACTTCGTCGAGCACGCAGAACGGTACCGGCTTCACCTGCAAGATCGCGAACAGCAGCGCCATCGCGGTTAATGCCCGCTCGCCCCCGGACAGAAGCTGCAGATTCTGCAGCTTCTTCCCAGGCGGCTGCGCGACGATGTCGATGCCGCTATCCAGCACCCGATCCGGGTCGATCATGATCAGATCCGCCCGGCCGCCGCCGAAGAGTTTCGCGAACACGACGACGAAATGCCCGCGAATCGCCTCGAATGTCGTGGTAAAACGTCTCGACATCTCATCATCCATCTCGCGAATGACCTGATACAATGTCGTCTTCGCTTCGATCAGGTCGTTCTTCTGCTCATCCAGGAATTCGTACCGTTCCTTGACCCGCTCATACTCGTCGATCGCGCCCAAGTTCACTTCGCCCAGCGAACTTATTCGGCGCTTCAAGTCGCGCACTTCGTTCTGCAGCGCCTGCACATCTTCCGGGACCGGATATTTGGATTTCGCCAGCTCATAGCTGAGCTCGTATTCCTCGCTCAGCTTGCGCAGCAGGTTGTCGAGCTCGACATCGAGACGGTTCGCCGCGATTTCGGTCTGACGCATCTGTTCTTCCACATTGCGAAGCTGCGTGCGCTGTTCCTTCGTCTCGCTCTCGCCCTGCTCGAGCTCGCGCATCATTTCCGCCCGTTCGGCCCGTTTCAGATCCGTCTGCTCCGCGCACTTCTCTTTCTGGATGCGAAGCGCGTTCAGTTGTTCGGTCTGACGCACGCTCTCGTCCGCGTGCTGCGTGCCGTCTTCGTTCTGTCTGGCGAACATGTCTCGCAATCCGGACAGTTCTTGCTTCGAACGCGTGATATCGGCTCGAACACGGGAAGCTTGATCGTCGAACGCCTGTTTCTCCCGCTCGGCTTTCGCGACCGCGATCTTCAGATCGGTCAGCTGATCCTGCAGCTGCTCCTTGGCCGATTCGTTCGCCTTACGCTGCTCCTCGGCGATCCGAATCGCTTCCTGAAGCTTCGCTTCCTGCGCGGTCATCTCGCTCAGCTTGCGCTCGGCATCGGCCGCAGAGGCCTTCAACTGATCGCGCTCCGAGCGATGTCCCGTGCTGTCGGATTCGAACAGCTGCCGCTGTTCGCTCAAGTGTCGGTTCTCGTTCTCGAGCTGCTGCAGCTCGGCGCGCAGATGCTGCTCTTCGATGCGCCGCTGCTCGCCCTTGCCTCGAAGTTCGTCGATATTCTGCGTGCGGATCGATTGTTCCTTCCGCAAATCCGATATGTTGTCCCGCAGTTTGACGAGCTGTAGATCCGTCGTCTTCACTTCGGCATCCAGCTCTTCGATTTGACGCGTCCGTCCAAGCAGGCTCGCGCCTTTCTTCTGCAAGCTGCCGCCGGTCATGGAGCCGCCGGCATTGACGACGTCGCCTTCAAGCGTGACGACGCGGAACCGGTATTGACATTTGGCTGCGATTCGGTTCGCTTGCTCCAGCGTCTCGGCGAGCAGGACGTTGCCGAGGAGGTTCTCGACGATGGACGCATAGCGCGGTTCGCTGCTGACCAGATCAGCGGCCACGCCGACGAAGCCTTCGACGCTTGCTGCCATGCGTTTATCTTGTTCCGGCACGCTACGGCCGCGGATGACGTCTAGCGGCAGGAAGGTTGCACGGCCGAGCTGTCGCTGCTTCAGGAAAGCGATCCCGGCTCGCGCCGAACGCTCGTCCGTCATGACGATATGCTGCAGCGCAGCGCCAAGCGCGGTCTCGACCGCCGTCTCGATCCGTGCCGGAACGCGAATGAGTTCGGCAACAGCGCCATGCACGCCTTCCAATCCGCCGCTGGACCTGCGCGAAGCCTTCAACACTTCGCGAACGCCCTGCATAAAGCCGTCCATACCTTCTTGCATTTCTTTCATCGTATCGCGCCGCGAGCGAAGCGCTTCCAGCTTCTGCTCCCACTTGCGGGCGGCAGCTTGCGCCTCTTCCAGGAGCTTCTGACCGTTTTGCAGTCCTTCTTGCTCTGCCGTATATTTCTCGCGGGCGCTGGCGATATCCGCCAACGTTGCGTCCAATCTAGCTTTCAGATCGGTTCTGCGAGCCTCGAGTTTCCCATGCTGCTCCTGCCACTTCGACTGCTCCTCAGATAACCGTTCCATACGCCGCTGGAGCGCTTCCTCCTGCTGGCCTGCATAACGGATCTCGTTGCGTAGCTGAGCCATCGCGCTCATCACTTCAAGCAGCTCGCTCTTCAGCGATTCCTCCGCTTCGCCCGAATTCGCCGCCGCGGCGCCAAGCAGACGCGCTTCCTCTGACAGCAAGCGTCCACGCAGATCGGTCAGCTCCGCTTCGAGCGCAGCCGCCTTGCCACGGAACTCGGCCTCTTCCTTCGTAAGCGACGCGATTCGCTCGGTCAGCGCGCCGATCGAGCCTTCCAGCTGCGTCCGGTTCTGCTCGAGATTCTTCTTCCGCTCCTTCAGCACCTCGCCATAACCTTCGCATTTCTCGTACTCTTCGCTGTATTGAAGCATTGATTCATGCAGACGATCCAGCGTCTCCTCGATTTCACGCAGCTTGAGGCGATCCTTCTCGAGCAGGGCATCATGCTTACTCACGACGGTCGTCAGCGCGAGCTGCTCGTTCTCCAGCTTCTTCAACTTCTCGCTTGCTTCCGTCCATGAACGATGGACCGTCTCGATATTGTGCACGTACATGGAGATTTCAGAGCTCTTCAGCTGCTCGCGCAGTTCCTTGTACAGCCGCGCTTTCTCCGACTGCTCCTTCAACGGTTCGACCTGATCCTCAAGTTCCGATACCAGGTCATGAATGCGCAGCAAATTTTGCTCCGTATCGTCCAGCTTCCGCTGCGCTTCTCGCTTGCGCGACTTATATTTCACGATACCGGAAGCCTCTTCGAAAATACCCCGGCGATCTTCCGAGCGCGTACTTAAGATCTCTTCAATGCGGCCCTGCCCGATGATGGAATAGGCCTCTTTGCCGATCCCCGTATCCATGAACAGTTCCGTAATATCTTTCAGCCTGCATGGCTGTTTGTTGATCATATATTCGCTGTCGCCGCTCCGATGAACGCGTCTTGTGACGGTGACCTCATTATATTCGAGCGGCAGCGCATTATCGCTGTTGTCCAGCGTAAGCGATACTTCCCCGAAGTTGACCGCTTTGCGTGCATCGCTGCCGGCGAAAATGATATCCTCCATCTTCCCGCCGCGCAGGCTCTTAGCGCTCTGCTCGCCAAGCACCCAGCGAATGCTATCGCTGATATTGCTCTTTCCGCTGCCGTTCGGGCCGACAACCGCCGTAATGCCCCGGACGAATTCCAGTTCCGTCTTATCGGCGAACGATTTGAAACCCGCAAGTTCTATCCTTTTCAGGAACATAGCCTATGCCTTCACCTCAACGATTATTGTACCATACTTGTCTGAAAAGGACAGGCTGTTTTCACTGGCGTATCCTGCTGCCCGAGCGTTAAAAAATCCCGGTTTGCGGAGCAGACCGGGATCATGCATGGCTTTATAAGGATAACGGCGTTACGCCTCGCTGCCGAGCTTGCGCCAGGCTTCCGCGGCCGCTTGCTGTTCCGCTTCCTTCTTCGTGCGTCCAATGCCGGAGCCGAGCACGCGTTCGCCGATCGATACCTCCGCGACGAATTCACGGTCATGGGCAGGCCCCCGCTCTTCCGCGATGCGATATTCAATCAGCCCCATATTGTTGTGCTGCGCCTTCTCTTGAAGCATCGACTTGTAGTCTTTCACGAGCAATCCGCCGTCACCGTCGATATAGGGGAACATGTAGGTCTTCAAGAAGGCTTGTACCGCCTCCAACCCTTGATCGAGGTATATGGCGCCGACGAAGGACTCGAACAGGTCCGCCAACAACGCTTGTCTTTGGCGACCGCCTAGCTGCTCTTCCCCGCGGCCGAGCAGTACATGAGCGCCCAGTTCGAGCATTTCCGCAAACCGCGCCAGCGACGGCTCGCATACGATCGATGCGCGCATACGGGTCAACTGTCCTTCCGGCCGTTCCGGGAACGTCCGGTACAAGTATTCGGATACCGTTAACTGAAGAACCGCGTCCCCCAGAAACTCCAGCCGCTCGTTGTGCTCCGCGCTGCTCTTCCGATGCTCGTTGACATAGGATGTATGCGTGAATGCCTGCCGGAGCAGGCGCGGTTTGCGGAAACGAAGCTGCAGACGCTGCTGCAGCTCCTCGAATGCATCATGCTTCATATTTCTTCAAAATAATCGTCGCGTTGTGGCCGCCGAATCCGAATGAATTCGAAAGCGCAATGCGAACGTCCGCTTGACGAGGCGTGTTCGGAACATAATCCAAGTCGCATTCCGGATCCTGATCGTCAAGGTTGATGGTTGGCGGGATAATGCCGTTCTGCAGAGTCAAGCCGAGAATAACCGCTTCTACGCCGCCGGCCGCGCCGAGCAAATGGCCGGTCATCGATTTGGTAGAACTGACGGCCACCTTATATGCATGGTCGCCGAATGCCTTCTTGATCGCGCTCGTCTCGGACTTGTCGCCTACCGGCGTCGACGTGCCGTGTGCGTTGATATAATCGATCTGGGAAGGCTCAAGTCCGCCGTCCTTCAAAGCGCGGATCATACAGCGCGCAGCGCCGTCCGGATCCGGCTCCGTCATATGATGGGCGTCGCCGCTCATCCCATAGCCGATTACTTCCGCATAAATGTGGGCGCCGCGCTGCTGCGCGTGCTCCAAGGATTCCAGAATAAGAACGCCTGCGCCTTCGCCCATGACGAATCCGTCGCGTCCCGTGTCGAACGGGCGGCTTGCCTTCTCCGGCTCGTCGTTACGCGTGGACATCGCGCGCATCGAACAGAAGCCCGCAAGCCCCGTCGGGCGAATCGTTGCTTCCGCGCCGCCGCAGATCATAACGTCCGCGTCGCCGCGCTGAATCATTTTGTAGGAATCGCCGATGGAGTGGGTTCCCGTCGCGCAGGCCGTAACAGCCGTGCTATTCGGGCCTTTGGCGCCTGTCGCCATCGATACTTGGCCGGATGCCATGTTCGCGATCATCATAGGGATGAAGAACGGACTAACGCGCTTCGGGCCTTTCTCGAGCAAAATATTATGCTGGTCTTCCCACGTGCCAAGACCACCGATGCCTGAACCAACCATAACGCCTACCCGCTCAGGATCGACATTCTCGCCAATAGCAAGCTTCGCGTCCTTCACGGCCGATTGGCTCGCAACGACGGCAAATTGGACGAAACGGTCCATCCGGCGCGCTTCTTTCTTATCAATCCCGTAATCTTCCGGGTTGAAATTCTTCACTTCCGCCGCGATCTGGGTCGGATATTCGGAAACATCGAACGCTTCAATGTGCGAAACGCCGGATTTGCCTTCCATCAGATTACCCCAGAACTGCTGCAACTCGGAGCCGAGCGCTGTCATCACGCCCATGCCTGTCACTACGACTCTATGCTTCATTCTCTTCACCTCTTGGTTGAACTGCTAATGCAAACACGGTGATGCGCTGTATGTAATCTATGAAAATCGCGATAAGCGCTTGCTAATATATTCGGGTGGTCCTGGATAAAAATGAAGCGCAAGATGGAGAGAAGTCCCGTCTGTTACAACGGGACTCGTCCAAAATCTTACGTATGAGATTGTATGTAGTTTACAACTTCTCCCACACTGGTGATTTTCTCTGCATCTTCATCAGAGATTTCCATATCGAATTCATCTTCCAGCTCCATGACGAGTTCTACGACGTCAAGAGAGTCAGCGCCGAGGTCGTCTTTAAACGACGCTTCGAGCGTAACTTCAGACTCGTCAACGCCAAGGCGGTCGATAACGATGCGCTTCACACGTTCCAATACATCGGACATCCGGTTCACCTCCTCCAAAGTATTATACGAGAATTGAGGACAAAATGCCATACATGACACGGTGCCCGTCTGAAAGCGTTTAAGCACCCGTGACTTCGGCTACATGTACATTCCGCCGTCGACATGAATGGTTTGGCCTGTCATGTACGATGCCGAATCGGACGATAAGAATCGCACCGCGTTGGCGATATCCTCCGGTTGGCCCAGCCTCGCGAGCGGAATACCTTCCGAGAGCTTCGCGCGCGCTTCTTCCGGCAGTTTGTCCGTCATGTCCGTCTG
Source organism: Paenibacillus aurantiacus (assembly GCF_042431225.1). Taxonomy (NCBI): domain Bacteria; kingdom Bacillati; phylum Bacillota; class Bacilli; order Caryophanales; family Paenibacillaceae; genus Paenibacillus; species Paenibacillus aurantiacus. The sequence goes on along the minus strand of NZ_JBHMDO010000044.1, from coordinate 97,119 downwards.
GATGAACCCAGGGGCGACACAATTGACCGTAATCCCTCTGGAAGCCAGCTCCCGCGCGGTAGATTTCGTAAGCCCGATGACGCCCGCCTTCGCCGCTACATAATTAGCCTGCCCAGGATTGCCGAGCGCTCCCACGACGGAGGAAATATTAATAATCCGACCCGAACGCTGCTTCATCATCGGGCGCGTAACGGCCTTAATACCGTTAAATACGCCTTTCAGATTCGTCTCGATGACCTCGTCGAATTCTTCTTCCTTCATGCGCATGATAAGGTTGTCGCGCGTAATACCGGCATTATTAACCAAAATGTCAATCGCACCGAACGTATCGACAACCTGCTTGACCATTGCTTCGAACTCGGCCGCTTTGCCGACGTTCGCTTGAATGAGCAAAGAACGGCGGCCAAGCGCTTCGACCGCTCGCGCCGTCTCGGCTGCCGACGCTTCGCTGCCCGCGTAGTTTATGGCGACATCCGCGCCAGCCTCAGCCAAGGCGATCGCGATCGCCCGTCCGATTCCGCGGGAAGCACCGGTGACCAGCGCCGTTTTGCCTGTAAGTGATCCAAACAAGTGGATATCCTCCTTTTACGTTCAACTGTAGCCCGCCCGATTACCCGGCAGTTACCGCTTCGGCCGAGGCCGCGGTGTTAACGGAAATAACCGTAACCGACCTGTCGATCTTCTTGATCAGCCCCGCCAGCACCGTGCCGCTGCCGATCTCATAGAAGGTGTCGACGCCTTGGGCGATCAGATAGCGAACGCTGTCTTCCCAAAGTACTGGCGAATATACCTGCTCGGCGAGCAAGCGCCGGATGTCGTCTTTGCCGGCGACCGCTTCGGCCGTCACGTTAGCTACGACCGGAACAGCCGCATCGTTAAGCGAAAGCCCCGCCAGCACGTCAGCGAGACGGTCGGCAGCCGGCTTCATCAGCGAAGAATGGAACGGACCGCTTACTTCAAGCGGAATGACCCGCTTCGCGCCGGCCTCCTTGCCGCGCTCAACGACGGCTTGAACGCCGGCTGCCGTGCCGGAGACGACAATCTGCCCCGGACAGTTCACGTTGGCCAGCTCCACCGCTCCCGCTTCCGCGCTTACCTGCGCGCAAAGTGCGGCCAGCGCTTCGCGCTCCGCGCCCAGAGCTGCGGCCATGGCGCCCTGACCGCCCGGCACCGCTTGCTCCATGAATTCGCCGCGGGCCCGAACCGTGCGTACCGCGTCCTCGAACGACATGACGCCCGCCGCCACGAGCGCGCTATATTCGCCCAAACTATGGCCTGCCACGAAATCGGGCTTGATGCCGCTTGACTTGAACGCTTCAAGCAACGCTACGCTTACTGCAAGCAGCGCTGGCTGCGTGTTCGCGGTTTGCTTCAACGTCTCATCCGGCCCGTCGAAAATAATCGAGCTTAATGAAAACCCGAGCGCTTCGTCGGCGCGGTCGATGATGGCGCGGGAAGCCGCGATGTTCTCGTAGACATCCTTGCCCATCCCGACGGCCTGAGCGCCTTGCCCGGGGAATACGAATGCGATTTTACCCATAACTTCAACCTCCACGATAAATTCGGCTTACCAAACGAGCACGCTCGCGCCCCAGGTCAAACCGCCGCCGAAGCCAACCAGCACCAGCTTGTCGCCTTCTTGGACCCGGCCTTGCTCGACCGCCTCCGCGAGCGCGACCGGAATCGACGCCGCCGACATATTGCCGTATTTGTCCAGGTTGATCATGCTCTTCTCTTCCGATAACTCCAGGCGGTTGAGCGCCGATTGGATAATACGAATATTCGCTTGATGCGGGACGAGCAGGTCGATCTCGCTCTTGTCCATGCCTGCTTTGCGCAGCGCTTCTTCCGCCGCGCCGCCCATAATACGTACCGCGAACTTGAACACCTCGTTGCCGGCCATGAAGAGATAATGCGCTTTGCTGTCGACCGATTCCTTGGTCGACGGCAGTCTCGATCCGCCGCCGCGCACATTAAGCAATTCGCCGCCGCCTCCATCGGCTCCGAGCTCGAACGACTTGAAGCCCCGCCCTTCCGGCACGCGGCCGAGCACGACTGCGCCTGCTCCATCGCCGAACAGGATACACGTATTGCGGTCCGTGTAATCCGTGATGCGAGACAAACATTCCGCGCCGATGACGAGCACATGTTTGTACATGCCCGTTGCAATCATGTTCGATGCCGTCGCCAACCCGTAGATGAAGCCGGAGCAAGCAGCCGACAAATCGAAAGCGGCCGCCTTCTTCGCGCCCAGCTTCTCCTGTACCAAACAAGCAGTCGATGGGAAGAACATATCCGGCGTTATCGTCGCGACGAGAATCAAATCCAGATCTTCCGCCGCCACACCGGACGCCCGAAGCGCTGCCTCAGCCGCATGGAAGGCCAAGTCGCTGGTCGCTTGTTCCGGCGCCGCGATCCGGCGTTCCCGGATTCCGGTGCGGGTGACGATCCACTCGTCGTTCGTCTCCACCATTTGTTCCAAATCATGATTCGTCAGTATACGTTCAGGGACATACTTGCCCGTGCCAATAATACCTACCGGATATAATTGCATGCTGTTCACTCACTTCCCGCTGAATTCCGATGCGATTGCTTCGACCAGTCGGCTTTGAATCGCAGTGCGGGCTTTGCCGACCGCGTTCTTCACCGCTTGATCGTTCGACGATCCGTGACACTTCAGCACCAAACCGTTCACGCCCAGCAGCGGACCGGCTCCATGCTCTTTGTAATCCATTTTGGCGCGCATCGACGCGAGCTTCGGCTTGATCACCGCGCCCGCAAGCTTCGTCAGGAACGAGCTCATGATAGCGTCGCGAACGCCGCGCATGACGACGCTCGCCGTACCTTCCATTGTCTTCAGCAAAATATTGCCGGCGAAGCCGTCGCAGATGAGGACGTCGCAATTGCGGAGCAGCACATCCCGCGATTCCACGTTGCCGATGAAATTGATCGGCGCTTGCTCCAGCAGGGCGTACGCCGCCTTGGTTAGTTCGTTGCCCTTCATCGCTTCGGTGCCGACGTTCAGCAGACCGACGCGCGGGTTGTTCATGCCATGAACCTTCTTGCGGTAGATACTGCCCATGACCGCATATTGCGCCAAGTGCTCGGGCTTCGCATCCATGTTCGCGCCCAAGTCGAGCGCCAGCATACCGACATCATCCATCGTTGGAAGCATCGGCGCCAGCGCCGGACGCTCGATCCCGTCGATGCGGCCGACGATCAACAGTCCTGTCGTCATCAGCGCGCCCGTGTTGCCCGCCGAAAGCATCGCATCCGCTTTGCCCTCGCGAACGAGCGTGCCCGCCACGACCATGGACGATCCCTTCTTACGCCGGACCGCCTTCACCGGTTCGTCGTCAGGCCCGATGACATCGTCCGCATGCACGATCGTTACGTTCGCCGGCTTGCTGCCTGCAAGCAGCGGCTCAATCTGCGCGGTATCCCCGACCAACAGCAGCTGTGTGTCGGACCATTCTCTTGCGGCGGCCAGCGCCCCCTTCACGATCTGTGAAGGCGCGTGGTCTCCGCCCATTGCATCAATAGCGACCCGCAAGTTAGTTCCCTCCTTCGATGATCGGCTCTCCCGCGGACCGGTAAATGACGAAATGACCTTGGAAGACCATTTCGTCGCCTACGTACGAAAACACTTCCACCTTCGCCTTGTTCTTCTCGCCCGAAATCGATCGCACGTATGCCTTGGCAATGCATTTCTCGCCCAGCTTGACGGAACGCACGAATCGAATGTCGGCTGTTGCCGTCAGCGCGATCTCGTCGTTAATGACCGCGACGGCCAAGGAGTTCGCCTGCGCGAAAACATGATGCCCGCGGGCGATGCCAGTCCGCGAGAATACGTGCTCCTCGCGAATTTCAAAAATGGAGATCCCGCTCCGGTCCAACTGCAGATCGACGATATCGCCGATGACCTCATGGAGCGGGAGCGATTTGACTGCGTCATACGAACGTTCGGCCATCAATTTCAACCGTTCGCGGAGCTCCGGAATACCAAGCTCCATCCGGTCAAGCCTTACGGTTTGTATGCTGACCTTGAGCTGCCTTGTTAATTCCCTATCCGTAATAAATGGATTCTCTTCGATTAACTTGGATAATTGCTGATGCCGCTGCCGCTTCGGTACGCGTTCGATGGCCCGCACCACCTTTGCCGATATGTTGAGCCAGTATGTAACGCCTTGCGGCGGATAACCGCCCGCGAAGTTGGCGGTTGCGGGCGCAATCGAACTTAAATGCTAGCCGTGCGCTGCGCCAAACTTACAAGCAGCTATTATAACCTGGTACTAACTAGTATATAGAATAAGCCGTGCCGAAGCAATCACCCCGGCCAAATCGGCGATGAATCGGGCTTTCGCGATTCCTTCTTCGGACAAAAAAAATAGCACCTCACCGTGGGATGAAGTACTACTTGTAAGTTGAAACTATTGTTTAATGATCTCTCTCGCCTTATACGTTCCGCATACTTTACATACACGGTGAGCCAGTTTAAGCTCTCCGCATTGCTCGCATTTTACCATACCCGGTACAGCCAGCTTGAAATGCGTACGGCGTTTGTCACGACGGGTTTTCGACGTTCTACGTTGTGGTACTGCCATGTTTCCCACCTCCTTCACAGAATTGGGCAGCGCATGAAGCGCTACTTGTTGTCCTTGAATAAATCTTTCAAAGCGGCCAGTCTTGGATCGATGCGTTCGGTCGGACAGCCGCATGCCGATTCGTTCAAATTGGCGCCGCACGAATGACAAAGCCCCTTGCAGTCCTCCTGGCACATCGGGGTGAAAGGAAGCGCAAGCAGCATCGTCTCTTCGACGAGCGGCTCCAGGTCCACCTTGTCCTCTTCCACGACGATAATCTCCTCGTCCTCGGCGCCGTGCTTGGCGTTCTCGGGCTTGAAGCGTTCGTGAAACGGAACGACAATCGTCTCATGGACCGGCTCCAAACAGCGCGAGCAGGCCATCTCCAAATCCAGGGAAAGTTCTCCCTCGACGTGCGCGATGCCGACTTGTCCGTAGGCCTCGAGCGCAACCTTGAGCGGACCGGACTTCAGAATGTCTTTGCGGACTTCCTGCAGCCAATCGGTATTAAGGTCGGCCTTCAACGGCAACCGGGCGGCTGCTTTTGCCAGTTCCTGAACATGAATCTCCATATCATCACTCCAAACAAACAAAGTTTATTATATCGACGTTTAAATCGTTTTGTCAACATTTTCACTCGCATGATATAGTGAAAATACACTTGGGAAACGTTGGAGGGACGCTCGTGCGAACTGTCGGACTCATCGTGGAATATAACCCGTTTCATAACGGACATCTCTATCATTTGCAGCAATCGGTCAAAATAACGGAAGCGGACGCGGTCGTCGCCGTCATGAGCGGCCACTTCCTGCAGCGCGGGGAACCGGCGCTCGCCGATAAATGGACTCGGACGGAAATGGCCTTGCGCGGCGGCTGCGACCTCGTCCTCGAGCTGCCCGTCGCTTACTCCGCGCAAGCCGCGGAATGGTTCGGTTACGGCGCGGTCGCGACGCTGGCCGCGACGGGCGTCGTAGACACGCTGTGCTTCGGCAGCGAAGGGGGCGATCTCGCTCCAATGCGCCGCGTGGCCCAAGAGCTTGCAGCCGAAGGGCCCGTGTTCACTTCGCTCCTCGCGGACAAGCTCGCCGAAGGGGTAAGCTATCCGTCTGCTTACAGCGCCGCCGTACGGGCCTATATGGGCGCCACGGGGGATGCCGAAGCAGCCCACTTCGCCTTCGATCAGCCGAATAATACGTTGGGACTGCATTATCTGCTCGCGCTGGAGAGGCTCGGCAGCCCAATAACGCCGTACACGATCAAACGCGAAAAAGCGGGCTATGCCCAGACGGACATTACCGATGCTCGAATCGCCAGCGCAACCGCCATCCGCAAGCTTATTCTCGAAGACGGCTCCACGGGTGGTGCCGCCCCGTATATGCCCGGCACAACGCTAGATCTTCTCGCCAAGGGCTCAGCAGCGCGCGTGAGCTGGCGCTTGTTCGAGCGCCAATTGTTCCACAAGCTGCTCTCCGAGACTGCCCGGGCGCTTGCCGGATATCACGAAGTTACCGAAGGGCTGGAGCATCGGATCAAAAATGTACTCCCTTCGCTGCACGCGTTAACGTTCGAAACCCTGTTGGAGTCGCTTAAGACTAAACGTTACACCCGCACGAAGCTGCAGCGCGCGCTGCTAGCTATTCTGCTTGGCCACCACAAGGAGGACATGACCCGGGAGAAGCTGAAGCGCGGCGTCGAATATATCCGCGTGCTCGGTTTTACGCCCAAAGGCCGCCTTCTGCTCAAACGAATGCGAAAGGAAGCACACCTGCCGGTGCTGCTCAGCGCTGCGGACGCGCAATCTGATTGGCGGTATTTACAAATGGATGTTGAAGCTACGTCCGTCTACGCTTTGGCCAATCCGAATGCATCGCCCAGAGAATTGTTTCGCGATTATTATGGCACGCCCGTCATGGTGGAGCGCTAAGGTAAAGGGCCGGCTATCCGCCGGCCTCCGTCAGCACCCGCTTCGCTTCGCGAAGCGATCCAACGCCGATTACGCGCATACCGGTTCCGATCTCCGCCGCTTTCGCGATCGCCTCCTGCTCGTTCTGTTCCGGCACCAGAAATACGTCCGCGCCGGCCCGGTGCGCGGCGACGACCTTATGGGCCACGCCTCCAATCGCGCCGACCTTCCCTCCCGCGTCGATGGTGCCCGTCCCGGCGACGCGCAAGCCCGCCGTCAGGTCTCCTTCCGTCAGCTCGTCCAGCGTCTGGAGGGCGAACATAAGCCCGGCGGATGGCCCGCCGATCTCTCCGGATTGAATCTCGACCTCGTCTTCGGCATTGCCTGGCAGCATTCTGCGCAGCTCGGTCAACTTGCGCACACCGAGTGCTATCGCCTGCTGATCGGCGGTCGCTCCCGCTGACAGCTTGATCGAAACTTCCTTCTTCTTCCCTCCGCGAATAACGGCAACATGCGCTTGTCCAGAAACGGTGCCTCGTCCTAACGCCAACGTTAGCTCGCGAAGACTGGTAATTGGTCTGCCGCCGAAGAAGACAATCTCGTCCCCTGTCTGAAGTGCGCCGCCCGCGGCGCCTGCGTCGGAAACAACGACCGCATAAGGCTCGATTTGATACGGGATGCCCGCTTCCATGTAGGCTGCTTCTACCGCATCCGTCTGCGAGCCGCGCATCATGACCGTCTGCCTCTCCACGAATTCCGCCTTCGAACCGCCGCGGAACAAATCCCGCTTGCGAACCAATTCGATATCGCCATCCCAGAAAGAGCGAATCGACTTCCATGCGTTCGCGTACGACATCTGAACGGTCGTCAACATAAATGCTCCTGCCCCCGGCTCATCCGGGCGCGCAGCGCGAACGAGCGGTTTCGTATAGAAAGCAAGTCCCGGCTCATAGGCGGCGTAAGGCGTAGGCACGTACAGCAGCAGCGCCATGACCGCCGCGGTCAGCAGCCCCCAGCGAACGGCCGTCCCGGCAGCCCCTCCCCCGGTCAGCAGTTTCCTCGCGTTCATTCACTCACCGCCTTCGCGAAACTAGGTCTATCCAGGCTAAGACAAGCGTACACTTTAGTGCTGTTTACCATCCTTCACCTGTCACCCGATCGGAACTACTTTAATTACCGGGAGATGAAACATATGATCCGTACCCTGTTATTGTCCGGTTTGTCGCTGCTTGTCGTAGCCGGTATCATCGCAAGTCCCGGCGGCGCCTTCCAAGCTTCCCTGCAAGGGTTATCCGTCTGGTGGAACATTGTATTCCCCGGCCTGCTCCCCTTCTTGACCCTCTTGGAGCTGATGCTTGCGTTCGGGGCGGTCCACGGCATCGGTCAACTGCTGCACCCGCTCATGCGGCGCGCATTCAAGCTGCCTGGCGAAGCTGGCATCGCCGTTGCAATCGGCTGGAGCGGCGGATTCCCGGCCGGAGCCGAATCAGCCGGAGCGCTTCGCAAGCGCAACGCGGTGTCCCGCAGTGAAGGTCAACGGCTGCTCGCTCTCGCGCACATGCCGAACCCGCTGTTCGTGCTGCTCGTCGTCGGCGCCGGGTTTCTGCACCAGCCCGGAATCGGGGCGGCCATTCTCCTTTCAATCTGGGCGGCCGGCTTGCTTGTCGGACTAGCCCAGAGCTTGTTCGTCCGGGAGCAGCGGGAACATGTCGCGCCAAGTGCCGGCATCGGCGCGCTGCGACGTGCCGCCCGCGCCATGCAGGAAGCCCGCCGGCTGGACGGGCGCACGTTCGGCAAAGCGCTCGGAGACGCGGTGACGGCTTCGGTCGCCAAATTGATGGCGGTCGGCGGTTTCATGATCCTCGGCTCGGTCGCCGTGGAACTTGCAACGCCGCTCTTCCAAGGCAGCTTGCCACCGAGCCTGCTGCCCGCATTCATCGAAAGCCACATCGGCGCCTATATGACGTCGACCGCGCCATACTCCGACATTACCTGGAATGCGGCAGCAGTAGCGGCCGCGTTAAGCTTCGGCGGCGTTACGGCGCTGCTCCAAGCCGGAGGAGCGCTTGGGGCGGTCGACCTCAGCCTATGGCGGCTTGCGGTGAACCGGCTCTTTCAGGCCGGGCTTGCATATGTCATTGCGCTATTCATTGCCGAGCCGTCTTCGAGGCTTCTCGCGCCGCTGCTGACGAGCGCCCAACCGGTACTGCAGCAAGGAGACCACCTGCCGGCCGCCATCAGCTATCGGATATCCGAGCTTCCCGCCCTATGGAGCTACACCCCGCTGCTGTTCACCGCGTTCGCAGCAGCCCTCGGACTGCTTGTCCTGCTATCCATAGGCGCGTCTCGCAGAATCTGATGGCAGCCGCAGCGAAGCTATGTTACCTTTAACCGTACTTCTCGATCAGCGCCTTCTCCACGCCCGGCGGGACGAGGTCTTTGACATTACCATTGAACTTGGCGATCTCCTTCACGATGCTGGAGCTTAAATACGAGAACTTCGGATTCGTCATCATGAAGATCGTCTCGATCTCGCTGTCGAGCTGATGGTTCGTCGAGGCCATTTGCAGCTCGTACTCGAAGTCCGTCACCGAGCGGATCCCCCTTACGATCACGTGGGCCCCCCGGGAGCGCATGAAGCGTACGAGCAGATCGCGGAAGCTGTCGAGCGACACATTCGGCAAATCCTTAATTGCTTCGGCGAGCAATTCTTTCCGCTCGTCAACCGTGAAGAGCGGGCTCTTGCTCGTATTGTTCAACACCGCGACAATGACGTGGTCAAACTGCTTGGATGCCCGTTGGATGATGTCCAGATGACCGAGCGTAACCGGATCGAAGCTGCCCGGATATACGGCGATGCGTTTGACTAGGTCCGACATGTTAATGTTCCTCCGTTTGCGGCTCGCCGGCTCCCGGCTCATACCGGTACACCGTAACGGCGATATCGCCGTAACGAGCGTGCTTCAATTGTATGTATGAGCCGAACTGCTCCGGATAGACATGATCCGCATCATGCTCGACGACCACGCGGGCACCCTCCTCGAGCAGACCGCGATCCGCCAGTTCTACCATCATCGCGTCCATCTCTTTCATGCGATATGGCGGATCGAGGAATATGAGCGCAAAACGCTCTCCCCGCTTCTCCAGTACTTTGATCGCCCTGCCGGCCTCGTTGCGGTAAATCTCCGCTTGCTGCGTTAGGCCCGCGGCCTGCACGTTCTGCTTGATCACTTCTATGCTCAACCGTTCCATGTCGATAAACACGGCCTGTTCCATGCCCCTGCTTAACGCCTCGATGCCCAATCCCCCAGTACCGGCAAATAAATCCAGCACCCGTCCTCCATCGAAATAAGGACCAATCATACTAAAAACCGCTTCCTTCACCTTATCGGTCGTCGGGCGGGTGTTGTTTCCTGGTACCGCTTTCAGCGGGCGGCCTTTCGCCGTCCCTGCGATGACTCTCACTTGCTGTTTCCCCTTTCTGCTTTCAACCGGACTGCTGCTATCGTACCATACAATTTCGCTCTTGTTAAACCAGCCCCCCAATCCAGGCATCGATCATTTTAGGCATGCCGCCGCGCCCCTCCGTCTATACATGAGTAAACGAACGACAACTCCTATATTAGCGTCAGCGGTCAGACAAAACTGGAATGCTGCAGGTCAACTCGGAGTTACAAACCAACCGTTAGCGGAATGCTGCATGTCCTACTCTGGTTGGATACGCAAACCAATCCGCTAGCGAAATACTGCATGTCCAAGGTGAGCGGAATGCTGCATATCCAACTCTGGTTGGATACGCAAACCAATCCGCTTATGCAAACCAATCCATTAGCGGAATGCTGCATGTCCTACCGGACATGCAAACCAATCCATTAGCGGAATGCTGCATGTCCTACCGGACATGCAAACCAATCCGCTTGAGGAGCGTGAATGTATGGACGCCGGAACGCGATTGTTCCGAACAGCGCTGCTCGGCTTGGCCGGCAACCGCGCAGCGCGCAAGCTCTCCGAGCGGTACGGCATGCGGCTGGGCGCCAGCCGTTTCGTGGCCGGAGAAACGATGGAGGAAGCGCTCGGACACGCCAAGCGGCTGAACGATGCCGGCATCGCCGTCACCCTCGACCTGCTTGGCGAAAGTATCCAATCGCTGGATGAAGTCAAAGTTTGCGAGATCGGCTATGTCGATCTGCTGCAAGCCATCGACCGTGAACAGATAAACGGCAACGTCTCTCTGAAGCCGACGCAATTCGGACTGGCGCTTGACGCCGAGAGCTGCTTTGAAAGCATCCGAACCGTCGTGCGCGAAGCGGAACGCCTCGGGCTGTTCGTCCGGCTGGACATGGAGGATAGCCCGTGGACCGATGCCACGATCGGCATCGTAAGGCGTCTGCACGGGGAAGGCTTGAAGAACGTCGGGACGGTCATTCAAGCTTACCTGTACCGCAGTGTACAAGACGTGAAGCAGCTGAGCGCCGAGCGAATCAACCTGCGGCTTGTGAAAGGCGCGTACAAGGAACCCGGCAGCATCGCCTTTCCTGCCAAAAAAGACGTGGACAGCAATATGCGGCGCTTGATACGCGCCCGTCTGGAGAGCGGCGAATATACAGCCATCGCCACGCACGACGAGTCGATTATCCGCTGGGTCAAATCGTATGCGAGGTCGCGCCGGATTCCTAGAACCGCCTTCGAGTTTCAAATGCTCTACGGCATCCGGACGCCCCTCCAGGAGTCGCTCGCCCGCGAAGGCTATACCGTCCGCAGCTACGTCCCCTTCGGCCGAAGCTGGTATCCCTACTTCGTGCGGCGGTTAGCGGAGCGCCCCGCCAACGTCACGTTCATCGTGAAAAGCCTATTCAAGCGCGGCTAACGAGGAGGCGGCAATGATGAAAGAGCAACTCCCGATCTCCGTTCTGCCCGTTCCGTTCGATTGGGGGGCTGGACGCCGCGGCGCAGCCGCCGGTCCCGAGGCGGTCCTGCAAGCCGGACTCATCCGGCGTCTGCAGAAGCTCGGCTGCCGGGTGCAGCTTCGCTCCGGCGATTACTTGCCCAACACGGACCCAGACCGGCGTACGTCGGCCAAATTGAAACATTGGGGCCGCGTGCAGGCGATGAATGAGGCCTTGGCGCTCGAAGCGGCCGCGGCCATACGAGCCGGCATGTTCCCGCTTGCCATCGGAGGCGATCACAGTCTGGCGATCGGCACCGTCGCCGCCGCGGCGAAGACCCGGCACCGGCTTGGCGTGCTGTGGATCGACGCCCACGGCGACCTGAACACCCCGCAGACATCCCCTTCCGGTAATATTCACGGCATGGCGCTCGCCGCGCTGCTCGGGCTAGGCGATCCTCGATTTACAGGGATCGGCGGGCCGGGGGCGAAGCTGAACCCCCGCCATATCGCGCTTGTCGGCGCCAGAGAGCTCGACGCCGGCGAGAAGGAGTTGATCCGCGAGCTGGGCATCGCCTGCTTCACGATGCACGATATCGACCGCTACGGCATGGCGCGCGTGATGGAGAATGCCATCCGCGTCGTCGCCGATGGCACGGATGGCGTCCACTTGAGCTTCGACATCGACAGCGTCGACCCCGGCGAAGCGCCTGGCACGGGCACTCCGGTCCGCGGCGGCCTCAATTATCGGGAAGCGCATTTGGCCATGGAGATGCTGCACGAGGCGGCCATCGTGACATCGGCGGATCTGGTCGAGGTGAATCCGCTGCTCGATAATGGACATCGCACGGCAAGACTGGCTGTCGAACTGGCCGCTTCGTTCGTAGGGGAGCGCATTCTGTAGCCAGCGGGCATTGTCACGCAATTGGCCGGTAAGCGGGCGAACCCATGCAATGCCAGGTTATTCAAAAAAAACCTCCGGACCCAATCGGGCCCGGAGGTTGCTTTATGCGTACTACAGCGCCTCGCTTCATGCGGGGTACTGGAGAACATATTATTTCGTCGTTTCGGTCGCGGCGCCATTGCCCGCGCCTTCCGCCGGAGCGGCCGCACCGTCTTCGGTCGACGCTTTCTGTTCTGCCGCCTTCTTCTCGTCTTCCAGCTTGTTCGTGATCGTTGCCTTCGTACGCACCTCTTCGATCCAGGTGCTGGCCATCTCGGAGACCTTCTGATTCACGAGCAAGTCCTTGATGCTCGACTTGTTCTCTTCGAACGTCGATTGCTTCGCGGCCTTATGCTCGGTCAGCTTGATGATATGGAAGCCGTGCTCGGATTGGACGATGTCGCTCAGATCGCCCGGGTTCTTCAGAGCGAACGCCGCATTCTCGAATGACGCGACCATGACGCCTTTCTGGAAGAAGCCCAGATCGCCGCCGTTCACGGCCGACGTCGTATCGGTCGATTTCTCCTTCGCCAGCGTTGCGAAATCCGCGCCTTCCTTCAGCTGCTTCATGATCGCTTCCGCCTCTTGCTTCGTCGCGACGAGAATATGGGAAGCGCGTACTTGCTCCTGCGTATCGTAGCTCGCTTTGTTATCCTCGTAGTATTGTTTGACTTGCTCGTCCGTTACGCCTGTCTTCGGCTCCAAAATTTTGCGAAGTTTGACCTGCGGCGGAACTTGTTTCTTGAACGATTCCAATGTCAGTCCGTTCTGGGTGAGCGCCGCGTTGAACTCTTCATCGCTCGGGAAGTTCTTCTTGATATTCGCGATTTCCTTCTCGATGTCGGCATCCGTTACCGTAACGCCCGCTTTCTCCGCCTCCTGATTCAGCAGCTCGTCCGAAATCAGGTTGTTCAGCGTCGATTCGCCGCCTTGTTCGATCATCGCGTCGTACAACTGCTCCTTCGAGATCTTGACGCCGTTCACCGTGGCCATCGCCTCGCCCGAGCCGCCGCCGAACTTCGGTATCGCCAGCACGACGGCTAGCACGACGGCCAGTCCGATCGCGACGTACATCCAGCCTTTGCCGCTCTTCGGCTTGTCCGGCACAGGCGCGACTGCTGCCGCCCGAACCACTTCATCCGAGCGCTCCGCTGCTTCTTCCGTCTCCGAGAACGGCTCGTCCGAGCGAACTTCCTCAGCTTGTTCAACGCTACGCTCAGCTTGATCCGGCGCTACGCGGTCGGAAGTCGCATCTGCCGCTTGCTCGCGCAGCTCCTCCGTCCCGTTGCTTGCTTGCTCGCGGGTCTCTGTCTCGTTCCCCGTCGGTATGCCTTTGTCCTGCTGTTCTTTGTCGCTCAATGATAAAACTCCCTTCAGCATCTACGCGCTTGGCGCTATTGGCTTGACTCTCAATGACATAAATATAACAGAAGCTTATAGATTGAACCTTAAGAGAAGATAAAAAGTTAACCAACCTTATTCCGAACAGCCCCTCGCGCAAAATGATCCAGGTTGTCCGCTGCGATATGAAGCAGCCTGCCGCGCGCCTCCGCCGTCGCCCATGCAACGTGGGGCGTAATCGTACAGTTCGGCGCGCCGATCAGCGGATGATCAGCCGGCGGAGGCTCTGTGGACAGCACGTCGAGTCCCGCCCCCGCGATCCGCCCTTCCCGGAGGGCTTCAGCCAAGTCCGCTTCCACGATGTGCCCGCCGCGCGCCGTATTGATTAAATACGCGCCGCGCTTCATCAGCCCGATCGTCCGCTGATTGATCAAGCCGCTAGTCTGAGGCGTTAGCGGACAATGCAGCGTCACGAAGTCAGCTTCGCGCAGCAGATCTTCCAACGCCACATACCGGATTGCCGTCCACTCCGGCGCAAGGTTCGGCGTCCGCGTATGCACGAGCACGTTCATCCCGAACGCGGCCGCCACGCGCGCCACCTGTCTGCCAATGCCGCCGAAACCGACAATGCCGATCGTCTTGCCGTACAACTCTTGCAGCGGGAACAAGGAGAACGTGAAATCAGGGCCAGCCGTCCAACGACCCGCTCGCACCGCCAAGTCATGCTCCGCTACCCTGTGGCAATGATGAAGTACGAAAGCAAAAACAAGCTGCGCAACGGAATACGTACTGTAGTCCGGTACGTTCGTCACCGTTATGCCGCGCGCCGCTGCAGCCTCAACATCCACCACGTTATAGCCGGTCGCCAGTACGCCGATATAGCGAAGATTCGGGAGTGCGGCGATCATTTCCGACGGGAGGGCCGTTTTGTTCGTCATTACCACGTCCGCGTCCTTCGCCCGCTCCAGCACGAGCTCTTGTGGCGTGCGGTCGTAGACGGTCAGGCTGCCTAACGCTTCGAACGGCGCCCAGCTCAGATCGCCGGGATTGAGCGTATAGCCGTCCAGCACGACGATGTTCATTTATCCACTTCACCCCTTTACTTTTACCAAATATACACATTATACCCGAACTCTCTTCCGAAGAGGATAGGGAAGCGAATGAAATGGCCCGCTTCGATGCTGGCTGCTGCCGACGACGGTTCACCATCGCCTCCTTAAGTCGCCGTAGAGACTGTCCAAAAATTATTTCAGCCCCCATGTATAACGTTGGCCAAACTGGCAATGCTTAAGATATCGGCGTCGAGAGATGCCGTAGACAACCGCGGAGAAGACTTACGTTTCCCCATAAGCTCTTCGTCCGGTTTCTCCTCTCCCATGAAAGGGACTCCCGAAAGGGGGTCCCGGTTTTTTTTGTTTTCTACCGTTCCATCCCCCCGTCCAATCAAAAACGACCGCCCCTAATGAAAGGAAAGCGGTCGCTCTATAGTCAACTTTATCCCATGCGATCCAAGTAAGCTTTAACCCCGTGTACCGCTTCATCCAGCGTCTGGGCCGAAACCGTCCAAGCCGGCGCAGCGTTATACTGGTCCGCCGTGTAGGCATACCTAGGATCGTAATACGATTCCAGCAGCATCCGGACGGCCGGCTCGAACCGATCCGCCTGCAGACAGGATTCGATCTCGGCGGCAATCGGCGTATGGATGCGCGATTTGATGCGGTAAAATCCGTTCAGATACTCGTCCTTATACGCCACCGGGTAGTCTTCCATAATTCGCTTCACTCTCGACGCCATCGGCATCTCGATCCGGATCGGCGTGCCGTTCTCTTTTTTGCTCATGAGAAAATCAGGCAGCACCGTCTTCCCCAACCTCTTGCTTTCGGCCTCGAACAGTATATACGGCTCGTTCTGCAGGGCGATTAACCGCTCCAGCAGCAGCGCTTCGAACGCCTTCTGTTTGCGGGCTTTCATGCCCGCCCCGCCGAATATAGAGCCCCGATGGCCCGCCAGCGCCTCCAAATCCAAGACGGGATAACCTTCGGCTGCCAGCCGATGCAATATCGCCGTCTTCCCCGTCCCGGTGTGGCCGTGAAGCACGAACGCCTTCGGACGAATCTCGAACGTCTCGAGCGTCTCGACGACCCATTTGCGATAAGCCCGGAATCCTCCGCTGATCCGGTACACATGAATATCCATCAGCGAGAGAACGGTAGCCGTCGTCTTGCTCCGCATGCCGCCGCGCCAGCAGAACACGGCTTTCTTGCCTTTAATTTGGCCAATCTCTTTAATTAATGCTGGCAATTTGGCAGAGATGATCGCAAGTCCCCGCTCCTTCGCCGCCTGAATGCTCGTCTGCTTGTATAGCGTGCCAATCTCGGCCCGCTCCTCGTCGTTGAAGAACGGGATATTAAGGCTGCCGGGAATGGTGGAATCGCTATATTCGGAAGGCGACCTGACGTCAATGGTGGTGAGCTCGCCGGCGTCTCGCCGAGCGAGCAGTTCTTCGATGGTAATGTCCTGGAACAATCCGTTTCGCTCCCCTTGCGTGCATGTTTGCGAGATAGGGTTAGTGAACGACGACTTCGATGATGCCTGGATGCTCGTCGAGCACCTCGCCGATCAGGCTGGCTTCCACGCCGCGCTGGATCAACTGCTCGAGCATGCGATCGGCTTGATCGGCGCTGACGGCGATAAGCAAGCCGCCGGAAGTCACCGCGTCGCACAGGATATAGCGGTCAATCTGATCCATTCCCTCCGGGAACGTTACCGCTCCTTCGACATGGCTGAAATTGTTCTTCGTCCCGCCGGGCACGAAGCCCTGCTCCGCGAGTTCTCGGACGCGCGGAAGAAGAGGCACGCGAGCTTGGGCGATGCGAAGGCCCACCCCGCTGCCTTTCGCCATTTCGGAGGCGTGGCCGAGCAGCCCGAAGCCGGTGACGTCCGTGCACGCGTGGACGTCATATTCGTTCATGACTTCCGCGGCAGTCTTGTTCAGCGCGGCCATTACACCCGTGACCCGGGCGACTTCCTCCGGCGTTAACCGGTCCTTCTTGATCGAAGTCGTGAGAATCCCCACGCCGATCGGCTTCGTCAGGATGAGCTTGTCGCCGGGCTTCGCGCCTGCATTGGTCTTCACCTGTTTAGGATGGATTAAGCCCGTCACGGCCATGCCGAACTTGGGCTCCTTGTCTTCGATCGAGTGCCCGCCGACGAGCGTCGCTCCGGCTTCTCGTACTTTGTCGCCTGCTCCGCGCAAAATATCCGCCAATATCGCTTTGTCCAGCGTGGAGATCGGAAAGGCCACGATATTCAGTACGGTCAGCGGCTTGCCGCCCATCGCGTAAATATCGCTGATCGCGTTGGCCGCCGCGATTTGGCCGAACGAATAAGGGTCGTCCACGATCGGAGTGAAGAAATCGACCGTCTGCACGAGCGCGAGTTCGTCATTCAACCGGTATACGCCCGCATCGTCGCTCGTATCCAGCCCGACGAGCAAATCGGGATTCGGCGTTGCCGGCGGCAAGCTTCGGATGACCTGCATGAGATCCGCCGGGCCGATTTTGCAGCCGCAGCCGCCTTTCGTCGATAGCGACGTCAATTTGACCGGTTCTGATTGTGTCATGGTTTAATGGTTCCTTTCGTAAACCGATGATAGTGGAGGGCAGTTCATGGTCCCTATCGTACAGTATTGCCGAGCTACCGCAAAAATCGGACGGTAAGGGGGAATACTTATAAAGTTTTCGAATTCGCTACCGGGAGGAACAACATGTCTCAGCTTAACGGTTCAGTGCAAAAACCACCCGAAAACAACTTCAAATCGGCCCTGCTGGTCTTGCTCTTTCTGTTGATCGCCGCGGCTGGCCTAAGTTATGTGAAGTGGTGGCCTTATTATCATAAAGCGCTCGGCGCGATTACATCTCATACGATCGGCTCCTCCATCTTGACCGGCGGCGGAGCGGGTATGCCAGCCCCATCATGGTCTTCAGCCTGGAATTACGCCGTTACTTATTACAAGGCGGTATGGAAAGCCGCCGTGCTCGGCATCCTGCTCGGCTCTCTCGTTCAAGTGCTCATCCCTTCGGGCTGGCTGCTCCGCGTGCTCGGCAACAGCTCGATGAGAAACACCGCTATCGGCGGGCTTGCTGCCGTCCCCGGCATGATGTGCTCGTGCTGCGCGGCTCCGCTCGCGGTCGGCTTGCGCAAAAAGAACGTGTCGGCAAGCGCGAGTCTGGCCTTCTGGCTCGGCAATCCGATGATCAATCCCGCGACGCTGATCTTCATGACCGCCGTCCTCTCCTGGAAATTCACGCTCCTTCGCCTCGTCTTCGGCCTGATTGTTACGTTCGGGGTGAGCTATTGGGCCGGGCGGTTAGCCAAGGACGTCGAAGTGCCGCAGGATGACGTAGAGAAGACGATGCCGCATGAACATCCGTCCGCTCCGCTCTGGAAACGCTGGCTCGGCAGCATCTGGACGATGACCCTACATATCGTGCCCGCTTATTTCATCTCCGTCTTGGCCTTAGGCGCTGCCAGAGCCTGGTTATTCCCGTCGATCGGGGACGGGTCGTGGAACACCTTGCTTGTACTCGTCGTATTCTGCATTGCGGGCGCCCTGTTCGTCATTCCCACGGCAGCCGAAATTCCGATCGTCCAGACTTTCCTGTCGCTCGGCTTCGGAACGGGACCTGCGGCCGCTTTGCTCGTGGTGCTGCCGGCGGTCAGCCTGCCTTCGCTGCTGATGATCCGCCGCTCCTTCCCGCTTCGGGTCGTGGGGTTCGTATTTGCTTCGGTTGTCGTGCTCGGATTATTGAGCGGCGTCGTCGGCATGCTCCTTCTTTGAAATGCAGCACAAAAAGAGCGTTCGACGCAGGTCGGACGCTCTTTGGGTTTGCCATGGAGATCGCGGGCCAGCCAGTTAACCGAATACGATCCAGTAGTACACCACACTGACCGCTGCGCCGAAGAACGCCCCGGCAAGCACTTCGATCGGACGATGACCAAGCAGCTCCTTCAACTCTTCGCGCGGCTTCTTCGTATCGGCATCGTGATGGAGCATCGGAATCGTGCGGGCGATCCGGTTGATTAGCGAAGCATGCATGCCCGCGTGACGCCGGATTCCCATCGCGTCGTACATCGTAATCGCGCTAACGATGACCGCGATCGCAAAACCCGACGAAGAAACGCCATCGACAATGCCGATGGCCGTCGCCAGCGAGACGACCGCGGCCGAGTGAGAACTTGGCATTCCGCCGGTGCTGAAGCCGAGACCTACATCCCACGATCGCGTTGCGATGAGCTTGATCGGCACTTTCACGATTTGCGCCAGCACGATCGACAACAGGGCGGCCATGAGCGGAAAATTATGAAATAATGCCATTGTTCTCTCTCCTTTACATGAAGCGTCAGAATTAGCTTGACCCGAATCGTTCGCCTTCATTTCCGTTTCAGGAAAAAAGGACGGCCCCGCATGAGGCGCGCAGGTTCTCCTTACCATTTCGATTCCGAAAGCGCTACTTCCTATTACCCCGACGAAAAAAGCCACTACTCACCGCAGGGATCCCACTTGGCATGAGCGACAAAAGGACCGGCTGTTAGCCGATCCTTCGCTTCGACGCATCTTATTCCACGACGAACCGCACCTTCGTGCCGTCCGCGTAAGACTTCAGCTGATTGCTGATCCAGGCGCCCGCGCCGCGATTATCCTTCGGATGAACATAGTCGACGTCCGCGCCTTCGCCGCCCTCCGCACACATCGCCATCGGCCATTCATCGCGGTCATAGCCGTCTTTGACCGGCACGTCTTTGAGCGACGCTTGCCGGTTGGCCTCCGCGCCGTCCCTGTCGATGGTACAGATCGCCGATTCTCCGCTCGCGATCGCTCTCTTCATGTGCGCCCCGGTCTCGGGGTATCGATCCGCCGGGAATGTCAGCGTCACCGCCGCTTGGCTGGTCTCCTGACCGCCCGGTTGCGATGTCTCTTGACCATCGTGCTGCATCGTGAACGCTTTCCAGAAATACATCGCCGCGATGGCCAACGCCACCAAATAAAAGGCGCCTCTCTTCTTCATGACTGACTCACCTGTCCCTGCTCGTTCTTCAACCAACAAGGATTAGTATTTCAGAAAATGTCCGTCCCGTCAACGAAAGCGCGCCGCCTGATCGTTAATCGATCTCCGGGAGGTTCCCTAAAGACGCCGTTACAGAGCGCCCGATCGGCCAAGACGGAGCACGACCGCGAGCGTACGCCAAAACTCCAGCGAACCGCTCCTCTGCTGGATCACGCCGTCCAGATCATCGGATCCGAATTCTTGCACGAACCATGCCGGCGCGGCAATTGCACGTTCCGCCTCCAATACCTGCACCCGCCCGCTCAAGGACGCCAGCGTCGCATTGGCCGTTGCCTGCCCGTTCGTTAAGGCCGTCACTAGTCCCGACAGCTGCTTAACGCTCGCTTCCAACGCTTCGAACGACGCTCTCTCTTCCGCCGTCATCGGCACATCCCCTTTCACCAAATCGTAACGGTCCAGCCCATGGCGGTCGATGATCGCAATGAGCTTATCCGCATAATGCAAGTCCGTCGCATAACCGGCTTCCTGCAGCGCCCTGGCTGCAGAGCGCCCATCCGTATGCAGCGCCTCCCTGTACAAAGAACGGTTCCAAGACACGCCCCGTGCGATAAGATCCGAATGGTCCCGCACGCTATCCTGCCAGCTTGAATAAGCGCGAAAAGCGGCGTTCACCGTATAGACTGACCCGTCCAGGCGCTGCTCCTTGGTCGGCAGCACGACGCTGCCCGCCGGCCCCCTTCCCTTCATGCCAAACAGGTTGTTGCCCTGCACGGCAAGCTGGCTGTTCCCGCTGTTCGACTCCAAGATCGCCTGGGCGATCGTGATCGATGCCGGGACGCCGCTCAGCCGCTCGTCCGTCTGCGCTAACGGGGCCAGCGCCGCAATGAACTGTTCTCGGGTCAAGGCCACGTACTATCCCTCCCTCGTCGATCCACGCCGACCGACAAGCCAGCCTTAACTCCTGCCTATCTCCCCGGCCAGCTCCTCTTGTTCCTATCGTATGCGAAATGGTCGCAGTAGCCTGTACGAGTACACAGACAGCGCCAAATAGAAAGCCCGAATTTCACGACATGATAGCGCTATCAAGCTAGACACACGCCCGGCACGGCGGATGCATACGATATAGCACCATCCGCGAAGGAAGAAGAAGGTGTTGTCATGGACGTCCAGTTTACGGCGCTTCATTGGGTTTATCTGGCATTCATCGTGTTTATTCTGGGACTTCTTATTAAACGCCGCGATACGACGCTGATCTGCGTCGCCGGGATATTCACCCTCGGCATCATCGCGACCGAGACGCTCAGCGGCTCCGTCAGCGGCATATTTAACAGCTTTATCTATGCGATCAAAGAATTAATCGGCACCATTCTCATCATCTCCATCATCGTCGCGATGAGCCGCGTGCTCATTATTACCGGCATTAACGAAACGATGGTTCAGCCGCTAACCCGATTTCTGCGCACGCCGACAATGGCGTATTGGGGCATCGGTCTCATCATGATGGTAACCTCCCTGTTCTTCTGGCCGTCTCCGGCCGTCGCCCTCATCGGCGCCGTCCTGCTGCCGGTCGCCGTGCGTGTCGGTCTCCCCGCGCTTGGCGCCGCGGTCGCCATGAACCTATTCGGTCACGGGATCGCGCTCTCGGGGGACTATATTATTCAAGGCGCGCCCAAATTGACCGCCGATGCGGCAGGCCTTCCCGTCTCTGCCGTCATGGAAGCGAGCATACCGCTCGTCGCGGTGATGGGCATCGTCACGACGGTCGCCGCATTCTGGTACATGCGAAGAGACATGAAGCGCGGGACATGGCGGAGCGGCCTCGTCACGGACGGCAGCGCGGCATCCGAGGGCCTGACGCGTATCGTCCTGCCGGATAACGTACGAAAAAGCCTCGCCGTCCTTATCCCGCTGCTATTCGCCGCCGACGTCGTCGCGATGTTCACATTGAATTTGCAGGGCGGCGACGCGACCGCGCTCGTCGGAGGAACGGCCGTGCTGATTCTAGCCGCCGTTACGCTGCTGGCGCACCGGAACAAAGGGCTCGAGCAAACGACCGCTTACTTGATCGAAGGGTTCCAATTCGGATTCAAGGTGTTCGGCCCGGTCATTCCGATCGCTGCCTTCTTCTATCTCGGCGACGCCGGCTTCACGGCGCTGTTCGGGCCGGCACTGCCCGAAAGCTCTCATGGCATTGTCAACGACCTGGGCGTCGGGCTGGCTCATCACGTGCCGCTTAACGAAGCGGTTAGCGCCGTGACCGTGACCGTGACGGGCGCCATCACGGGTCTTGACGGCTCCGGCTTCTCCGGGATCTCGCTCGCGGGCTCCATCGCCCAACTGTTCGCATCCGCGATCGGTTCCGGAGCGGCCACCTTGACGGCGCTCGGCCAAGTCGCGGCGATCTGGGTCGGCGGCGGCACGCTCATCCCTTGGGCGCTCATCCCCGCGGCCGCCATCTGCGGCGTCAGTCCGTTCGAGCTCGCCCGCCGCAACTTGAAGCCGGTGCTGATCGGGCTTGCCGCGACGACGATCGTCGCGATGTTCCTCATTTAGCCTACAAAGTCAAAAAAACCACGAGCCTTTGATTCGCATCGATGGCTCGTGGTCTTTCTCTTGTTCGCGCATAAATGTTCAAGTAAGCAGGTATCTCACAACCCGTAAAATCGTACCGCATTCCGGTATAACGTTTCGGCTGCCGATTCGGGGGCGATGCCTTTGACCGCCGCGATTGTTTCCGCGACGGCGCGAACCATCCCCGGCTTCGTGCCGTGACCGGCGAACGGACCTTCGAACGGCCATGGACCGTCGGTCTCCGTCATGAGCAGCGCAAGCGGATATGAGCGGACAAGCGATTGAATCTCGGTCTCATAGATCACGTCGGGTGTGATGGAGACCATGCATCCAAGCGAGATCATTCGCTCCACCGTAGCGGCGGCGCCTTTGAACCAGTGAAAGTGGGCGCGTGTCACGCGATGCTTCTCCAGCAATTCGAGCGCTTTGTCCGCATCTTCGTAGACGGCGTGAAGGACGATCGGACGGTCCGTCTCCGCGGCGAAGCGGACGAATCGCTCCAGCAAGGCCAGATGGCCTGATTCGTCGAATGCCGCTCCGGCCTCCTCTGCTTCCGTCCGCATGTAGTAGGGCAGCCCGACTTCGCCTATCGCGAATTGTTCCCCTGCTGCATTGCGCTCCTGCAACCAAGCGAATAATTGATCCAGTTCCGCGTTTGCCGGCAGCGGCTGCTCCGGATGAAATCCGTAAGCGGGCATGACCCGCTCCGGCATTCGCAGCGCCCATTCACGCACCTTGCGGGATGATTCGAGATGCATAGACACAGCTACGACAGCCTCCACATCTTCGCGAGCCGCCTCCTCCAGTAGCGGTTCCTGATCGGCGGCGGCATATAGGTCCAAATGAAGATGGGCGTCAATGTAACGTAGTCGGTTCGTCGAGCGGTTGGTCGTCTGGATCATAGCTATCCGATCACCTCTCCCGTCGGCGTACCCGACCCATTCGCCGGTTTCAACAGATCGTAGATGGCCAGCTTATATGCATTGAACGACGGGTCCGTCCACAGCGCCTCGCTCCGCGGCCGCGCGAACGGCACGTCGATCTCCCGGATCACGGTCGCGGGCGAAGGCGATAGCACGATGATCCGGTCCGACAGCAGCAGCGCTTCCTCGATGCTGTGCGTCACGAACAACACGGAGCGGCGGTCCGCTTCCCAGAGCGACAGCAGCCACGTCTGCATATGGAGACGGGTCAGCGCATCCAGCGCGCCGAACGGCTCGTCCAGACACATGAGCCGCTGCGGGGAGAGCAGCGCGCGAAGGAACGACACCCGCTGCTGCATGCCGCCCGACAGCGTGTCCGGATAAGCATCGGCTTCCGCGGCCAAGCCGACCCGCGCCAGCCAGTCGGCAGCTTGCGCTTCTGCCGATCCCCGTTCGATCCCGGCAATCGTGAGCGCCATGACGATATTGGCCCGTACGGTCAGCCAGGGCAGCAGCGAAGCAGATTGCGGCATATACGCGATCCGCCCGCGCTCGCCCGTGACGCGCTGGCCGTCCATGCGGATTTCCCCGCGTGTCGGCTGCTGCAGCCCGCCGATCAGATGGAACAGCGTCGATTTGCCGCTGCCCGACGGTCCAATGATAGAGACGAACTCGCCTTCCTTGACATGCAGCGAAATATGGTCCAGCACGCGCTTCGTGCTGCGTCCTTCGGTGAACGTCTTCGCGATGTCCACCAGCTCTAACGCATATGGCATCATGCTTCGTTCACCTCCTTCCGCACCTTCCAGCGGACCGCATAACGTTCAATAAGCGCAATTGCGCCGAATAAGAGCAGGCTGAACAGCACGATGAGCAGAATGCCACCGAAGACGCGGCTCGTCTCCCAGCCTCTGGACGACAGGCGGATGTAGTAGCCTAGCCCTTCGTTCGAACCGAGCGCCTCCGCATAGATGGCGCCGATGACGCTATAGGAAGCGGCAATCTTCAGTCCTGCGAACAAGTGGCCGAGCGCCCCCGGCAGCTCCAGCTTCCAAAAGATCTGCTGCTTGCTTGCGCCGATCATACGCATATAATGCATCAACTTGGGATCCGCCTGCTGGAGTCCGGTCAGCATCGACACACTGACCGGGAAGAAGCAGACCAACAGGAGCAAGATGAGCTTCGGGAGCACGCCGAACCCGAACCAGATGACGAGCAGGTCGCCCAGCACGATGACCGGCACGTTCTGTGTCAGCACGAGCAGCGGATACAGACCCGCGCGGGCGCCCGGAATCAAATGCAGCAAAGCGGCGAGCGCAAGGCCCGCCGCCGTACCGGCCGCAAATCCAATCAGCGTCAGTCGAATGGTCGCTGCCGCGTGACCCATCAGCCTCGGCCATTCCGCCCCCATCTCATGAAAGACTGCCAGCGGAGACGGCAGTATCCATTCCTCGATGGCAAACAGCGCGACCGCCGCTTGCCATAAAACGAGGAAGCCAAGAAGGCATGCGACCGGAGGGCCTAATTTGCGCAACCCCCGGCTATTGCCCATCCGGATATTTCTCCAGAAGACGTCCCATCGAAGCGCCGTTCTCCGGATTGTAGTAGATTTTGATTTGGGAGATAACCGATGCGCAGCCCATCTCCGTCATCGCTTCGTTCATCTGCCGCACGACGTCCAGCAGATGCGTCAACTCGCCCTCCATGGTCGTCTCGAGCGGTGCGACGCGGTACGGCACGCCAGCTGATTTGATGATGTCGATCGCGCGGTCCACATAGGGAATGACGCTCTCGCCGCCGGGTGTCGTCGGTAAAATTTGAATGCTCACTAACGCGTTAGCCATGAATGAAGCCACCTTTCGTCTTGTTCGCGTTCGTCGTTATTGCGGGAGGAATTCGTTCGTGAACGCCTTGTCCGCTTCCAATTGCTTGTCGAGCAGCTTGTGGTCGTACATCCACTGCGCATAGTTCTGCCACACTTCGAGTTTCTGCTCGCCCCAGCGCGGCGCGTCGTCCCGATATTTGGGACTCAGCCACTTCTGGCTAGCGCGCACGAGCTCGGCGTTCAAGTCCGGCTCAGCCTTGATCAGCAGCTCCGCCGCATCGGCCGGGTTCGCGATCGCATATTGGTAGCCTTCCGCGGCGCCGGCGACGAATGCCTGCACGAGCTCCTTCTTCTCGGCGATCATCTTCTCGCTCGTCGCGAGCACCGGCGTATAATAATCCAACTTGTCGCTATAGTCGGTTAAATAGATCATGTTCAGCTTCTCGCCGCGCAGCTCGGCTTCGACGCCTGTCCACGCGTAATAGATCCACGCGAAGTCGATGTTGCGCTTCACGGCCGTGAAGAAATCCGCGTCGCCGATGCTGATGTTATTCACTTTGGAGGCGTCTGCCTGCTCCTCTTGCATCAGCGATTCAATGACCGCCTGCTCGGCTGGCGAGCCCCATCCGCCGTAAGTCTTGCCCTCGAAATCCTTCGGGGTCTTGATGCCTTTGTCCGCAGGAGAGGCGAAACCGGACGTATTATGTTGAATGACTGCGGCGAGGGATACGAGCGGCACGCCCTGAATACGAGCCTGCGTAATGCCTTCCTGATAGCTGACGCCGAATTCGGCCGCGCCGGAGGCGATCATTTTGTCCGCGCCTGCTTCGGTCGGCTGAATGATCTCCACATCGAGTCCATGCTCGCGGAAGAACCCTTTGTCGCGCGCTACGTACAAGCCGGTATGGTTCGTATTCGGCGTCCAGTCGAGCACGACCTTTACCTTCGTCAGCGGCTTGTCCCCGGCAGCGCCTTCCGCTTCTTTGCCGTCGGCTGTATTCGTCGATGCGCCGCTGCCCGCGGTCGCATTCCCATTGTCCGGTTGAGCCGCGTTGTTAGCCCCGCAGCCCGATAGGACGAGCATGAACGTCAACAGCGCCAGCCCCCATATACTGCTTTTGGTGCGATTCCCGTTCTTCCTCATACATCCTTGCTCCTTCCTGCATATCCAAGATGAGCGTTCGAAGCGATAAAGCATCCTCCTGTTCTCCATAAGAAAAAGCGTCCTCCGATTCGGAAGACGCTTCGCTATTGCGTGTTTCGGCCGCTGCCTGCTCGCCCAATTCAAAGGGGAAGCGGCATCGCGCCCGTGCAATTCCTACGCTGGCATTATCCAGATCAGGTCCAAGGGTCGGGATTTCTCGTCAATCCCCTCTCAGCCGGTCATCACCAGCTCCCCCATGCTATTCAGTTCGTCGCACCCCCTATTATAGCACCTGATGAGAAAAATACCATCCTTCTATGGAAATGGAGAAATTTCACCGCGCTGGGTCTCCTCCTACACCCTAGCCGCCATCCCGACGTAAGATGAAGCATCAATTTCCCGCGGGAGGTCAACAAATGAAAATGGTCGTTACGGGAGGAGCGGGATTCATCGGCTCCCGTCTTGTTCAAACCTTGCTCAACCTCGGGTCGGAGGTCCACGTCCTGGATAATTTATCGACCGGCAGTACCATCCATCCGCTTGCCACGCTGCATAAAGTGGATATTTGTCATCCGCAAGCGCGAGAGATGATCGCCGCGCTTAAGCCGGATGTCGTCTACCATCTGGCTGCGCAAGCCGATGTACAGCGATCCATCCAGGAGCCGGACTTTGATGCCAGCGTCAACGTCGTGGGCACGTTAAATCTGCTAGAGGCTTGCCGCCGCGCCAATGTCCGCAAATTCATCTTCGCCTCGACGTCGGCGGTGTACGGGAAGCTGCAAAAAGAAAAGCTGGTCGAAACGGATCCGACGCAGCCGATTTCATACTACGGTTTATCCAAAATCACCGCCGAACATTACATCCGTCTGTATCACGATTTGTACGGACTGAATTACACCATTCTCCGGTACGGCAACGTCTACGGACCGGGACAGACCGCTAAGGGGGAAGGCGGAGTTGTGGCCGTCTTCATGGATCGTATCGCGCGCGGCATGCCGCTGCCGATCAACGGCGACGGCGAACAAACCCGCGATTTTATATTTGTCGACGACGTGGCAGAGGCGAATATCGCGGCAATCCGGTTTGGCGATCAAGGTACCTTCCATGTCAGCACAGGCAGCAGCGCCTCCGTCAACCGGGTCGTCGACGTTCTGCAGGACATCCACGGCTCGCAGGTTCCCGTCCTTTATCGGGAGGCCAAAGCGGGCGATATCCAGGATAGCTGTCTCGATAACAGTCTGGCGGAGGCCGTGCTTTCATGGAAGCCGGCCATCTCCCTCGAGGAAGGACTTCTTCGAACGTACCAATTCCGCAAGCCGCAATAATTCGTCTATTATCGATACCAACAGCCTTGTTTCTCCGGCGGTTCCGACCGATCCGGGAAACAAGGCTGTTTCTTATGTGTCATATACGGTTCCTTGCAAGGAATAGGGACCGATGATCCGGGCCCGTTGTTCTTTCGAACGGACGGAGAGATAGAACAACTGCGTCCCGCCTTGCGCCTGAACCGTTTCGCTTTCAACGTATCTGGCCTTGAGGAAGCAACTTTCCAGTGTCCAATAAATAAGAGGGCCGCTTGGGGCATCCCGGCGCAGGATGACTTCAAGTTCCCCGGTATCCCAATGTGGCGGCTTATCCCACGCGATCTCCATCTTGAGCACGATGCGGTCGCCCGGGGATGTATCCGGAAGCAATACGGACGTCAACGTAATCTCCTCGTCGCCGACGAGGAAAGGCAGGAACGTGCCGGCAGCCGCTCCGTTCTTCTGCGTGAATTTCATGATCGTCCCTCTCTCCTCTCAAATGACGCTCAGCATATTCACGAATCGGCTCGTATATAGGGAAGGATTGAACTCCGCCAGCACGTGACGCTGCGCGTGAGTGCGAATATGCTCTCTTAATCCCACATGGTACATTAATTCCAGCGCTTCCTTGACGGCATGCTCGATGTTGCCCAGCGAATAGAATTTACCGGTCTCGTTATGGTAGATCGAGCTGGACACCCCGTCCGAACTCGTCGATAATACCGGGCACCTACAGCTCATCGCTTCCAAAATCCCGTACGGGGCTCCCTCCACCTTGGACGTCGAAATCAGCATGCCGCCCGAATCGCCGATCTTCGAGAATACCTGCTGCATCTCCGCGTTCGGTACGTTGGCTCGAATGGTTAATCGGTTGCTCAGATTGAGCGTACCGATCATCTGCGTGAACGCTTCCCGCTCCACCGGGTTCGCCAGCGACGGATCTTCGAACATCCACAGCTGCACCTCGGGCCGGATAGCTGCGATCGATGCGCCTACTTGCAGAAATTCGCGCCAGTTCTTGTTGTCCTCGATCCGGCCAATCCAAGCGATTACTGGGTTAGGAAGCTTTGGCAGCGACTGATAGGTGAACGAGGAAGCGTCGAAGCAGTTATTGAACTGAAACTGCGGAATATGCGGGTACAAGGTTTGGAAGATCGTCGAAATATGCGGCGTTTTCGGATTGAGCAATCCCGATACGTGCGAGTTGATGATCGGAGCGGCTTCGGTCAACTTCTCCCACGCCACTCGTTGGGGTCCATAGCCTTGAATTTCAAGTATAAATTTCCCACGATAACCCATCATTCGGAATCTCGGGAACGTCTGGTGATCGGTCGTGACGATAACGACGTCATACTTGCCGGCATCCAGGATTTGTTTGATGGTAATGTCATTGCTCGTCACGAAGATCGGGAGGTCGCCCGCGTTCTGCATGCCCGCTCCCCATTGGTAATAAAGGCAGTGTGCGTTAATGCCTGCCTCCCGAAGCGCAAGGCAGCGCTGCCGGTTCAACGTCTCCACGCCCCCGCTCGGGATGTAATAGACGAATAGGATGTTCATGGTTCTCTCCCTTCTGCCGTTAGCTCATCCGGATACAATCTTCCTGCGTAAATAGCGCCACCAAAGCCCCATGGTTTTTGACGTGGACCGTCACGCCCGTCGGATGATGGTTATTCAAATTCGTGACAAGCAGTAAGCTGAAGGAACCATAGTTCGTCGGCAGATTCGGAGCGACCGCCACCGCTCCCGGCGCCAAATGGAACAATCCGACGAAAATGACGTTATGCGGGGTCTCTAGCTCCACCAGCACGTCGAATTCCTCGCCACCGTTATTGGTGATCGTTAAGTCCGCGGACTCAATATACCGGCAATCGATCTTCTCGTAAGGGGCGGAGTTCAATCTGAATACGGACATGCGCTGTCCCTCCAAAGGTGAAATCGTTCCTTACTAGTTTATGTGAGTCTCTTCCAGGGGTAAGGGCATATCCATCCGGACATGTAACCATATGTGCGTCTCCGTCCACGATTGACCATGCAAGTTATCCTTATCTCGCATTTGATGTAGGAAGCTGACGCATTTATAAGAGAAAGGAAGATACGATTTGAAACTATCCGCCTTGAAAGGGACTTACGACGCTATTTACAGCCTTGGCGATGTTTGTCTTGCCGGTATTCAAATGGAACACCATGGTATGCGTCATGTCGCCGGCCCGCTCGATTGGATGGCTTCGTACAACTTGCCGCAAGTCATAAGGCTGCTGGCCAACCGTTTCGCGGGGTTTATGGATTACAACCACCTAAGGGTGGAAGGAATGGCTGGCGAGAAAATTTATCTGGTGAAGGAGATGGAATACGATATTCTGTCCAATCACGACTTCTTCGTCCATAATAACTTCCCGCCTCATCTAGCCGCCTACCCGGAAATTAAAGCCAAGTACGACCGCCGCGTCTCACGCTTTCTTGAAAAAGCTGCCAACAGCAACAAAATCCTCTACATCCGAACGGAAGCAACGTTCGAGCAAACAATCGAGCTTCAGGCGGTTCTCGCCGGATTGGTAGCCAACGATTTTCGTCTGCTCATCATCAATCACGATCCCGTGCCTGGCATCGTCGAGCTGGACTGGGGCATCGACAAAGTATGCGCGCTCCAATTGCCTAATGATGAGAAATGGAACGGCAACAATCACTTATGGGCGCAGATTTTTTCGCATATCACGCTAACCGAGAACTGAATGAGAAGAGCGCAACAAGCGCTGTTTAACCGCCTTCTTGACGGATAACAGCGCTTGTTTGACGTTCCGGGTTAGGAAGGAGGCTACCTGAATAGACCGGTTAGAACGACGCCTAACTAGGCATAGACGACCCCGCTTAAATGGCAAATGTTGCAAATCTGGACGTGGTTGCCGTGGGCTAACACGCACATGAAAAAGTTTTGGGTGGGATGCAATCCGTGCTCTGCATGATTGAACGTGATAACGCCGGTAACATGACTTGCCACCGTGTGATTGATTTCCGTGACCAACTCTCTACGATGCGCGCCTTCTCGGTACAGCCGGATGGTTATGACCGTATCCGCATCGGCGCCTATGTTATGAACGCCGAAGGTCCCCGTGATTTGTATCCGATTGCCGACCACAATATTTTTCAAAAAAACGTTCGTTAACTGAAGCTCTTCGCCCGCAGGGAGTACAAAGGGCATCTGATAGGGCTCACCACATCTATTCGCTTCATTGAATGAATAATCACGCACGAGACCCAAATCGTTCTCCTCCTCCATCGAATCAATGGTCTGCATCGGAATGTCAGCCAGCAAATACTCATAAAAATTTCGGTAACGAAGAATAAAATGATGCCGTGTGTAATTCGACAACACTTTATTCCTTGCGGCGCTTCGAATGCTTTGGTGCCATTCCGCATGCTGCAATAGATTGATAGCTTGCATCATGAAATCTTCTTCCTCTTGGCTCGTGCGGGCGATCAGCAGCCCGTCTACATTCGGATCGATGAGATCTACCCACCCTCTTACGGAAAAAGCCACAACAGGAACCGCGGCTGCCATCGCCTCGAGACCGCTAATCGGGAATCCTTCGCTCGGAGAAGTAGAAGCCAAAAGATCCGTTATCTTGAGAATACTATGAACGTCTTCCCTCGCTCCGAATATGAGCAGCTTCGGAAAAAGCGGCGCAGCTGCATGCTCCACTTGGTCCCGCAGCGGCCCATCCCCCACCATGATAAAGCGATATCGATCATGAGTATCAGAAGCGATTATTTTTTGAGCGATAGAAATAAATTTAAGCGGATCTTTATCCGTATTCAGTCTGGCGATATAACTAATGACCTTTTTGTCGGACGGAATACCGAAGACCTGCTTCAGCGCGATGACTTCTTCTGTCGTCCCGGGACGGAACAATTCCGTATCGACGCCGTTTGGTACGATGTCGATTTTTTGGGGGTCGATTTGAAACAGTTCCTGCATGGTTTGTTTTAATGAAGCTTTACATATCGTGTACTTATCGATCCAATTGTCGTATTGACGGGAATGGCGGACGTGATCCCAAGCTAGCTCCGGGACATAATCATGAAGCAGCGACACCGTTTTGACATGAGGAAATTTGGACTTCAATCGAGGCAGCATATTATACCCGACTTCGCTGTTATTAATATGCACGATTTGAATATCCCTGGTTTCGATTAAATGTAAAATCAATGGTTCCATCTGAGCAGGGGTGTCGAATAAGAGGGGCATTTGAAACACTTCATCGCTGCAGCTATCGAAGCGCTCGAACCAGGGACTTTCCGCTCGCAAAGTCGTGACCAGCGTAATGTGATACAGCTCTCTTGGCAGTCCTTCAATCAAATCGAGAAAGAACTTCTCCGCTCCCCCAACAATCAACCATGGCATCATAAGCATGAGTCTGGTCTTTTGCCGGGAAACGGGTAGAGTCGCATAGGGATGCGCGGCGTATTTCCAATCCGTTATTTGCATGTTCGATGGATGAGGCCCTTTGGATAAGAGACCCTGATCTAATGCTTGATAGAGGTCGGGATATTTTTGGCGCATATTTCGTTTAATTTGTTCATAGCGGGTCAGCAATTCCGCTGATCTAGTAAAACCATGTCTACGATAGAAAAACAATACCTCGGGAATTTGAAATCCTTCCCACCCTTTGGCAGCGAGTTTGATCCAGAATTCCCAGTCGTCATACCCATCCCCCTGCTCCTCGAATCCGTTGGCTTGTTCCCAGGCCACTTTCCTGAATAAGGAGTTTCCGATAACAATATTTTCGTTCAGCAACCGTTCAAACGAGTACGGAGGAGGCGTCCAGGTCCAAGATTCGTTGCCGAACATTTTTAAATGGCAGGTGACGAAACCGACCTCAGGGCGCGTTTCCATGACCCATGTACCTTTTTCAAGCAATGTCGGATGTATTCTGTCATCTGCGTCCAATCGAAAAATATATTTTCCTCTTGCTTCTCGAATCCCATTATTTAAGGCGGCCGACACGCCTTGGTTCTTCTGATGTATCACTCTGGTTTTCGGTTTATGGAGCTGCTTCAGCAGTTCAACCGTGAACGGATCCGTCGATCCGTCATTGACGACGATAATTTCAAAGTCCTGAAGGGTAGAAGCGAGGCAAGAGTCAATGGCTTCCTCAAGGAACTCGCCATAATTATAGCAAGGTATAACGATCGAAACCCATGGCGGCACATTATTGCCCCATAATGACATCCTACAAGCACCTCCTCATACACGAATCGGATGCAGACCACGGCTCAATTGCGTCACAAGTGCGCCCAATCAAGCTTTCTGGAATAATATCAACGCTTCCTCGAGCAAACAAAGCCTTGGGTAGATTCTCATCTCCACCGGGTTAAACGCGGATAACGTCGTCATCACTTCGTTCCAATCGAAAATGTTGTTCAAATACCCTTCATGCAGTTCCCGCTTTTTAAAAGTCGTCGTACCAAGGCCGTGAAAGAAATTAACGAGTACAAAGCCGCCGCTGATTCGATAGAGCTCCGAGAATCCGGCTTCCCAGTTATCAAGATGGTTTAATACGTCTTTGCAGTAAACGAATTCGAAGCTATTATCCGCGAACGGGAGATTCAAAATATTCCCTTCCATGAAATTGCCCTCCGGATACTTTAGCCGGCAATGCTCAATCATCTGTGGCGTGATATCCACACCCGTATAATCCATGTTGGGGTTAACGGTCTTTGCGCCTAAAAAATCCACCCCGGGCCCGCAGCCCACTTCGAGCATTTTGTTTACCTTCAATTGTTCTAACAATGACCGGTATAACTGTCGGATCGGTTTGTTGTACCCTTCGTCCGCATTTTGCAGAAATAAGTCCGGATTCACCCGGCTCCAAAATGACGTAATATCCATCTCGCTTCACCCCTTATTCGTTGATTACGTATGCCAGCACAGTCGAATCCGGCAGCTTGTATTCCTTTGGCAGCGCAGCGAATAGATGATTCCATACCGCATAGTCGACCCGGGGCTCGTGATCCACCGTCTGAACCGCAAAGATCCGGTTATACAAATCGCCCCGTACCCAAAAGACAGGATGCATGGAAATCCCCCTTAAACAGAATGTGAAACGACAGCCGAATAAACTTGAAGCAGCCGATTAATCATGAGCTCCATCGACCAGTGCTGAACTGCCCACGATTTGGCGTTTTCCCCCAGCCGCTTGCGATATTCGTCGTGCTCCAGCAGATGATGGATTTGGTGGAACAGCGTGACCGGGTCGCCGACCGGCGAGATCAACCCCGTCTTGCCGTGTTCAACCATTTCGGGCAAACCGCCCGCAGAGGAGACCAGCGCCGGCAGTCCCGCCAGCTGCGCCTCCATGACGGAAAAAGGCTGGTTATCTTGGAGACATGAATGGACGAAAATATCAGACTGAAGGAGAAGGGCCGGAATGTCATCGCGTCTCCCCAAAAAAAGCACGTCCTGCTGTAAAGAAGCATCCAGCACCTGTTGCTGCAGTTCTTCCTGTTTATCGCCATCCCCGACGATCCAGCACACCCAATCCTGACGAATCTGCTTCAGAAACGCTAAGGCGGAAATAAGAATGTTGATGCCTTTCACAAATACAAGGCGAGCGGGAAAAATGATCACCTTCTTACCCGGTGGCCGCTGAATAGGCGTGCCCAAGCTCGTCTTGTTCCAAAAGGAAGTCGCATCTAATCCGTACTGAAAGACGGCCACTTGGTGTTCGGGAACGCCATGCCGATGGACAAGCATGTTTTTCTGCCACTGGTTCGCCGTAATCGTAATGTTGGACGAAGTGGCCCCGTAATGTTCGATCGAGTTGAAATAGCGCCAAGGCGGAGAATTTTCAATCACCCCCAACTCAGAGTTCATGCCAAAATGGTTCATCATTTCCAAGGCGACGGAGCCGTGGAGATGCGCCACCAACGGTACCCGCTTCGGCTTCACGCGGCTGATGGCACGGGCGGCGAAGACATCTTGCGTATGGATAACATCGTAACCGTCTAGTCCGAAGTAAGCTGCGGATAGCTCCATGCAATAACGGTCTATTTCATATTGTCTAATAATTTCGTGCGGACCAAGATGCAGCAACGGCGATTTCGCCGCATCCAGCTTAGAATCAAGAAGGGGCAAGAGCTTATCCTTGGACAGCTCGAGCCCACGATTAACGATATGGAACTTCTTATAATCGGGACTATTGCCCAGGAGATCGACTTCATGTCCCATCGCTTCGAGATGCTCCTTGATTTGGGACATGAACTTCCAAACGCCGCCAACATGAGGAATTAGCCAATAGGTAGCCAATAAGATTTTCATAAAACCCCTCCGGATCAGCAATGCAACATCCATACGATTGTATAGCGCCTCGTGATCGATGAATTGAATAGTCTAATCGGTAATCGGGCGACGCAACACGTAAGGCGTAAGTATTCGTAATATATTAGGAAACGACTAGGAGGGGCACGGCGTTTCCTCCATGCTTTTCGCCCGTCTACCTCCTGCTGCTGTTCCTTGGTTGGGCAGCGGGCAGCTCGCTTGCGATGTCGCTTGAATCCATCCTTCCCGTGAAAGCGCAAAAAATCCATAGTTTCTCCTCTTACTCGGGGTAATTCCCTTCCCTTGTAATGGATAGAAACTATGGATTGTCGATCGAACTATCTATGAAAACGACTACCCTCGTCCTGGCCGGAACTTCTGCGTATAGGCTCTCGCTTCCTCCGGGCTCGTGACCCGGTTGCGGCCCCATTCGAACAAAATACGGTCAATGTATCGCAGATGCACTTTGCCCGCGAACACCGCTTCCTTCAGCGCGAAACGGATCAACTCGTCCGAATACCGGTCCTGGTCGATCCATATGCTGATCGTCTCGCATTCCATCGGCGACAGCGGCCGCCCGAATTCCTGCTCGAAGACGGTGAACAGATCGCTCGCTTTGACCTCTGGTACGCGTTCTGCCCGGCTGGCCTGCATCGATTCGCGCGTGCCGTCCGACAGCCACTCTGCCGAGCGAATTACCCATCCGTCCCAGTTGTAGCACTCCGACTGCACGCCAGTCAACGGATCGACATGCTCATCGATGGACAGGAAGCCTTCCTTCATGAGACGGCCTAGCAGCTGATGAGCCGTCTTCGGCGTCACGCCAAGCCGATCTGCCAACTGTTCCGGCGTTGGAAAGTCAACGCCCTCAAGTTGACGGAATGACATCAGTTGAAGCAGCAGCAGAAATTCGGTATCGGATAGGCCGATGCCGGGATAGGCGCGAAGTAGGCCGGCCGGAACGACTAGGCTCCCGCCGTTCATGGCGGACGCCATTCCCCTGGCGTAGGCTTTCCACATCTCGTTACTCATCCGCTCCCCCTCCTCTTCGCCGGGTCGTGCCGGCGGTTACGGATACAGACGATAGAGCATCCGCGGGAACGGAATCGTCTCGCGCACGTGATCCAAGCCGCAAATCCACGCAACCGTACGCTCAAGGCCGAGTCCGAAGCCCGAATGCGGCACCGAGCCGTATTTGCGCAGATCCAGATACCATTGATACGCCTCTTCGGACAGTTCATGCTCCTTGAAGCGTTCGGCCAACAGCTCCGGATCGTCGATGCGCTGGGAGCCGCCGATAATCTCGCCGTATCCTTCCGGCGCGATCATGTCCGCGCACAGCACCACTTCCGGGCGGTTCGGATCCGGCTTCATATAGAACGCCTTGAACGATGCCGGATAATGCGTGATGAAGACCGGCTTGTCGTATTTCTCGGCAATGGCCGTCTCGTGCGGCGCGCCGAAATCTTCGCCCCATGGGATGTCGAAGCCTTGCTCGTTCAGGAACTTGATCGCGCCGTCGTACGTGATCCGCGGGAACGGCCCTTGAATCGACTCTAGCTTGGAGATGTCGCGGCCAATCGCCTCGAGCTCCTTGCGGCAGTTCGTTAAGACGGACTGCACGACGTAGCTGATGAACTGCTCCTGCACCCGCAGGTTCTCCTCGTGATCGACGAACGCCATCTCTGGCTCGATCATCCAGAACTCAATCAGGTGGCGGCGCGTCTTCGACTTCTCGGCGCGGAACGTCGGCCCGAACGAATAGACTTTGCCGAGCGCCATTGCGGCCGCTTCCATGTACAACTGACCGCTTTGCGTCAAGTATGCGTCCTCGTCGAAGTACTTCGTATGGAATAGGTTCGTTGTGCCTTCGCAGGACGATGGCGTCAGAATCGGCGGATCGACCAGCGTGAAGTCGCGCTCATCGAAGAATCGCTGAATGGAGCGAATGATCTCGGCGCGGATGACCATAATCGCACGCTGCTTCGGCGTACGCAGCCACAGGTGGCGGCGGTCCATGAGATAATCGACCCCATGCTCCTTCGGCGTGATCGGATATTCTTCGGTCAGCTGGATGACTTCGATGTCTTCCACGGTCAACTCATAGCCGGATTGGCTGCGCGGCTCTTCCCGCACGATGCCTTTCACGTATACCGAAGACTCCTGGGTCAGCGACTTGGCCGTGTTCCATACCTCTTCGGATACTTCGCTCTTCACGATTACGCCCTGGATGTAGCCTGTACCGTCGCGCAGCTGCAGAAATTGGATTTTGCCGCTGGACCGCTTATTGTTGATCCAGCCGCCCATCCAGACAGACTCGCCCGCATGCCCGCCAATCTGTTTAATCGTCGTCAATGTTCTCATGGGCAACGCTTCCTTCCTTTGGTGTTCCTAGTACTTCCCTTATCGGTATTACTTGCTTTTCACGAGATTATACGTATCGCGCGCGATGAGCAATTCTTCGTTGGTCGGCACGACCAGTACCTTCACGCGGGAGGCATCTGTGGAAATGAACCGCGCTTCCTTCGAGCGGATATTGTTGCGCTCGTTATCCAGCTCCGCGCCAAGGAACGTAACGCCGTCCACGACGGCTTGGCGCACGACGGAGGAATTCTCGCCCACGCCTGCCGTGAACACGATCGCGTCAATACCGTTCATGGCCGCCGCGTATGCGCCGATATACTTACGCAGACGGTATGTATACATATCGAAGGCCAGCTTCGCGTTCTTGTCGCCTTCCTTCATCGCGTCCGTAATCTCGCGCATGTCGCTGCTCAAGCCGCTAATCGCCTGCAAGCCGCTGTGTTTGTTCAGCATCGAGCTGACCTCGCTGAGCGTCAGATCTTCCTTGTTCATCGTGAACGGCACGATCGCCGGGTCCATGTCGCCGCTGCGCGTTCCCATCATAAGTCCTTCGAGCGGCGTCAAGCCCATGCTCGTATCGAACGACTTGCCTTCGAGAATCGCGGTACAGCTAGCGCCGTTGCCGATATGGCACGTCACCATCTTTAGCGATTC
Source organism: Paenibacillus aurantiacus (assembly GCF_042431225.1). Lineage (NCBI taxonomy): Bacteria > Bacillati > Bacillota > Bacilli > Caryophanales > Paenibacillaceae > Paenibacillus > Paenibacillus aurantiacus. Next base: position 59,296 of record NZ_JBHMDO010000044.1, on the reverse strand, counting down.
GAGCGGTTGACCGATAACTTCGGCTGCCTTGTGGCTGACGTAATCGTGCGACGTGCCATGGAATCCGTATCGGCGGATTTTGTGCCGGCGATAGAGCACCATCGGAATGGGGTACAAGAAGGATTCCTGCGGCATCGATTGATGGAAGGCCGTATCGAAGACGACCGCTTGGGGCACGCCGGGCAGGTTCGCTTCGACGGCTAGAATACCCATCATCGCCGGCGGATTGTGCAGCGGCGCCAGATCGAACAGCTTGCGGATCTCGAGCTTCACTTCCGGCGTGACGACCGTCGACTGCTTGAAGCTCTCGCCGCCGTGAACGACGCGATGTCCGACAGCTTTGATCTCGGTCATCGCCTTCAGCACGCCATGTTCCGAGTGCGTCAGCAGATCGATGACTTTGCGAACCGCCGTGTTGTGGTCGAGGATTTCGCTCACTTGGCGAACTTCCGGCTTATCGGTCGGCTCGTGGGTGACGATGGAGGAATCCATTCCGATCCGCTCGACACGGCCCTGCGCGAGTACTGCCTCGTTCTTCATATTATACAGCTGGTACTTGAGCGACGAGCTGCCAGCGTTCATGACTAATACGATCATATGCGGTCCCCGTCCTTGTCATATTTGAAAAATCCGATACCGGACTTGATGCCTAAATGTCCGGCGCGCACCATTTTCTTCAGTACGATCGAAGGGCGGTACTTCAGCTCCCCGTATTCGCGGAACATCCGATCGAGCGCAGCCAATACGGAGTCCAAGCCGAAGCGGTCCGCCATCTCGAACGGGCCATGCTGGAACGAATAGCCGATACGCATCGCGCTGTCGATATCCTCGGCGGAGGCGACGCCTTCCTCGAGCACGTGAAGCGCTTCGTTAATGAACAAGCAGATAAGACGCGTAGTCACGAAACCAGGCGACTCGAATACCATGACGCCTTTCTTCTGAATGACGTCTTCGACGAATTCCTTCGTTTGGTTGAACGTCTCATCGCTCGTCTTCAATCCGCGTACAATCTCCACCAGATCGGTCTTCATGACCGGGTAAACAAAGTGCATCCCGATAACACGTTCCGGATAGGCCGTCACGCCCGCCAGCTCGGTCAAGCTAAGCGTCGACGTATTGCTAGCCAAAATCACGTTCGGCCCGCACAGACGATCAAGCTGATCGAACACGATTTTTTTGCTGTCCAAGTCCTCCGTGATCGTCTCGATGACCAGCTCGCATCCCGAAAGGTCCGCCAGCTTATGAATCGGATGAATTCGGTTCAGCACAAGCTTCTTCTCGGCTTGCGTGAGCGCCCACTTCTCGATTTGCTTATCCAGGCTGAGTCCGATCGCGCTCATCGCCTGCGACAAGCGTTCGGCCGATTGCTCGGTCACATATACGTCAAGCCCTTTGAATGCGAGCATTTCCGCGATGCCTTGTCCCATCGTTCCGGCGCCAATGACGCCCACTTTACGTATGTTCAACGTTTCATCCTCCATTGAAGCAGATCGTATATTTGTAGTATAAGTGATGATCCGCTATCTATCCGCTCTATATTATAGCCGTTTTGCCCCCCATGGGCTAGCTGTTCCCTCAAGGCGCTTTTGAGACATTATTGTGAACAAAGTCGCAATTGTTAGGCAATAATGAATTGCGTATTAGTCATCTTGACGGAGCAGCGGCAGACAAAATCGACACAAACCGACGGTGAGGCGGTTTAATAATGGATCATCACGTCATATTAAGGATGAAAAACAAAAACGCCGTGCAGCGATTAGCTGTACGGCGTCGAACGTTATGCAGACTGCGTAGTTGGTTCATTCGGACTGTTGCCGAGCAGCGTACGGAATCGGTCCCCATCAATCGTCTCTTCTGCGATCAACACGTCAAGCGACTGAAGGAAAACGTGGCGCTGCTCATTAAGCATGAGCTTGACGCGATTCATTAATTCGTCGAGAATCGCCGCGTTCACGTGCGCCCATTTGTCCGGCGTCATCATCGAGTTGTCGACGATGCCCATCTCGGTCAAGCCGGATTCCACCATCGAGCGGACGATGTTCATCGCTTGATCGAAGTCGCCGCGGGAACCGGTGCTGCGGTCGCCGTAGAACAGCTCTTCGGCGGCAGCGCCGCCAAGCGCGACCATAATCTGACCTTCCAAGAAAGCTCGCGTATACAAGTAGCGATCCTGCTGCGGATTATGACGCACGTAACCAAGCGCTTGACCGCGCGGCGACAAGGCGACTTGGGATACGCTGCCGGGGCGAACAAGCTCTGCCGTAATCGCATGGCCCAGCTCGTGAAGGGCGACGCGCTCGCGTTCTTCCTTCGTCGCTTCGCGGTCGGTGCGCTCGCCCATCATCACTTTATCGATCGCCATCGACAAATGCCGGTTCGAGATCGTATCGCTCTCTTCGCGAAGCGCATAGATCGCCGCCTCGTTCATCACGCTCTCGAGCTGAGCGCCGGAGAATCCGAACGATTCCGATGCCACTTTCTCCAGATCCGTCTCTGCGGCCAGCGGTTTGTTCCGGGCATGAATGCTCAGAATATGCGAGCGCCCTTTCTTGTCCGGCAGATCGACCGTAATATGGCGGTCGAAGCGTCCCGGGCGCAGCAGCGCCGCGTCGAGCATTTCCTTGCGGTTCGTGGCCGCGATGAGCAGGATACGCGGCGATTCCGACGTATGAATGCCGTCCATCTCCGTCAGAAGCTGGTTCAGCGTCTGGTCGTATTCGCGATGCTGCCCGCCGTCGCGTTTGCCGCCAATTACATCGATCTCGTCGATGAAGACGACAGCGCTCGTTTTGTTCGCCTTGATGGCTTTCTGACGCGCTTCTTTAAACAAATCGCGAATGCGGCTCGCACCGACGCCGACGTACATCTCGACGAACTCCGCGCCCGATGCGGCGACATAGATGGAATCCGTATAACTTGCAGCGGCTTTAGCCAACAGCGTTTTACCCGTTCCCGGAGGGCCCGTAAGCAGAATGCCCTTCAACGGGCGAATGCCCATCTTTGTAATCTGCTCCTCATGGACCAGAAAATCGAGCGCTTCGATCAGTTCCTGCTTCGCACGGTCCTGACCGCCGATCTCTTCGAAGGACAACGGCGCAGCCGGGCGAACCTTCGTTCTGCGGTCGCCGCCAATGGCGGCCAGGTTGCCGCGCGAGCGCGCCACATAGATAACGCCAGTCAAGATCGCGGCGGATACGACTAGCGGCATAATGTTAATATGGGCGATGAACTGAAGGAAAATAATCAAGACCGGAATAAAACCAATCGCGATTTCCTTCGAATAGTTACGCATTCGGCCACACCCCCAGTTGATTCGGCGTACGAGGCAAAATCACGTGCTTGACAGCCTCGCCATCCTTCAAAGTAATGTATACGTTCGTCTCGTCCATCTCCGACGTGGCGGTAACGCCTTTATACTGATTCTCGATCGTGACCATCGCCGCCGGAATTTGCGCATATTGCCGGTTCTCCATCGCCTGCGCGATATCGAACAGCTTGGCCGACCAGATATCGTTAAGCTTCTCATCCGCCTGCTTGTTCTGGATCTGAAGCTCCAGCGTACGGTTACCGATGACCGAATCGCCTTTCTCCGCGATGGTGTCATAGACTTTGCGGATGTTCGCGTCCGGCTTCAGCGTCAACTGTACGGTTACGTTGTCGCGTCCGACGACCGGAGTCGCATTCGCAACGCCCGGCACTTCTTTCACGATCTGCTCCAACGGCTGGACTGTCGCCACGTTCCGGTATGCATACCATCCCCCGATAAGCAAAGATGCGGACAATACGGCGGTCATCATCGTTGGGAGTACTTTTATTCTCATGGCTGAAAAGCCCCCTCTCGCATAATCGTCAATTCCGTCTATCTCGATATCAATACTAATCTGATATACTCTAGTATAGCATACATGATAGATCAATCTTGTGTGTAAGTGCTGGCAGTCTTGGCAGCCATTCAATTGTGCTCCATCCGAAGCCGTGTCTCATCAACCTGAACACAGTGTAACGCATCCCGAAGTAATATTCACGGATCAAAATGTTCCACGGTACGATGTTCCACGAATTCCACGCGTTCTGCGACAACGCCAAAAAACCGCTGCAGGCAGCAGCGGTTTTTTGGCGTTATTTCTTCGGCAAATTATAAGTAATGATGTAAGCACCGTCGTTGTACCGATAAAAGTCATAATAATACATTTGCTCGCCGGATTGATCGCGGGCGTAGAACAATTCCCATACCGGCTGGCCTTCCAGCAGTCCCAGCTGCATTTGCTTCAAATCTGCATCAGGCTTTCCTTGAAAAAATTGCTCCTTCAGCTGGGCTCGGATGACGCTATCCTTCTTCTTCCGCACGATAAACTGGTCCAGCTTCTCGCCGGTTAACCACACGACGGCGTCGTCGCCGTCCGTGTCCTTCCCTTCCACCACCCAAGCCGTCGTATCCCACACATACTTGTAGGCATCTTTCGTGGAGACGAGACCGGCGGTCTGTTTCGCCTGCCACTTCGCTTGGTTCTCTTCCTCCCACCGCGGGCCTTGAACGTGCATGTAATAAGCGTTGAGGCCGACCAGCAGCGTCACCAGGACGACCGCTGAAAATAACGCAATCCGCACGGGCGTCCAAAACGGTGAACGTTTGCGACGTACTGTTCGCATTAACGGGCGAGCAACCCTTCGAATGCACGTTGAGCTTCGGCCATAATTTGCTCCTCGTCGAGCAGCGTGCACACGCCCGACTTCACGACCTGGCGGCCGTCAACCCAGACATGCTGCACGTCGCGGCCTGAGCCGCTGTACACGAGATGCGAGACGATATCCGTCTGCGGGTAGAAATGCGGCTGTTCCGTATTAATGGCAATGAAATCGGCCTTCATGCCGGTTTTCAGCGCGCCGATCTCGTCCGCTTGCCAGATCGCCCGAGCTCCATAGACGGTTCCCATGCGGAGCGCTTCTATTGCCGGGATCGCCGTCGGGTCGCCGGAGACGCCTTTGTGAATCAGCGCCGCGATGCGAATCTCGTCGAACAAATCCAAGTTGTTGTTGCTAGCCGCGCTGTCCGTGCCAAGCGATACGGTGACGCCCGCTCTCAGCAGGTCGGGGACGCGCGCGACGCCGCTTGCCAGCTTCAAATTCGACGCCGGATTATGGGAAATGGCTACGCCGCGCTCGGCCAGCAGCGCAATTTCCTCATCGTTCAAGTGCACGGCATGCGCAACGAGCGACGGCCGGGAGAAGAAGCCCAGCTTGTCGAGATGCTCAACCGGCCGCGTGCCGTAATCGTTCACGTTCTGCTGGACTTCCGCTGCGGACTCGGACATATGCGTATGAAGCGGCACGTTCAACTCATGGGCCGCTGCGACGATACGCTCAATGTAATCCGGCGGACACGTGTAAGGCGCATGCGGCGACAGCATCGTACGGATCCGCCCGTTTGCCTGACCATTCCAGTCCTTGGCGAACTGCTTCGCTTCCTCCAGCTTCGCGGTCTGCTCCGCCGGCGAGCATAAGCCGATTACGCCGCGTGTCAGCACGCCGCGCATACCCGACTGCTCGACGACCTTTGCCAGAATCGGCATCCGGTCATACATGTCCACGAACGTCGTCGTGCCGGATTTCAACATTTCAATGACCGCCAGGGCATTACCCCAATGCGCGTCATCGTCGTTGAACTTGCCTTCCATTGGCCACATCTTATCTTGCAGCCATACTTGAAGCGCTTCATCATCCGAGTAGCCGCGCAGCAGCGACATCGCCGAATGGGCATGCGTATTGATCAAGCCCGGCATGAAGACCAAGCCTCTGCCGTTGATGCGCTCCGCCCCTTCGGGAGCCGGCGACGGAGCAGCCTCGCCTATGTATGTAATGCGGTCGTTCTCTACAACCATATGGCCTCTCACCAAAGGCTGATTATCGTCCATCGTGACGAAGGTGCCGTTCTCAATCCACAACCGGTTCATTCTCGGTCTCTCCTTCTTTCTCCAAATAATAGGCCAGACTAAGCAGGTCGCGTGTAAAATCCGCATAATGAATACGAACGTGTTCGGGTACGCGCAGAATGACAGGCGCGAAGTTCAAGATCCCTTCGACGCCTGCCGCAACGAAACGGTCCGCCACGTTCTGCGCTTCGAATGCCGGCACCGTGATGATGCCGATTCGAATGTTCAGCTCTTTGACCTTCTCGATCAAACTGTCCATAGGCTGCACGGTCAGACTGTTAATCTTCGTGCCGACGATCGGCGCGTGCGCGTCGAATACCGCCGTTATTTTCATATTATCCTTCAAATACGTATTATAATTGCATAACGCGCGGCCCAAATTACCGGCACCGACCAGTCCGACGCTGAGCGGCTGGTCTAGTTTCAGGATCTGCCGGATTTTCTCGATGAGATAGGACACATCGTAACCGATCCCTTTGCGCCCGAACTCGCCGAAATAAGCTAAGTCTTTGCGAATTTGCGCCGGATTCAGATCGAGTTTGTTGCCAAGTTCCTGAGAGGAGACCGTCTGAATATCCCGCTTATGCAAATCGCCGAGCACTTGAAGATAGACGGGAAGCCGGCGCACGACGGCCTCGGAAATTTTGAACGTCTTCGTCATGAGCGAACCTCCTCTCCTGTTTCGGTGGACAACCAATTGCGAATGCGCGGGACGATTTGATCCAAATGCATGGTCTCGATCTTCGGACCCGGCAGCGAATATAGGAAATATTTGCCGTAGTAGGTATCAATGACGCGCGTATCATAAATCAGCACGATTCCTTTGTCCTTCGAGGTGCGCACGAGCCGGCCGAAGCCTTGCTTGAATTTGATGACAGCTTGCGGCACCGACAACTTCATGAATGGGTTCTGCTTCTGCTGCTGCAGCAGCTCCGACTTCGCTTCGATCAAAGGATGGTTCGGCGGTTGGAACGGAAGACGGACGATCGCAAGACATGTCAGCGCATCCCCCGGTATATCGACGCCTTCCCAGAAGCTGCTCGTGCCCAATAGGACGGACTTGGCCTGCTGCTGGAACCGCTTGGTCAACTTGCTGCGATTGCCGCTGTCAATGCCCTGCCCGATAAGCTGAATGCCGCTTGCGGCGAGCAGCTCCTTCAACGGGTCGTACACTTGCTTCAGCATCCTGTACGAGGTGAACAGGACGAGCATCCGTCCTTTCGTCTCCACGGCAGTATCGGCCAGCGACTTGATTAGCAGTTCGTTAAAGTAAGGATCGCCGGCAGCCCCTTTCAATACGGGCAAATTGCGCGGGATTACGACGAGCGCCTGCTCTCTGTAGTTGAACGGAGATGGCAGTTGAACCGTCTTCAGCCTGCCGTTCTTCTCGTCTTCCGCCAGCCCCAGCTGCTCCGCTGCGTATTGGAACGACTTCTGGACCGACAACGTGGCGGAGGTAAGCACGACGCTCTTCTTGGCATCGAAGAAGTGAGTGCGAAGCTGTTCGCTCACGTCGGCCGGAACGGCATAGAGGTGAATCGACTTGGCCCGGAAATTCGTATTCGCTTCCAGCCAGTAGACCATATCGATCTTATCCGCCTTCATAAAGGTACGCAGCTCGTCGCGCGCGCGGGTCAAATCTTTGACGGTGCCGCTTAAGTCCGTCACCATCGCGGTGATCACCGTATCGTCGACCTCATCCTTGATCTCGCTGAACACTTTGTCGAGCGTTCGCACGATTTTGCTCAAATGGCCGTGCACGCTCTCTTCCACGATCTGCGCATCGCTCCACCCTTTCGGCAAATTGCCGTGACGCAATCGCAGTACCAGCTGCCCGGTCTCCGCCGAATCGGATGAACCGCTGCCCATCATGGCATAGAGCAGTTCGTACAACCGATCCCAATCATCCCGCAAGTCGCCGAAGTCCGGCAAAATCTCGTCAATCTTCTCCCGCCAAGCCAGCGACTTGTCGGAAGGCTCGCCCGCTAGCTTGTGAATCAGGCTGATCAATTGACCGTTGCGTGCGTCCTTCGCCAGACGGATAACGGGATGCTGCACGGATAAATACGAAATTTGCGTGCCCAGATGCTTGCCGGCGACTTCCTCGAGGTGATGGGCTTCGTCGACGATCAGTTGCTCGTAGCCTGGCAATAACCGGTGATCGGCGCGGATATCGGTGAACAGCATCGAGTGATTCGTAATGACGACGTCCGCAAGATTCGCTTCCTGCTTCGCTCTATGGTAGTAGCACCGCTTGAACCACGGGCAGCTTCGATTCAGACAGGAGTCCGCGTCGCTGGCAACCGTTCCCCAGAATTCCGTGCCTTTGTTGCCGAAATTGAGTTCTTCTTGATCGCCGTGTCCGGTCTCCGACAGCCATACGACCATCTGCGAAGCCGTGATCCGGTCCTCCGTAGGCGAGGCGAAATCATGCATGTTCACTTTGCCTTCGAATTTGCGCAGGCACAAATAGTTGCCGCGCCCCTTGAAGATGGCTGCCCGGAATGGCGCCGGCATTACCTGCTGCAGCAGCGGCAGATCCCGCTGACGCAGCTGTTCCTGCAAATTGATCGTATGCGTGCTGACGACTATCTTCTTGTCTTGCTGGATACCATAAAACAGAGCGGGGATGAGATAACCGAGCGATTTGCCCGTTCCCGTTCCCGCTTCAATCAACAGATGCCGGTTCTGCTCAAGCGCGGCCAGCACCTCAGTAAACATTATATTTTGAGGCTCACGTTCCTCGTAACCGGGGATGAGCGCCTTAATATTCTCTTTTAGTCCGCCTAGAAACTCGTCGAACGTCCATTCCGCAACGGGTATGTTTTCGCCTTCACGCGGCGGCTGCTCTTCCGTCCAGTCGCCGGCTTGCATCGCGAACTGCCTGAAATACTGATAGGCATCCGAATCCACGGAGGACATCGTTTCCTTGCGAATCGCGATCTCGTTCACGAGCCAGCCCGTATCGTCGATGGCGTCTCCAAGCAGCGAAGCGATGCGCTGCAGCGTTAGCAGCGGCAATTGCTCCAATTTGCGATAACACGCCGCAAATAGCTCAGCCGTTGCCATTGCGTCGCTATCGGCCCGGTGATGCTGATCGTGCGCAATGCCGAAATGCTCCGTAACCGAACCGAGTTGATACGAGGTCAACGTCGGATACAAAATCCGCAGCAAGTCGATCGTGTCCAGCTTCCGGCCGTCGAAGGTCATATAGCCGCTTCGCTCCAGCGCTTGGTTCAGAAAGCCGGCGTCGAAACCGACATTGTGGGCGACCAATACCGCGTCGCCTAGCAACGGGATCACTTCGAGCAGCACGTCGTCGATTGGCTTGGCATCCGCGACCATATTGTCATCGATGCCCGTCAGCTGCGTGATAAAGACCGGAATCGGAATCGTCGGCTTGACGAAGCTGCTGTACGATCGAATCGTCTGCATCTCTTCGTCAAGCAGCACGAGACCGACTTGTATAATTTCATCACCGGCACCGTGGCCGGTCGTCTCTAAATCCAAAACCGCATAGTTCATCTTCCGCTACTCGATCCTCTCCGCATACTAAAGCTGCCCGCTACCGAAATAAAGTGATAAGTGCCCATTCTGCTGCTGACATGATTTCAAATTCGATAAAGGGTCGGTAAAAGCCGGGTCAGTCTCGTGCGCCTTCAAGAAATAACGTTCTGCCTGCTCCAAATTCATTCGTACCGCTTGAATACAGCCAAGCGCGTTATATCCGAGCGCCTGCCACTTGGGGTGATCGGTCAGCTCGACGAGCAGTTGAAAATGTCTTTGCGCTTCCTGCCATTGTTGAAGATGCATATACGTCATCGCCAAGAACAGGCGCGCCATGTTGTTCTCCGGTGCCGCGTACACTGCTTGCTCGAAGTGATCGGCAGCCTCTTTGAACATGAATAATTTGAAATACCCTTGCCCCTTGACCATCAAGCTCGTCTCGAGGCTTGGATCTTGCATGATCGGCTGAGTCTGCTTCGGTCCCGATGATTGGGGCGAGTGCTCCTCGGCCGTCTTCACGGTACCAGGCTTGCTGGCTGGGGCAGCCGCCAATCCGCTCGCCCCGGGCGCAGCGCCGGGCGGCTTGCCCGTATCCGGCGCGTCCCGGTACGTATCTCGAAATTCGGCCAGCTTCTCCTCGAAGAGCAGCCATTCCTCGATAAAGGTGTCGCTCATTGATTTTAACATGGATAATTGCTCGAAGTACCGTTTCTTCTGATCGTGTTCGGCGCTGCCAAAATGGATCATGATTTCGTCAAGCAGTTCGTGCATCGTTGCGAATACATGCTGGAACATCGCCTGCATCCCCACCTTCACGCGTCGAATTTGAGTGAAATGTTATGCTCATTCTTTGCGCGGGGGATGTTTTTCATACTCCATGGCAGTCGTTACACAATCGAGCCAACCGGTTTAGATGCTGACGCCGTGAACTTCTTCATAATGGGAGTCCACTGGTTTGTTGCCGGCGTCCATCAATACGATCTTAGGCTTATACTGGCGTGCTTCTTCCTCGGTCATCATGCCGTACGAAATAATGATGATGTTATCGCCAGGCTGCACAAGACGCGCCGCGGCGCCGTTCAAGCAGATAACGCCGGAGCCGCGAGGGCCGGTAATGACATAGGTCTCGAGCCGGGCGCCATTGTTATTGTTGACGATCTGGACCTTCTCGTTCGCCCAGATGTCGGCCAGCTCCATCAGGTCTTCGTCGATCGTGATGCTCCCCACATAATTCAGGTTCGCTTCCGTCACGGTCGCGCGGTGAATTTTCGATTTCATCATCGTTCTAAACATGGTAGCCACCTCCGTGCAATTCCATCAAGCGGTTATCGATCAATCTCGTTCGGCCGAATTTGACGGCCAGCGCAACGAGAATTTTTCCATTGTGACTAATAATCTCGGCATCGTCGTGCAGCGATTCCAGGTCGGGATAGGTCAGCACTTCGGCATAATCGATCTTAGCCAATGGCGCTTGTCCGATCGACTCCTTTATTTTATCCGAAAGGGCGCGATTCGTCATGCCCGGGGATTTCACCCATTCCTCGGCGCGCGCAAGCGTCCGGGAGAGGATCACCGCTTGGCTGCGCTCCTCCTCGCTCAAGTAGACGTTGCGGGAACTTAAGGCAAGTCCGTCCGCCTCGCGTACGGTCTCGCACGGCACGATTCGGACCGGAATGTTCAAGTCTTCCGTCATCCGCTCAATGACCGCTACCTGCTGGGCGTCTTTCATGCCGAAGTAGGCACGGTCTGGCTGAACGAGATGGAACAGCTTGCTCACGACGAGCCCTACCCCGTCAAAGTGACCCGGCCGGGAAGCGCCGCACAGTCGTTCCGTCACGCCGCCGATCATCACCTTGGTCACTGGCTTCTTCGGGTACATCTCCGCGACCGACGGCATGAAGACCACGTCGATTCCGTTCTTCTCCGCAATCTGTATATCGCGCGCAGCGTCTCGCGGATATTGGTCGAAATCCTCATTCGGACCGAATTGCATGGGATTGACGAAGATGGAGAGCACGGCATAGCCGCACTCTTCCTTCGCTCTTCGCATCAAGCTCGCATGCCCTTCATGCAGGAAGCCCATCGTCGGCACGAAGCCGATGAATTGTCTCGGGTGAGCCTCCCGCTGTGCGCTTAGAGCCGCGTGCAATTGTTCGATCGTCTCGGCGATGATCACCCTCTAGCGCCTCCTTGATGCTGCAGTTCCTTCGCGGGAGCTTCGGCCGCGGCTGCCGCCTGTTCTTGGCCCCCGTAAAGGCTGGCGACCTCTTGCTGCTCCTGAACGCCGAAAGCATGCTGTTCGGCCGGGAACGCCCGAGATTTAACCTCCGTTACATAAGACGAGATCGCCTCCCGGATGGTTGTGCCGATATCCGCATACGTCTTGACGAACTTCTTCTCCCGATAGGGCGAAGCGTATTTCAGCAAGTCATGGTAGACGAGCACTTGGCCGTCGCAGCCGCGTCCCGCGCCGATGCCGATCGTCGGAATCGACAGCTCCTTCGTGATCGCCGCGGCCAGCGGTTCGGTCACGAGTTCAAGCACGATGGCGAACGCGCCGGCAGCTTCCAGCGCCTTGGCGTCGTCAATGAGCTGCTGCGCTTCTTTCGGAAGCTTGCCTTGCACTTTATAGCCGCCCAACTGATGGACCGATTGCGGCGTCAGTCCGATATGGCCCATTACCGGGATTCCGGCGCGCACGAGCGCCGCTACCTCGTCCGCGATATCCGCGCCGCCTTCCATCTTCACCGCATGCGCGCGGCCTTCCTGCATGAGACGTGCCGCATTGCGCAGCGTCGACTCAACGCTTAACCGGTATGTCATAAAGCTAAGGTCAGCCACGACGAACGTGTTCGCCGCTCCCCGCACGGTCGCGCGCGTATGGTACACCATATCATCGAGCGTGACCGGTATCGTTGTATCGTAGCCAAGCACGACGTTGCCGAGCGAGTCGCCGACTAAAATAATGTCGATGCCCGCTTCCTCGGCAAGCTTAGCGGATGGGTAGTCATAGGCGGTCAGCATGGAGATCGCTTCTCCTTGCTGCTTCATTTTTTTCATCTTCGTAATGGTGAGTGCTTGTTTCATGTCGTCATCCTCCTTTTAGGATTAGGGTAAACACAAATAAACCTTTTAGCCGCCGCTAAAAAGGTCCCATATCGAAAAGGAGCATCTTTCGCTGCTTGCGCAAGCTTCCTTCTGTCTCGGTCCCTAACGGCTCAGAGCAGAATACGCACTGCCATGCAAATATTGGTCAATCTCCTGCAAGACCGTTCGTTCAGGTGCAGTTCGCCCCATCCGCGATACCGCCCCGATAACGGTTTCCAGTTATGCCTATTATACCAGATCGCCCCCGGAATCGTCTATGAACGCGAATCCAAGGGCCGTACCGCTTCCGCGGAGAAGACGGGAAGCTCCGATCCGTCCGCCAGCCGCACGAGCAGCGCGCCGCTCTCGGTCAGCGCAACGGGCACGCCTTCAACCACGCCCCCAGGGGTCATAAGCTTCGCTGGCTTATGCAGCGTGACTGAGAGGGCTTCCCATAGCGATTGAATCGTCGCGAAGCCTTCCTTCAAGTACAAACGGTACAGGTGCTCGAACTGCTTGACGAATGCCCCGACCACGCTTGCCCGGTCGACGATCTCGCCCGAAGCGATTCGAAGCGAAGTCGCGATCTCCGCCAGTTCGGAAGGGTAATCTTCTATAGTCAAATTTACACTTATGCCGATTCCCATGATGACGTGACGGATCCGCTCGTCCTCAGCCGATGACTCCAGCAGGATGCCGCTAATTTTTTTGCCGTTGATCAGCAAATCGTTCGGCCATTTGATGCCGATCTCAACCGGCACAAGCTCCTTTAGCGCTCTGCACAGCGCAACCGCCGCCAACAACGTGAGCTGCGGCGCAAACTGAAGCGGCAAGCTCGGACGGAGCACCATGCTCATGTAGATGCCTTTGCCGGCGGGCGACACCCAGGCGCGGCCCATTCGTCCGCGTCCGCTCGTCTGCTGCTCCGCGATGACGAGCGTCCCTTCCTCTGCGCCTTCCTCGGCCAGTTTATGGGCGATATTTTGCGTGGAGTCCGTCGTCTCGAACAATTTGATGCCGGATACGAGCGTCGTGCCCTGCAGGTTGCCGAGCAGCTCCACCATCGTCATCCGGGACGGTCTGCCTGTCAGCCGGTAGCCTAACCGAGGGGAGGCTTCGATCCTATATCCCTGAGCTTCCAGCTTCCGGATCTGCTTCCAGATGGCTGTGCGGCTGATCCCAAGCTCGCGGCTAAGCCGCTCGCCCGAAACGTATTGCTCGCCGCCTTCCTCCAGCAGCGTCAAAATGCGATTGCTCATCTTGTTTCGCCTCTGCTTTCTCTCTGACTCTCCAGCGCTTCCGCGGCCTTCAGCAGCGTCTCCTTCTTGTTCTCCACTCTACCATGGGCAGCCTCGCGCAGCAGTTCCTTCAACAGCTGCCCGAGCCATGGACCGCTCGGCTTTCGAAAATGGCTCATCACATCGGCGCCCGTCACGGCAAGACCTCGCATGTCCGTCACCGCCATCTCCTCCCGCAACTCGCGAAGGAGGGTCGGAAGTGACGCGTATAGACCGCGATCTTGCCCGGCACCTGCATTGTCAAGCGGTAGATGCTCCAGCGCATACAGCCAGTTGTCCGCGATCTGCGCGCCGTGCGATAAGATGGCGTCCATCCAGAAGCGTCTCAACTCTTGAAGTGCTCGGGCTTCTTCGACTGCGCCTTCATTGACCTTGATTCTACCGATACTTGCATCCATCCGCTCAGCCAAGCTCATCGTCAAACCGAAATTCGTTCTGCGGCTGTTGGCATACTTGAGCGCTTCAAACAAAGCATCGGCATCTTCCGGCGCTAGTCCAAGAATCAGACCGGTTCGCAGCCAGTTATAGTCGACCGGCTTGTCCTTGTCGGCCGTTCCATCGTCCCACGCCGCCTCGAAGCCTGCGAACGGCGCATGCGGATGAGCGGCCTCCTGCTTCGTCAAACAGCTAGGCAGCCGTTCTTTGGTATGCGCGAGCAAGCCGCTGCGGGCAAACAAAACGGCAGCCCGCCGAGGGTGGCTGCCGCTCATCATTTTATCGGCTTCCGCGCCGATTCGCTCCATCGCTACGTGCCGCAGCAAAGGCGCATGCCGCTTCAGCGCACGCCACGTCCCGAGCGCGATCCGCAGCCGGAATTCCCCGGCGAACCGAACCGCGCGCACCATCCGAAGCGCATCCTCTTGGAATCTCGCGTCGGCTTCGCCTACGCAGCGGAGAATGCCGCGATCGATATCGCCGGCGCCTCCGTAGGGATCGACCAATGTTCCATCGGCGCGAACCGCCATTGCGTTCATCGTGAAATCCCGTCGGAGCAGATCCGCTTCAAGACTCGTCACGAATTGCACCGCCTGCGGTCTTCGATATTGTTCGTATTCGGACTCCGTCCGGTACGTCGTCACTTCGTAAGGTGTATTTCCCATCATGACCGTAACGGTCCCGTGTTTGAGACCGGTCGGGATATGGTTCGGGAATAAGGCAATCACTTGATCAGGCGTGGCCGACGTCGCCAGGTCCACATCCTTGATCGTTCGTCCCATATACGTATCTCGTACGCATCCGCCTACGAATACGGCCTCATACCCGTGCGCCTGCAGCGTCTCTAAGACGGGAAGCGCTCGAGTCATCTCTTGCGCCAGCTTCATGCCGCGCTCCCTCCTCGGCTTGCTATTCGCTACAGATTGGCTGCGGCAGATCTGCTTCAATGCCCAGCACGCGGTAGTAGATCCGTTCGTATTCCGCCGTGATCAAGTCGTTACAGAACCTCGTTCTGGCCCGGTGCAAACAAGCTTCGCGGAATTTCTGATACATCGCTTCATTGCGCAATAACATGATAGCATGCTCGGCCATCGTATCCGTGTCGCCGATCGGTGCCAGGAAGCCTGTTTCTCCGTGCGTGACAAGTTCAGGAATGCCGCCCGCTACCGAACCGATCGTCGGCACGCCGCAAGCCATCGCTTCCAGCGCGACCAAACCGAAGCTTTCTTTCTCCGACGGGAGCAGCATCAAGTCTGCCATCGAGATAACATGCGCCACATCGTCCTGTTTACCCAGGAAATGGACGCGGTCCTCAAGACCCATTGACCGAATTTTGTGTTGGATTTTGGGCAAATCCGGTCCTTCGCCGACAAGCAGCAGCCGACTTGGCACTTCCTCCGCCACTTTGGCGAAGACCTCCACGACGTCGCTGACGCGTTTGACCGGGCGGAAGTTCGAAATGTGCATGAGGATTTTCTCGCCGTCACGTACGAAATCGTTCCGCAACGAAGCGCAGCTGCGCGGATAGTAAATGCGTTTGTCGACGAAGTTATACGTCAGGTCGATCGGATTATCGATATCGAGCAGATCCTTCGTTTCGTTGATCAGATCTTGAGATACGGCTGTCACCGCATCGCTTGAATTGATCGCGAGCCGGATTAAATCCTTGAGTGATTCGTCTTGCGCGAGCACCGTAATATCCGTCCCGTGCAGCGTGGTGACGGTCTTGATATCTCCGCCGATCATCTGCTTCGCTAGCAGCGCACAGATTGCATGCGGAACAGCATAATGCACATGCAGCAGGTCCAGATTCTGCATTTTGGCGACCTGAGCCATTTTGCTTGCTAGCGACAGATCATACGGCGGATAGCGGAAGACGTAATAATCGTTAACTTCTACTTCGTGGAAAAAAATATTCTTCTTGAACTGGCCGAGCCGAAACGGAATGCTGTGCGTTATAAAATGGATTTCGTGCCCTTTCTCGGCTAGCAGCTTGCCGAGCTCTGTCGCAACAACGCCTGAACCTCCGAGTGTTGGGTAACAGGTAATGCCGATTTTGAGAGGTCTCGCCACGGTTCCCACCTCCTGGTGCGTATCTTTAGACAACTATATGCATGATGTGACGAAAACTGGCGTTAAAAAAATGCAACGGGATGCGGACGTTTGGTCGTAAACCCTTCCGCATAATCCCAGCCGCGTGTTTGCCCTAGCAGCAAATCCCTTGCCGCCACACGTTCAACATAACGATCGGTCAGCGGGGTGTCGACATGGTCTTGACCGAGACTCGCCGGATTGAACTGCGACTTGTACGCCTGAAGCGAAGCGATCTTGCGCTCGTAGCATTCACTCACGTCCACCATGAGCGTCGTCTCCGCCGAATCGTTAATATAATAGAAAATGAGCTGTTCGACGTTGACCGGAGGCATGTCCGGTGCATATTTGCGAAGCTTCGCATTAAACACCGCTTCTTCGACCAAGCGGCTGCATGCCACATGATCGGGGTGCCGATCTTCCCAATAAGGCGCGAACACAATGCGCGGACGCAATCTTCTGATCTCGCGTACGATCGCCTCGACCTGGTCCGGCGAACCGTTCAACCCGCGGTCCGGCAGACCGAGACAGGAACGTTCGGATAGACCAAGCACCGCGGAAGCTTCGGCGGCTTCCAGCCGCCTTGATTCCACGGTGCCATTCGATGACATCTCCGCCTCGGTCAAATCGCAAATCGCCGTCTTCCAGCCCGCCTGCGCATGCTTGGCCAACGTGCCGGCCATGCCGATCTCCACGTCGTCCGGGTGCGCGCCGAACGCCAAAATATCGACCGAATATGTCATGGTTGCTCCCTACTCCGGTTTGTATTTATGAACAAGCTCTCGCCATGCGAAGTCGCCGCGCTGCAGCGCTTTGACGAGCAGTTCGGCTGTCGCCACGTTGGTCGCGACCGGAATGCCCTGCACGTCGCACAGGCGAAGAAGGGCAATAATGTCCGGCTCGTGCGGCTGTGCCATGAGCGGATCGCGAAGGAAGATGATCAGATCCATCTCATTCGTCGCTACCAATGCCCCGATCTGCTGGTCGCCGCCGAGCGGGCCCGACATGAAACGGTTGATCGACAGCGAAGTCTGTTCCATGATGCGGGTTCCCGTCGTCCCCGTCGAATACAGCGTATGGCCTTCGAAGACGGGTTCGTACGCCGTCACGAAGTTCACCATTTCGTCTTTCTTGCGGTCATGCGCGATAAACGCGATATTCATGCTGTGCTCTCCTCTCCCGTTATCCCGGTACCGTCCGTTCTACTCCATTATGTGCTCGAATCCGTAGATAAGTCCCTCGTACGTCATGACTTTCTTCACCGCATGATTGACACCCGGCATATAGCCCGCCCGGTCATAGGAATCGTGACGAATCTTGAGCGTCTGGCCAAAGGCGCCAAACACCACTTCCTGCTGGGCGAAGACGCCCGGCAGACGAACGCTATGTATGCGAAAGCCGTTATAATACCCGCCTCGCGAGCCTTCGATGATTTCTTCCTCGCTCGGATTACCTTGGCGAAGCTCGCCGCGAACTTCCGAAATGAGCTCGGCCGTCTTGATGGACGTGCCAGATGGCGCATCAAGCTTCTGATCGCCGTGATACTCGATTATCTCCAGATGCGGCATGTACTTGGAAGCTTCAGCCGCGAACTTCATCATCAGAATGGCGCCGATGGAGAAGTTTGGCGCGATTAAAGCGCCGAGCCCCCGCTCTTGGCACAGCTTGTCCAGCTCTTGCATTTGCTCTTGAGTAATACCGGTTGTCCCAATGACCGGGCGCACGCCGTGCGTGATGGCCGTCCTTGCGTTCTCGTATCCGACCTGCGGAATGGAGAAATCGACAAGCACATCGGCCTTGGCCGCGGCTAACGCCGACTCGAGATCCGTTGCGGTCATTACGCCGCAAGCCGCGACTCCCGCAAGGATGCCTGCATCCACGCCGCCAGCAGACGGGGAGACGGCTGCGACGAGCTCGAGCGTTTCGTCCTGGAGGACCATCTTGACGACTTCGCGTCCCATTCGGCCACGAGCTCCCGCAACCGCCACTTTGATTCGATCAGTCATATCGTACGTAACCACCTGTCTACATTATCTTCTCTTCTTCCGGACAATCGTTCGAAACGTACCGCGCATGTTGCGGTTCACGTCGGCAAGCAGCCGCTGCGCTGCCGAATGATGCGGGTCGAGTTTCATCGCTTCGCGCGCGTACTCCGCCGCTTCTCCGAAACGGTTCTGCGACGCATAGGCAGCGCCCAGCAGGAGCAGCACCTCTACATTAAGCGGGTCAAGGCTCGCCGCGTACTTCAGCTTCTCGATCGCGCTTTCGGTATCTGGCGGCGTTCTGCCGAGCAACGCTTCGACTTCCCGCACCAACAGCTTCGCTTGCACGGTCTGCAGCTGGAACCGGAATTCATCCGAGCTCGGATCAAGCGCCGCGGCGCGCTGCGCATGGTGCAGCGCCTTCTGCGTCTTGCCGCTCCGCAAGCATGTAATGGAACATTTATAATGATGCGACGCGTGATCCGGCTCCAGCTCGATCGCTTGTTCGAACCAGCCGATGGCCTGCTCATAATCGCCGTTCAAGATGGCTTCGTAAGCTTTCTTTATGCAGCTTTCTCCATCCATCCGCCCACCCTCCTTGTCTTAACGGTTGATGGTAACAGCATATGAAGAAGGTGCGGTTACGGTTCGATGTTTTTTGGCGTCCAGCGGCCGGCGTCGCGCGTATTGAATTTATGCATAACCCGGTCATGTGCCTCGGTCAGGTCGATGCCCAGCGAATTCGCGAAGCATATGACGATGAATAAAATGTCGCCAAGCTCCATCTCGATAGAGTTATCTGCCTCATCCGCTTTCTTCGGCTTCTCGCCGAACCGATGGTTCACTTCTCTTGCCAGCTCGCCAACCTCTTCGGTCATGCGGGCAAGCATGGAGAGCGGGCTGAAATAACCTTCTTTAAACTGCGAAATATAACGGTCCACTTCGCGCTGCACTTCGGCGAGCGACTTCTCGGATGCGTTCTCGTTCATCGCGTTAATCCAATCCTTCCCTCAGGTTCACTCCATATGTTATCGTAAAGCGTCCGTGAAAACAATGCTTTTCGAAAGCGCTCAAATCAGCCATACTAGACAAGGCAACCTTAGTTTTTGGGCAGAAAGGAGTTTTACATCATGAACGCACGGCTCTCCGCCTTGCTGCGTCAGGTGCCGCTTATCACCCTGGGCACCGCCATTTATGCGTTCGGCTTGCAGTACTTCATTATTCCGAATCAACTTATGGAGGGTGGCGTAACGGGCATCGGGGTCCTGCTGAATTACGCGATCGGTCTCCCGCTCTCGGTCTCCACGCTATTGCTGAACATTCCGCTATTCATCATCGGCTGGAAGGTGCTCGGCAAAGGTCAGATGGGACTGTCCATTTACGGCACGGTCTCGCTCTCATTCTTCCTCTGGCTGATCGAGAAAGGCGTGGAAGCGGAATGGATCGAGCCGCTCCATACGTCGCACGACTACATACTTGCCGCCCTGTACGCGGGGGTCACGACTGGCGCGGGACTCGGCATCGTATTCCGTTTCGGCGGCACGACTGGCGGCGCAGACATCATCGCGCGCATTGCCTCCAAGACGCGCGGCTGGAGCATGGGACAAGTTATCCTCACGCTGGATGCCTTCATCATAGGAGCTTCGCTTCTATATATATCGAAGGAAAAAGTACTCTACACCCTCGTTATTGTTTTCATCGCCGCACGCGTGATCGATTTCATTCAAGAAGGAGCTTACGCGGCCAAAGCGTTCCAGGTATTCACCGACCACGGGCCGGAGATTTCGGCACTGATTACGAAGGAGATGGAACGGGGCGTAACGTTGTTCGACGCGAAAGGCGCATATTCTGGCAATAAAAAACAGGTCGTCTACTGCGTGATCGCGCGCCATGAAATCCGGCGTCTTAAGACGATCATTCGCAGTATCGACCCGCGGGCATTCGTTGTCATTTCCGACGTGCACGACGTACTCGGCGAAGGGTTCAAAGAAGAATAATCATGCATCTCGTTCCCAAGGCGATTTGGGCGGCGGGTAAGACGCACCGTGGCTTTCCTCGAATTTATACCTTTGCCATCCTACGAAAGCAAGGATACCCATGACGAAGGCGGCGATAAACATCGTCGCCAACTGTTCGCGGGCCGCCATGTCCGGCACCAATGGCATTATTCGTGCCGGTGCTGGATCAGTGGCGGCCGCTTCGGACGGTTCCCCCGAGGCCGGCTTCGTTACGGAGCTGTCGCCAAAAAGCATATCCGCCGAGTTTTGCAGCTCCAGCCAAACACGATCCAAATTACGGTTTCGCTCTTTCGCGCCGCTGCTTTTCGCCGCGTACACGATCGCATATTCCATCCGGTTCATCAACTCTTGAAAATGCGTCACATCGGCTTCCGGCCTCTCCAACAGCGCCGCCACCTCGAATCGTTCGGCATGAATGCGCAGCACGTTCAGCGCGGCAAGTTCAGCCGAAGACCGATCCTCCCACTCGATTACCCATGCCTGGCGCAATCTCTCCAGATCTTCCTGTACGACGTTCTGATATTGAAGCCATAACGGAGAAGAACGATAAAGCGCGTCAATCGCCAGTCTCAGTCGCGCCGCATGCAGATAGGCTTCCTCCCCGTTCGGTTTTTGAGCGAAAGCCTTCTTGGCGGATTGGATGCTTGCATCGAACGCTTTCCACCCTTTCGACGTGCCCATAGCCCGAACCTCGGTTCGCTTGGACTCCCGCTCCAATTGGATTAGCGCCGTATATGCAAGCTGACGGTTACCCTTATTCGCGGCATCGTAGAGCTCGTCCGCTATCCGAATGGCTTTAATTCCGCTCGTCGCCGTGTTCGCGTACGATTCGGACTTCTCATGAACCGCTGCAGTTCGTACCCAGTCGCTCGCGCAGCCCGACGTGATCATCAAGATCGCTGCCAATACGAGTGTCGCGCCGATTGTTTTCCTCACATGCATCCCCCCACTGTCTAAATGTATGGGGGGATGTCCCTACTTATGCTTCGATCCTTCTTGCTTTTCGGCCAAGCTGCAGGAACAGCAGCGTGAGAAGCAGGCTAAACAGCGTCAACCCGAACGTAAAGTTGCGAACGGCTTGCACGACCCTATCCAATACCTCCGGCAGCCAAGGGTAGATGTTATAGGTATAATCCATCGTATCGTTCAACCACAGCCAGCAGCCGGCGGCGAACGCCGCCCATCGGCCAAACGTGAAGAAACGGACGAATAACAGCCCTTCAATCGCCATGCTTAAATGCGAGACGATCAGCATATAGTGCTGCCATACGAGTTGATCGCCTTTCATGGCGCCGGCCACGATCATGACGACCGCCCAAATCCCGTACTTCACCGAAGTGACGACGCCCAGGGCCTCAATGATCATCCGAATCCCCCGCGCGACCGGTCCTGCGCTAGTCGAGAGCGGGAATAGCAAATAGATTAACGCCAGCGTGAAGAACAAGCTCGCCGTCGGGCTGTCCGGTACGAAGACCAGCTGCCAGGCTGGCTGCGTCTGCGACGTATCGATCAGCTGATCGCCATACCAATAGTAGCCGTACACGGTTCCAAGCGCATTGACGACGAGCAGCAGCCACAGGACGCGCCGATCCAGCAGCACAGCTCGACTCACCAAAAAAGAAAATAGCGACACTGCCCATTGCCCCTTCCTCTATCCCAAACCCATTCTCTTCAAAAAAAACCTGATCGCGATAAAACGATCAGGTTCTTCATCCATTATTCAGCTTGCTTCTGTTTCGATAGCCATGTCGTGAGCTGGTCGATTTGCTCGGCGCTCAGGTTCTGCCCGAATGCCGGCATTCTTCCGCCGCCCAGGCCATTGGTGACAATTTCAACCAATTCTTCTTTGGAATGACGGTCGCCAACGCCGCGCAGTGCAGGGACGTTCGCGCTCTCATTACCCTTGAGATCGGTTGCATGGCAGCCTACGCAGTTGGCTTTGACGATTTCCATAACAGGATCGTCCGGCTCCACGATTGGAACAACGGCTTCTTCTACCGGTACACCGCCATTCGCTTGCGCTTTCTCCCACTCTTCGCGAGCTTTCTCTTCCCGAACGTGGTGCTCTGGAATCGTGTTCGTGATTTCAAGCTCGTGTTCGTAGTGGTCCCAAGATACTTTCGTCAAGTAGAACAACGAGAACAGCGACAGCAACATTAAGGATGTTGCGATCGGACGTCTGTAGAACCGGCGCTCTTTGCCCGTATCCAGGAACGGAGCAAGCAGCAGCGACGCGAATGCGATACCCGGCACGCCGAGAATACCGAATGCCACGTAATCACCGGAAGCATAAGGATATTTCAGGAATTGATACATAAACAGGAAGTACCAGTCCGGCATTGGAATGAATGCCGCGTTCGTCGGATCTGCCGGATAACCGAGCGGTGCCGGTTCCGCAATCGTCAGAACGAGAAACCCAACCAACGCCACGCATCCAACCATCCATTCCTTCAGCAGGAAGTTCGGAATGAACGCTTCCGATTTACCCGGGAATGCCGTGTAGTCCGGCGGGATTGTATCACTGCCGACGCTCTTAGGCTTCTTCACCCGGGAGTCGCCGACATAAATTACTTTTTCGTTCGATTTGTGACCATGTGCCATTCGCGAATTACCTCCCTTCGGCTTAGAGTGGTCCAGAAATGCCTTGACGGCGGATCATGATAAAGTGAGCCCCAAGCAGCGCAAGAAGCGCGCCTGGCAGGAAGAACACGTGGATCGCGAAGAAGCGAGTCAGCGTCTCGGCGCCGATAATGTCGCCGCCCTGCAGCAATTCTTTAATGTAAGGCCCGATATACGGCACGGCTTCTGCGATCTGCATGCCGACTTTCGTCGCGAAATAAGCTTTGTTATCCCATGGCAGCAGGTAGCCTGTAAAGCCAAGGCCGAGCATGATGAAGAAGATCAACATGCCGACAACCCAGTTCATCTCGCGCGGCGCCTTGTAGGAGCCCGTGAAGAAGACGCGAAGCGTATGTAAGAACATCATGACAAGCACAAGGCTTGCGCCCCAGTGATGCATACCGCGCACGATGCCGCCGAACGCGACTTTGTGCTGGAGGTAGTCGACGCTTTTGTAAGCGTTCAAAATATCCGGGACGAAATACATGGTCAGGAACATCCCCGACAAAATTTGGATGACCGTGATGAAAAACGTCAATCCGCCAAAGCAATACACGAATGCGGAGAAGTGGTGGGCCGGGTTAACGTGTTCCGGAACTTCATGGTCCGCAACGTCCCTCCACAGCGGCGTAATATCAAGACGTTCGTCAATCCAGTTGTACACATTTTTCAACATCTGAGCCTACGCCCTCCTTATACCCGTGAATTCTCTTTGATCGGTCCGAGGTAAATCCAGCCTTCCTTGACTTCGAGTTCATACTCGTCAAGCGGCTTCGGCGCTACGGAGAGATTCTTGCCTTCGATCGTGTAGTGCGCGCCGTGACACGGGCACACGTACTCGTTGTTCTTCTCCGTGTTCCAGCCGATCGTGCAGCCCAAATGCTTGCAGACTGGAGAGAGAGCATAATATTTCCCCTGCTCGTCCTTTCTGATCCAAGCCGTTTGTTCCGGATCGCTCACGTACCAGCCATCGATCTGGTGAATCTTAAACTTGAATTCCTGCGGTTCGTTCGTTACTTTCGATTCTTCAACAACCTTGATCAAGGTGCTGCCGCTTTTCTTTTTAAGAATCGGATCAACCGCGAAACGAACCATTGGCAGCGTTACGCCAGCAGCCATGAAAGCCGTTGCGCCTCCGAGCGTATATGACAAAAATTGACGTCGGGACATTTCGTTGCGTTTCACCGGTCGATGTGCGTTCTGATCGTGGTTACTCATCTTGTTCTACCCCCTTTGCCAACCATATCTTGCGTCTTGCCCAAATGGCAAAACGTATGACGAACTTAGGACATTTCCTATAATAGCCTAGGTCATATGGAGCGTCAAGAATACTGCCAAAGTTTTGCTGGACGGAACAAAAACCCATTTTGAAATTGTTACGATTTTGTCACAATTGACCTGCTATGGCATTTGTTTTTCCCATATCGCATTCGCCTTATGCAGTTGCTGTCGATTCCGGCGGAAAAACAACGGCGCCGCTTAACGTCCAAGCCATAATTTGCGCACTGCCGTACTTACCTCTTCCGCTTGAGGCGGATGGCCCTGTGCGTCGGCGCTGACAATCAAGTCGGCGCTAACCAGCTTGTCCTTCCATCCTTCAGCATGGAAAGCGACCGCCACGATGACGTATTTGAATCCAGCCGTCTTCAAATTCGCGCAGATCACCTCGACTTTGTCGGTTAGAGCGTCTTTGTCGGCATATTGGCAAGCCGGGTAGGTGACGATCCGTCCTTTGAAAGGCTGCTCGACCAAGTCGAGCACATCGCGCAGCCGTTCCAGCGCCGCGGTCGCTTCGAAAGGCAGTTCGATTCCGCTAAGGCCCGTTACCGGCAGTACGGCGGTATCGAGGTAAAGCGCAAGCTCCGCCCATTGGTCCGGCGACAGTTCACTGAATTTCATGGTTTACTTTTCCCCTTCGCGAGTAGCTTCATTATTCCCCCAAACATCCCTTTATCCTACCATATTATCGACGCCTACGGAACGATGCGCTATACTCGCCAGCTTTAACGAAATGCCAATCGAATTTGCACGTAAAATAACCTACGCGGTGAAGATGGTCCTTCGCCGCGTAGGTTCGTTGGGCGCACGTGTTTAGGCGTGCAGCGTCTTTAATTCATCCGTCAGTCTGCGAAACGTATCCTTGTCACCCGAAGCAAGCGCTTTGTCGATCGCCTGGTACAATCGCTTCGACCGAAATTCCACAACTGCCTTATCCAGCACCATCTCGGCCGCGAGTCCGAGCATGGCTTCGTACGATACTTTCATTTTGTCCATAGGATCACCTCCAAGCTTTCGTTCAAAGATATCCTATACTCATTCCCCTGGCCGAACTGTCTCTCATCGTCCGCATGATGCTCTTGCATGCCTTCATATTCGGGTTCAAGCGAAAGCGATAGGTTTAACCAATATCCGCTTCTACTAAATTATATTCTCCGGCGTGAACAGCCGTATCCTGCGTTTGCCCTTATCCCGCGGGAATGTGCTGCGGCCTATTAATAGAAGCTAGTCCAACACGATGGCGTCTTCGTCCTCCAAATTCAATCCTGCAACGACTGCTCTCCCTAGCGGAGTGGCGCGAATGACCTTGCCGAACTGCGCGTGTTCCCCGATGCGAATCAGACCCAAATGCAGCATCATCCCGACGATTCGCTGCTCAAACAACGTCTCGGAGCTGTCATAGTAAAACGGCCTAATGTAAGGAACCAATGCGTACTTAAGCGATTCTGCCGTCACCCATTGTTCAGATAGTTTGTCGGTCCAGTAGACGAGCGACCGCAAGTTCGGCATGGCATTCTTATATAAACGGAGCCAGAACCGGTACAGCTTGTCGGTTCCTTCCGGGGCACCCGATGCTTGGCGTTCGAGGCCTGCCGGCGTTAGCGTCAGTTCGCTCTCGCCTTCCGCAATCCAACCGTTATAATAACCGTAGTCATAGATGAGGGACATCCGGTTCGGGTAATCTTTCATCCGGCGTCCGTAACCGAACCGCCACTCGCCTTTTCCCGGGAGCTGTTCCTTCACGGCTAGTCGGTCCATGATCTGAAGCACGCTTCTTTTGTACATAGCCCCATCGGAGGTCAGCTGGATTTCATTGTGATGAATAAAGGTCAAAAGCTCCTTGACATCCTCGCCCAATAGCTGCTGTTCATCCCGATAAGCTTGTGGTTCATCGTACACGAATGTGAGCTGGGAAACGAACTTCCGCTCCATGGCTTCCTTGAATCTGCGCTTCAGATCGTGAGGAACCTGGAACAAATATCGGTTCGGTCCTGAAATTCCATTAAACAGCCAGCCGTATTGTTTAAACCGCGAAATCGTCGCACGCGGGCCGCTTTCAGCTGGCGGTGCTGGTTTCTGCGTTTTGGTCCGCTTGGATGACTTCTTCGCCTGCGATGGCTCCGAAATCCGTGCCGTATCCGGTACCTCCTGCTTGTCTTCCTCCGCCCCGAACTTGCTTTGCTCGGCACGTGCCAGCAGCTCCTCCAACGAGAACGTATCCCGTAAATCGAACAACAGCGAATTCATGAACCGCAAGTCTTCCAGCTGCATCGACTTGATTTGCGTTTCGAATACATCCCTGCGGTTAACGGTGGATAAAATGGACTGGATCAGCTCATTCTTGGAGTGGCCGTTGCATTCGCATCGGTACGTCGACGCAATCCGGCTGAGCTGTACGATATCGGCATAGCTGAGCATATCCGCCAAATTCATGTCCAATCCTCCGATCTCTCGTTTCTTCGTTTAACTAGTACCATTATGGGAAGATTCGGAGCATTTAATAACCGCCCTATGAAAAAAAACCTGCCTCGTTTCAGATGAAACGAAGCAGGTCCAGATGGTCCATATATTATAGAAGCAACTAGAATAAACTAGGCACGCGCCAGGTCGTCCAGATGAAGCGTGCAGTTGTGCAGCAGCGGCTGCCAACGGTCGGTCTCGCGCTCGAAAATACTAAGGGATACGTTACCGATCGGCTTGTCCGCCAATTCCGCGCAAAGTCCCTTCAGCAATTGAGCAAGCAGACTGCCATGCGTGACGACGAGAATACTGCGATTCTCCGCATCATGCGCGGCAAGATCGTCGACGAATGCCATTGCTCTGCCGCGCAGCACCTCATCGGATTCCTGACCGTGAGGCTGGCTCCGCCAATCGGCTCCCCATCTGGCCAGCCTTTCTTCCTCCGTCGTTCCTTCGATCTCGCCGAAGTACCGCTCGCGCAATCGGGCATCGCCCGGAAGCTGCGGGATGCCGAGCGTCTGCGCGATGATGCGGGCCGTTTCGTCGGCACGCGCAAGATCACTGGCTATTATCGCATCCCAGCGTACATCCTCCCGCCGGAGCCGCTGGGCCAACAAGCCCGCTTGCCGAATACCTTCTTCGTTCAGGGGCGTGTCCGTCTGTCCTTGAATTTTGCCCAGGGCGTTCCAATCGGTCTTCCCGTGGCGGATTAATCCGATACGCATATCCATCTCCCCTTGAATGAAAAATCTCCAGCGCATACAGGCTGGAGTTCTCTGGTCGGTAACGTAATATTACGATGCGGCAAAGCAGGTTACTGCCTCGTGCGAGATAGCCAATTCAAAATGAGCAAAGCCATAATCATGCCCAAAATGGACAAGGCGATCCAATATTGCGGAAAAGTCGGTACGACGTTCAGCACCAAAGGATCGCTGATGCTGGCCACGGGAAGATCCGCATAAAAATCCGCCGTTATTAACCCCGTATTCTCAGCCGCGTTCGCCGTCTCGATCAGTCCTGTCAGCTTCGCCATCTCGACGGACGAGGCGTCCTGATTGCCGATCAACATATAAAACAAACCGCATATGAACATCGCCATGCAGCATGCGATCGCAGCGGCCGCGTTACGGCGGAATGACCTTGAGAATTGATAGGTGCGGCTCGGAACCGGCATAAACCAGGAATCCTCCGCATAGATCCGCTCCATAACCCCACGGTTGACATGGTCGACTTCGATCGGTCCGATCGCTTCGTCCAGCTCCGACAGGCTGCGAATTAACTGCTCGCTTTCTTCCCAAAGCCGAAATTCTTCCCGACAGTCGTCGCAATGGACCAGGTGGTCGTCAACGGCCATGCGTTCCGAGTCGGTCTCGGCTAGATCCCAATAGACGCCGAATGTCTCGCGTACCTCCAGGCATTTCATCGCATCTTCATCCCCTCGAATTCTTCCAGCACCGGCGATTCGCCGAAGTAGGGCTCCAGCTGCATCTTCACGCTGTTGCGCGCGCGAAATAGCAGCGACTTGACGGAGCTAACGGTCTGACCGAGTATGCTCGCGATCTCCTGATAATCCAGCTGGTCATATTCCCTTAGAATAAGGGCGGAGCGCTGTTTCTCAGGCAAATTGTTAATCGCTTCGCGCACCATCGACATCCGCTCGTTGAGCAGCAACCGATGCTCCGGCACACTGTCTGGCGGAGCGACCGGCATCACGTTGATCTCATCGAGGGACACGTTGCCGGATTTCTGCTTGCGCAGCTCGCTAAGCACCGTATTGCGGGCGATCGTGTACAGCCAAGTCGAGAACGTAGCATCCGTCTCACGGAAAGAATGCAAGCTTCGATACGCTTTATAGAACGTTTCGGAGCATAAATCCTCCGCTAACAGCTCCATCTTCGCGCTCTTCAACATATGAAAGATGAAGGCAAGGATTTTGCGCTGGTATCGCCGCATCAATTCCGAGTAAAGCTGAACGTTACCGTCTTTGATTTCGCGGATTAACTGGGAATCGGTCATTGCGGGCGACCCTCCTTGGACTTCGGAGTGTTCTCCACCCGGTACTATCATTGTACCGAACGGGTTCGAAAAAGTTGCGCGACTCCAACCAAAAATCCGTTGATAAGTCCACGCAAACGGACAAGCTATATTGAATTCGAGTTAAACTCGCAAATTCCTGCTAGATTCGACATTTTATCGACGCGCCAGATTTTTACATTCAATACTCCTATTGTAGCACAGCTATTTGCTGCTCGTGTCTTAAAAATTTTTTATCAAACCTATTCGCCCTTTCTTGATTCAAACAAAAAAAAGACCACCTCGAAAGGTGGCCCGCACAATGTGCGTTGGATTTGGATAGGAGTGGAGAGAAACCATACTGTACCTTTATTATATGTATCCGTTTTCATTCTGTCAATAAGCGTTTTCATTTTTTATAAATCATTTTTTAGAAATGAACGGAATGGCCAGTTTGGTTCAGCTTCTCCACCGCTTGATCCAAATCATCCTGGGTCCGGAAAGACAGTCTTAGCACGCCCGGAACGTCCTCCCGGCTCTCAATGATCTGAAGATTGCTCAGATTGATTCTCGCATTGCCAAGCTCCGTCGCGATTCTCCCGATAATGCCAGGGTGGTCCGGTACGTCGACGTAACACTCGTAAATGGAATGGATCATGCCCTTGCGCCGCTCAGGGAGCTGGCTCCGGAATGCGCCCGCTTGCTTGAACGCCTCCTGAATGCCCTCCGCATCCTTCCCTTCTAGCATCCGGATGAACTTGCGCGTCTCCGCGTTCCATCCTTCCAGTAAGTTAAGCAGGACATCGCGATTGCTGATTAATATATCACGCCAGACGACCGGATCGCTCGAGGCGATCCGCGTAATATCGCGGAAGCCGCCCGCCGCCAGCACGCTATACAGCGGATTCGACTCGTTGTAGCCTCTAATCTGGTTCACGAGCGCAACCGCTATAATATGAGGCAGGTGGCTGATGGCGCCTACGATCTCGTCATGTTCGTCAGGGGCCACGTGCACGATATGCGCTTTGGTCGCCTTCAACAAATGGGTCAGCCGCTCTATCGCAGCCGCAGGAGCACCCGATTCCGGCGTCAGCACATAGAACGCGTTCTCGAACAAATGCGAGGACGCCGCTTCGACGCCCGAACGCTCGGAGCCCGCCATCGGATGCCCGCCAATGAACGTCGCGCCGCTGAATCGAAGCGCCGCTGCCGTACGCGCGACGGACGACTTCGTGCTGCCGACATCGGTGATGATGCAGCCTGGCTTAAGCCGAAGCTCGCTAATTTCCCTTACGTACTGATCAAGCACGCCGACCGGAACACACAAAAAGATCACGTCCGCTTCTTCTGCCGCATCGCGAAGGGACGCCGCCATTTCATCGACGACGCCCCGTTCTACGTATTTGGCCGCGGACGATTCGCGCACGTCATAACCGACGACCGTCAAGCCCGGCTTGCCTTTGAAGCAAAGCGCGAGCGAGCCGCCGATCAAGCCGACGCCGAATATCGCGATTCTCGTCATGATATTATCCGAGCACCGCCGCTTCTTGCAATACCTGCTCGAGCGCCGCGATGAACTTCTCGTTCTGCTCCTGACTGCCTACGGTAATCCGGATGTAAGTCGGATAATGGCTCCAGCGCGCGCGAGAGATAATCCCCCGCTTCAGCAGCCCGTCGAATACTTGGGCGGAAGGCAGCTTGGCGTCGAACATGACGAAGTTGCCGTGCGGCTCGAAGTATGGCAAGCCGAGACGCTCGAACTCGCCCGTCATATAGCGAAGACCTTCGGCGTTGCGATCGCGGCAGCTCTCGATGAACGCCTTATCGCGGACTGCAGCCAATGCCGCCGCCTGTGCGAAGCGCGTCGTGTTGAACGGTTCGCGCACTTGGTTCACGAGCTGAATGACGTCCGCATGACCGACGCCATAGCCAATCCGCAGCGAAGCCAAGCCGTAAATCTTGGAGAACGTGCGCAGCAAGATGACGTTCTTGTACGACTTCAAGTAGTCCACGCTGTTCGGGAACGAGCCGTCCGTCACGTACTCAATGTAAGCCTCGTCCAGCACGACGATGACGTTCGAAGGCACCTGGCTCAAGAACGCGTCCAGCTCGTCCTTCCCAACGATGGTGCCCGTTGGATTGTTCGGATTGCAGATCCATACGATCTTCGTGCGCTCGTTCACTTTCGCCAGCATTGCCGGCAGGTCATGCTTGCCGTCCTTGAGCGGAACTTCGACGCAGACCGCGCCTTCAATCTCCGCGTTGTGCTTATATTGGGGGAAGGTCTCGTCCGCCATGATCGTCTCGTCGCCCGGTACGAAGAACGCTCTGGCCAACATGAGAATGACCTCATCGGAGCCTGCACCGAAAATGATCTGCTTGCGGTCGACGTTCAAGTGCTCTGCGACGGCTTCCGTAAGCGCCGTGCTGAAGCTGTCCGGATATATGCTCGCATTCCCGATTTCCGCGACGATCGCCGCCTTGGCCGCTTCCGAGCAGCCAAATGGATTTTCGTTCGAAGCCAGCTTGATGACCTCGGTCAGACCAAGCTCGCGTTTTACTTCCTCAAGCGGTTTGCCAGGCTGGTAGACAGGCAAATGTACAATACTGTTTTTGGGTTGCATCCCGCATTCACCTCGTTATTTAATGACTAATTGAAGTTTGACAACATTACCTGCATATTGTCTCACAACTTGAACCGGTTTGAAAGTATGAATTTTAGCGCACAAGCGCGTTAAAGCACATTCTTGCCCCGACTGCAAAACAAGACTCCTCCTCCGTAATGGAGAAAGAGCCTTGCCTGTGTGTCTCCAACCGTTCGCTGCCGCGGCGCGTTAGCCTTTCAAGCTGGCGACAAAGCTGCGAATTTGGTCCAATCCTTCTTGCTTCGTATCGGCGCTGCCGAGCAGCGGAAGCACCTCTTCAATCTTACGTACGATCGCGCTGCCAACGATGACGCCATCCGCTTGCTTCGAGAACCGCTCGACCTGCTCGCGGCTGGAAATACCGAATCCAACGCCGATCGGGAGCGTCGTCGCTTCCCGCACCGTCTGCAGAAACTGGTCGATGCCTTGATGGAAATCGGAACGCACGCCAGTTACGCCTAGCGAGGAGACGCAATAGACAAAGCCTTGCGCCTTGGCCGCGATGCGCTTCACCCGGTCATTCGACGTCGGCGCTACCAGCGGAATCAGATGAATGCCCGCCTGTTCGGACATGCCGCGGACTTCCTCGTCTTCCTCGATCGGCAGATCCGGAATAATCAAGCCGCTGATGCCTTTGTCGACGATCAGTTTAAAGAAGCGCTCCAGCCCGTATTGCAGGACCGGATTGTAGTAAGTGAACAAAATGAACGGCAGCTGCACGCCCTGCTCGCGCGCGTCGCTTGCTGCATGAATCACATCCTCGATCGTCACGCGGTGCTTCAGCGCCCGCTCGGAAGCCCGTTGAATAACGGGACCGTCCGCGAGCGGATCGGAGTATGGGACGCCGAGCTCCACCATGTCTGCGCCGGCTTGCTCCAGTGCTTTAATGATCTCGATGGATGTAGCCACGTCGGGATCGCCCATCGTTAGGAAAGGAATTAGCGCCGTCCCACCCTCTTGGCGAAGTCGTTCGAATGCCGCGTCGATACGGTTGGTCATGCTTCGTTCCCTCCCAGATAACCCATGATCGCCTGCACGTCTTTATCGCCACGGCCAGACAGGCTCACCACGATCGTCTTGTCGCTGCCGAGCGTAGGCGCAAGCTTCATCACTTGGGCGATGGCATGAGCCGATTCCAGTGCCGGAATAATCCCTTCCGTGCGGGAGAGCAGCTGCAGCGCCTCCAGCGCCTCGGCGTCCGTGATCGGGAAGTACTCTGCACGCGCCGTATCCTTCAAATACGCATGCTCCGGTCCGATCCCCGGGTAATCGAGACCGGCCGAGATCGAGTGCGCAGGCTGAACTTGTCCGAAATCGTCCTGCAGCACATAGCTGAGCGAGCCTTGGAATACGCCGTGGCGGCCTTTGGTCATCGTCGCCGCATGCTCTTCCGTCTCCACGCCTCTGCCTGCCGCTTCCACCCCGATTAGACGGACCGATTCGTCATCGACGAACGGATAGAAGATGCCCATCGCGTTGCTGCCACCACCGACTGCTGCCACGATGTAGTCCGGCAAACGCCCTTCTTCCTTCAAAATCTGCTCTCTCGCCTCGTCGCCGATAATGCGCTGGAAATCGCGCACGATCATCGGATACGGATGCGGTCCGGTCACGGAACCAAGAATGTAGTACGTATCCTCGACATGACTGACCCAGTAGCGGAGCGTTTCGTTGCACGCGTCCTTGAGCGTCCGGGTACCGGATAGAACCGGCACGACCTCGGCGCCGAGCAGCTTCATCCGGAATACATTGAGCTCTTGACGCTTCGTATCTTCTTCGCCCATGAACACTTTGCACTCCAGACCAAGCAAAGCCGCAACCGTCGCCGACGCAACGCCGTGCTGCCCTGCGCCGGTCTCCGCGATGATTTTCGTCTTGCCCATCCGTTTGGCGAGCACGCCTTGGCCGATCGTGTTGTTGATTTTGTGCGCGCCCGTATGGTTCAAGTCTTCACGCTTCAAGTAAATTTTCGCGCCGCCCAAATGTTTGGAGAGCCGCTCGGCATAATACAGCGACGTCGGGCGTCCCGAATATTTGTGCAGCAAATATTTCACTTCCGCGATGAATTCGGGGTCCTTCGAATAATGGCGGTACGCCTCCTCCAGCTCCAACAACGCGTTCATTAGCGTCTCCGGCACGTATCGGCCGCCGAACTTCCCGAAGCGTCCGCTCTCGTCTGGTACTTGACTCATCATCATGCTTTCACCCTTTCCACGAATGCTCGAATCTTCTCGATATCTTTCACGCCGTCCGTCTCCACGCCGCTCGAGACGTCCACGCCGTCCACCTCATACTGTTCCAACAGTTCGGATGCGTTCCCCGGATGCAGGCCGCCGGCCACATAGAGCGGCACGCCGATTGTCTTCGCAGAAGCCGCGTAGCGAGGAATAACTTCCCAACCAAACGTCTGTCCCGTCCCGCCGCCTGCCGTATCGATGAGCGCCGCGTCGATCCTACCCTCGTATGGGAGCAGCCGATCGTGACCTGTGCCGGCCGCGTCGTCGCCGCTGACGGAGAACACCTTCCATACTTCTTTGCCAAATTCATCGCGAATAGCCGCGCATAGCTCCGGTCCCTCATCGCCATGCAGCTGCACTACATCAAGCGGCGCTATGGCGAGCAGTTCCCGCAGCTGCTCGAGCGAGGCGCCGACGAACACGCCCACCGTCTTCGGCGCGCCTCCCAGCGGCTGATTCATCTGCTTAACTTCCTCAATTAACGAAGCCGCGGTCTCCGGCTCGACTTGCCTGCGGCTCTTGGCGAATACGAAGCCGATCTCGTCTACTTCGAGGCTGCCCATCGCCCGAATCGTTGCCGCGTCCCGAAGACCGCATATTTTGATCCGTGCTGCCCGCCGCGCATTCCCGCTCACGACTTCACCAGCGGGCCGAGCAAATCCGCTACGGCCTGCCCCACTTCCGGCTGGCGCATGAAATGCTCGCCGATCAAGACGCCCTTGGCGCCGACTTCGGTCAAGTACGCGATATCGGCCGTCGACGAGATTGCGCTCTCGCTAATGACGGACGTCCCCGGCGGAACGAGCCCGATGAGACGCTCCGTTGTCTTCAGGTCAGTCGCGAACGTATGCAGATCACGATTATTAATGCCGATTAGCGTCGCCTTGCCAAGCGTCAGGACATCGTCCATCTCTTCGCGGTTATGCACTTCGACGAGCACATCGAGACCGATCGACTTGGCGATATCGTGCAGCTCCGCCAGCTCGGCCGGCTTCAGGATCGCCGCGATCAACAGCACGGCATCTGCGCCAATCACGCGCGCTTCATACACTTGACGGTAATCGATCGTAAAATCTTTGCGCAGCAGCGGCACGTTCACCGCTTCGCGAATCGCGCTCAAATAAGCATTGCTGCCTTGAAAATATTGCTCGTCGGTCAGTACCGAGATACAGTCCGCTCCAGCCGCCTCATACGTGCGTGCCAGCTCCACCGGATGAAAATCGGGGCGGATCAGCCCTTTGGAAGGCGAAGCTTTCTTTACCTCCGCGATCAGTCCCATGCCGCGGTTACGCCCCGTCGTGACGGCACGTTCGAACCCAAGGCACGAGGGCATGCCCGCAATCGTGCGCTCGTATTCCGCGAGCGAGAACGTCTCTGCCAGCGAGGCGACTTCCTGCCTTTTCGTTGCTACGATGCGATCAAGAAACATGAGCCACTTCCCCCGTCGTTTCAATCAATTGATAAAGTTTCTGCTGCGCCAAACCGGAATCGATGATCGATGCCGCCGCGTCTACGCCTTCACGCAGCGAGCTTGCTTGCCCGCTCACGTAGATGCATGCGCCGGCATTCGCCAAGACGATGTCCCGATAAGCGCCTTGCTCTTCACCGCCGAATATTCGGCGGATGATGGCGGCATTCTCGGCTGCGTCGCCGCCGATCACTTCCGTCAGCGGACGGCGCGTCAGCCCGAGTTCCTCCGGCGTAATGTCGAATGTGCGGACCGTATCGCCCGCAAGCTCCGAAATTTGCGTCGCGTCCGAAATGCTGATTTCGTCCAAGCCATCGTGGCTGCTCACGACCATCGCGCGGCGAAGGCCGAGCTCGCCAAGCACGCCGGCGACGGTCTCCGTGCGCGAACGGTCGTACAGCCCAAGCAATTGACGATCCGCGCCGGCCGGGTTCGTCAGTGGGCCAAGCATATTGAATATCGTGCGGATGCCAAGTTCGCGCCGCGGACCGGCTGCGTGCTTCATGGACGGGTGATAAATTTGAGCGAACATAAAGCAAATGCCGATGGAATCCAAGCAGCGCGCCGCTTGGTCGGCCGTCAAGTTGATGTTGACGCCGAGCGCCTCCAGCACGTCAGCGCTGCCGGCTTTGCCGGACATAGCGCGGTTGCCGTGCTTGGCTACGCGCACCCCAGCCGCGGAGGCGATCATCGCCGAAGCGGTGGAAATATTGAATTTATGAATGCCGGATCCGCCCGTTCCGCACGTATCGAGCAGCCCTTCCTGCTCCGTCTGCACGCGGCTGGACAGTGCTCTCATCGTCTCCGCGAACCCGGTGATCTCGTCCTTCGTCTCGCCTTTCATGCGGAGGGCGGTGATGACCGAACCGATTTGCGCACCCGTTGCGTCGCCGCGCATGATGATGGCCATAACTTCCCGCGCTTCTTCCCGGGTTAAATCGGCGCCGCTCGTCAGTTGCGCAAGCGCCCGCTGCATCGTCATCGTTTCGTGTGCCATCGTTCCCCTCACCCTCTCGCATTTGCGAAATAATCGCTATTGATCATGCTCGCCGGCCGCTTCTGCGCCGGAAAAACCGCTTCCGCCGCGCGGATCGCTTTGAGCATCGCCATTCCTTTGTTGACCGTCTCCTGGTATTCGCTCTCCGGCACCGAATCCCATACAATGCCCGCTCCCGCTTGCACGTAGGCTCTGCCGTTCTTGAAAATAATCGTACGGATCGTAATGCACGTGTCCATGCTGCCGCCGAACCCAAGATAGCCGATCGCGCCGCCATAGGCGCCGCGCGCTTCGTTCTCCAACTCCGCGATGATGCCCATCGCCCGGAGCTTCGGCGCGCCGGATACTGTGCCGGCCGGCAGGCAGGACAGGAAGGCGTCGAAGAAATCTTTGTCCTCCCGCAGCTTGCCGGAGACGTTCGAGACGATGTGCATGACATGCGAGTAACGCTCGATCTCCATGTATGCGTCGCATCGCACCGTGCCGAATTCGGAGACGCGTCCGATATCGTTGCGGCCCAGATCGACCAACATCAGATGTTCCGCGCGCTCCTTCTCGTCGGCGAGCAGCTCCTTCTCGAGCGCAAGGTCTTGCTCGGGCGTCTTGCCGCGCGGTCTCGTGCCGGCGATCGGTCTCGTCTCGACGCGCTCGCCGTTGACCTTCACAAGCGCTTCCGGCGAGGTGCCCACGATGACCTCCTCCCCCATTTTGAGGTAATACATATAAGGCGAAGGATTCATCGTGCGCAGAACACGGTACACGTGAAGCGGATCCACGTCGGTATCGACACTGAACCGTTGAGAGAGCACCACTTGGAAAATATCGCCCGAACGGATATATTCCTTCGCTTTATCCACATTCGCGATAAACTCTTCCTTGGTCACATTGGAGTTGATCACGCCGAGCTCCGGGTCCAGCGGTACAGCACCGCTTGGCATGAGCAGCGTCGGCTGCGGTTGCTGGATCCGCTCCAACGTCGCGTCGATGCGCGCTACCGCTTCGTTATACGCCGCTTCGATCTGGCTATCGGTCGCTGCCTCCGGAATGTGAACATTGCCGATGACTTGAATTTGCTGTTTGAAATGATCGAACACGATGACTTGATCGCAGAACATGAATTGGATATCGTTCATGTTCAAATCGTCGATGCGGTGCGCAGGGAGCTTCTCGTAATACTGCAGCAGATCATAGCCGAAAAATCCGATCGCGCCGCCGGTGAACGGAGGAAGCTCTGGGATCGACGGGCTGCGATACGCGCGCAAGTGGGCCTTCAACAGTTCAATCGGATTGTCGCGAAGCACCGTCTTCTCGCCTTTATGCTCGATGACCATCTCCCCGTGCTTCCCGTGGATCATCATGAACGGGTCGGTGCCGATGAACGAGTGGCGCGCCCACTTGACGCCCCCCTCCACGCTTTCCAGCAGGAACGCGTGGCTCTCCCGGTAGAAATGCTGGAACAAGCGGATCGGCGTCTCGGTATCCGCCATCACGTGACGGACGATCGGAATCAAATTGTAGGTCCCTGCCAATCGGATGATCTGCTGCAGCTCATGATTCATGCGAATCGCTCCTCTTCTTAAGAAAATAAAAAAGACTCCCGCCGCAGCAGGAGTCGTGAATGTCAAAAGATAGAAAATGAGTGCTGACAGATAACACGAAGCAGCGCTTAACTTAGTGAATGTATGCCAAATAGACATAATCACTCTCGGTTAAGACGGGTTCGGTACCTCTCGCGCATAACGCACGCTCTTCTCAGCTCTACTCTGCTCATCTCTACTTCATCTGACAATCTCTAAACTGCTCTCGGCTCTTCTCTTGCGTCTTGCGCTCTTCAACAAGTATGACCTCACTATACACCAGCGCCGCTTCTCGCGTCAACCGTATGGTATTATTATTCCAGCTTCGTTTGACCCGAGACTTTAGCTCTTGGTAAGGTCGGGCCGCAGCACTTGCGCACCGGCCAAATAGACATGCTCGATCTCCCGTTGTGATTTCTCGGTGTTCACATGCACAAGAAGCCGAATGCATTTCTCCAGGCTCCCCTTCACGGGTACCTCCAGCGCGCACATGAGCGGCACGAGCTCCCAACCTTCCATGACCCGAATTGCCCGAGCCGGGAATGTGGCGTCCAGATCTCCCGTGACGGTCACCAGCACGCTGCAAATATCATCCGGCACAATGCCGTTCGCCTTCACGATCTCATGCAGCAGCTTCGTCGTTGCCTGCAAGATCGGGGCTTCTTCGTTCACTTCCACGGTGATGGCACCGCGTACGCCGCGTACACTCATCTATTATTCCTCCCGCTTTAACTCTTCGACTATTTCCCGTACTAAAGCAGATGAGACGGACTTATTGATCTCAACTTGCCCGATCGCAACCGGTACGATGAACACCATGGTGCCTTCTTGAAATTTCTTGTCGTGCATCATCGCGTCCATGATCGCATTCGTGTCCAAATGCGCCGGCAGCTTGGTCGGCAGCCCGACGCGGCGAAGCACATGCTTCGTGACCGTGTATACGTCCTCCGGCGCGCCGAGCCGTACTGCCAGACGTGCGGAACCGACCATGCCGATGGAGATTGCTTCCCCGTGAAGCAGCTCGCCATAGCCCGCCACCGCTTCAAGCGCATGGCCGATCGTATGGCCTAGGTTCAAAATCGCGCGCAGATCGTTCTCTCGTTCGTCGCGCGAGACGACGGCCGCCTTGACGCTGCAGCCCTTGTATAGCGCATAGCCAAGCGCATCCGGGTCGAGCGCAAGCAGACGTTCCGCGTTCTCGTCGCACCAGGTGACGAACTCGGCATCCCAGATCAAACCATGCTTCACCACTTCGGACAATCCGGCCGAGACATCGCGCGGCGGCAGCGTCTGCAGCGTATTCAGATCATACAATACGAGCTCCGGCTGATGGAACGCGCCGATGATGTTCTTCGCCAGCGGATGATTGACCGCCACTTTGCCGCCAACGCTGCTGTCATGTGCCAGGATCGTCGTCGGCACCTGCACGAATTTGATGCCGCGCATGTAAGAAGCGGCGACGTATCCTGCTAAATCCCCGACGACCCCGCCGCCCAGCGCCACGATCGTCGACTTGCGGTCCAGGCCCGCCTTCAGCGCCTGCCCGACCAAATCCTCGAACACGGATAGCGACTTCGACCCTTCCCCGGACGGAACGATGGCCGTCGCGATGCTATAGCCCGCCTCTTCCAGCACGGACTGCAGCAGCGGAAGATGATGCTTCGCCACCGCCACGTCGGACACGATCATGATCGGCGATTTGATGCTAATGCCATGCTGAACGAACAGCTTGCCCGCATCCTCGAGAATTCCTTCTCCAATATAGATCGGGTACGATCTCTCTCCCAGCTCAACCGTTAATTCGCGTTTGTCCCCCATTAGTAAGCTCTCACCCGCTCCAGATAGTTATTGTAATTCGCCCGGATTTCTTCCATCGAGTCGCCGCCGAATTTCTCCAGGAACGCCTTCGCGACTTCCCAAGCGACAACGTTCTCCATCACGACGCTCGCCGCTGGCACCGCGCAGGCGTCCGCCCGCTCGATCTGCGCCGAGAACGGTTCCTTCGTATCGATATCAACGCTGCGCAGCGGCTTGTACAACGTGGGAATCGGCTTCATAACGCCTCTCACGACGATACGCTCGCCCGTCGTCATTCCGCCCTCGAAGCCGCCCATCCGATTCGTTGCCCGATGGAACCCGCGCTCCTTGTCGTACATAATCTCGTCATGCACTTGCGAGCCCTGCAGCATGCCGGCCTCGAACCCGATGCCGATTTCGCAGCCCTTGAACGCATTAATGGAAACGACTGCCTGCGCGATCCGGCCATCGAGCTTCCGGTCCCAATGCACGTGGCTGCCAAGTCCAGTCGGCACACCTTCGATGATACACTCGACGATGCCGCCGAGCGAATCGCCATCCGCCTTGACGTGATCGATGTACGCTTCCATCCGCGATTCGGTTTCCTTATCCACGACGCGTACCGAGGAAGCCTCCGTTAATGGGATCAGCTCATCCAGCGGCAGGCTGTTCGGCGGTGCCGTGATTTCCCCGATTCGAATAACCTGTCCGCCGACCTTCATACCGAAGGCCGCCAGCAGCTGACGCGCAATGGCGCCGCAGGCAACCCGGGCTGCGGTCTCTCGCGCGCTTGACCGCTCCAGTACATTGCGAAGGTCGCGCTGGTTGTACTTAAGGCCGCCGTTCAAATCGGCATGGCCTGGACGCGGCCGCCGAATCCGGCGTTTCTCCTCCTCGGTATGCTCGTTCGTATGGATATTCATGATTTTCGTCCAATGCGTCCAATCCTTATTCTCGACGACGATCGCGATCGGGGCACCGGTCGTCCGTCCGTGGCGAACACCGCCGACGACAGAGGCTGAATCCTGCTCGATCTGCATCCGTCGTCCTCGTCCGTACCCCTTCTGGCGGCGGACCATCTGCACATTCAGTTCCTCGAAATCGATTGGCATATTGCTCGGTATTCCTTCAATGATCGCCGTTAGCTGCGGACCATGGGTCTCGCCAGCTGTTAAATATCGCAAGCTCATCCGGCAGCCCCCTCTCAAATGAAAACGGCTGACAACGCGGCGGACCAAGGGAAACCCGGGAGATGCCGCCATCCGTCCCTTCCCTCATCCCGCTTGTCCAGCCGTATCGATCATTGCCTAAATTTTCTGCCTAAACATCTTTGCTCATTATAGTACAGGCTTCGTCGGTTTGACAAGGAATTACAACGTCGCCACAGCGCTGGCGCGAAACGCAAAAAAGCCGCTTGGGGCAACCGTTCCCGGTCAAACCCAAACGACTCTTCTTCCTCCGCCTGGCACTACCCATTGACGGATTGTTTGCTTTGCCGTAATTGCGGATCAACGGCCAAATACGGATCGTTCACAAGCCGCGCGATCTGCCCGATATCGATGCCCAGTATTTGCGCGCATTCCTGCACGTTGATCATGCCGCGCCGATAAGCCGCAATTACTTTACGCTTGTCCATACATACCCTCCAACCCAGATTCACTCGGATATCAAGTAGTATTGGAGAAGATGGAATTGGTTATACATGCCTTTACACTTTTCGGTAGAAGAATGTCTCGGCCGGGTCGAAATTGTACTGCGCGGGGTTGAAGATTTGTTCGGTACTTCCGACAAAGAGCAGCCCGCCCGGCTTGAGCGCCTTCGAAAATTTGTGGTAGAGCAGTTGTTTCGCCTCTTCGGTAAAGTAAATCATGACGTTGCGGCACACGATGAGATCAAAGCCGCTATCGAACGTATCGTGCAGCAGGTTGCCTTGCTTGAACGTAATAATTCGCTTCAGCTTCGGATTTACTTCGTACGTGTCCGCATCTTTCTTCACCAAATATTGGGAGACATAAGCAGGTGGCACATCCCGGATGGAACGATCCTGGTATTGGCCCTGCATGGCCTTCTGCAGCACTTGGTTGTCGAGATCGGTAGCGAGTATGGACACGCGGTCGGACAGCCCGAGCTTGTCGACGATCATCGAAAGCGTGTACGGCTCTTCCCCGGTGGAGCAAGCAGCGCTCCATATTCTCAGCTTGCCCGCCGCCTTCGCCATCTCCGGCAGGAACCGCTTCTCGAGCGCATCCCACCGGCTCGGATTCCGCCAAAACTCGGACACGTTGATCGTCATCCGATCGAGAAATTCGTCCATCAGCTTTTTGTCTTTGGTAAGGGCGTCCCAATACGCAACGAAGGTATTGAAGCCGTGCTTCTGCCGGAGCGTCGTCAGGCGGCGCTTCATCTGCGCTTCTTTGTACTGCGACAGGTCGATAGCGGTTTTTTCTTTGATCCGTTTGACGAACTGCAAGAAATCCTGATCATCCATCTGCGGGTCCTCCTGCTGCTGTTCACAAGTATTTTAGATCCAACGCTGCATTGAATGTTCGTAATCCACGACTTCTTCCGGTCTAAAATAGATGCCGATCTCGCGCTCGGCGCTACTCGTGGAATCGGAACCATG
This sequence comes from Paenibacillus aurantiacus, assembly GCF_042431225.1. Classification (NCBI taxonomy): domain Bacteria; kingdom Bacillati; phylum Bacillota; class Bacilli; order Caryophanales; family Paenibacillaceae; genus Paenibacillus; species Paenibacillus aurantiacus. The sequence continues at coordinate 17,234 of NZ_JBHMDO010000044.1, read as the reverse complement.
GATAAGATTAAAATTGGTATGTACCGCGTAGTCTGAACGAATCGTGCCTGGGTATGCTTCCAGCGCGTCGGTCTTCCCGATCATTGCGCGGGTCAGCGCGATTACATTATCCCCTTCCCATACCATGGCGAATACAGGACCCGAAGTAATGAAATCGACTAACGGCGGATAGAAAGGCTTGCCCACGTGTTCCGCATAATGCTTCTCCGCTAATTCAGGCGTCAGGCGCATAAATTTGGCTGCGACTAGCTTCAATCCTTTGCGTTCGAATCTCGAAACAATTTCACCGATCAGTCCCCGTTGGACACCGTCCGGCTTTACCATCAGAAACGTTCTCTCCATGTACGGTTCTCCTCCCGACAATCACGAAAGCTAGTAATTCCGCTTTGCGACGAAATGAGCGATGTCCGTTAAATTTTTCTTTGCTGTAATCGCCGGAAGCCCTTCCAACGCGTGAATAGCCTTGGAAATATAACGGCTTACCATCCCTTCGGCTATCTTGATGCCTTCGCTCTTACGTATTAACTTCAACGCCGCGCGGGTATCCCCTGCTCCGCCCTCGGCATGAATGTGATGAATTTCTGACAGGAGCGCGTCTTTCACGTTCGAATCTTGGAGCGCGAGCAGTACCGGCAGCGTAATATTGCCTTGCCGGATATCCGAGCCCGGCGGCTTGCCGATTTGCTTCTCCGTACCGAGCAAATCAAGCAGGTCGTCCCCGATTTGAAAAGCCATACCGACATTATACCCGAATCGGTACAATCGATTATAGGTCGCCGGATCCGCGCCGGCCGCAACCGCCCCGAGCTGACAGCTAATCGCCAGCAGAAGCGCCGTCTTCCTGCGAATGCGCAGCAAATAATGGCGAATCGATTGCTCCGTATTGAAGAAATCGCGGATTTGCTCCATCTCGCCGATGCACATTTGGACCATAGCCTTGGCCAAAATTTGATGGATCAGCGGATTTTGCAGCTCCGTGACGATCGTGAGCGCCTTGCCGTGGATATAATCGCCGGTATACATCGCAATTCGGTTGTCCCACTTGGCCTTGACTGTCAGCTGTCCCCGTCGCGTAGCGGCGTCGTCGATGACATCATCATGTACGAGCGAAGCCATGTGAATCAGTTCGAGCGGGACCGCAACCCGCTCGAGCGTCGATAGATCATAATGCCCGAATTTGCCGGATAGCAGCACGAATACAGGGCGTATCCGCTTGCCGCCTGCCTTCAGCAAATGCGTGGACGTCTCGGTAAGCAGCGCATGCTCGGAGGATACGCTGCGCGCGAGACGATCTTCGATGACCTCGAGGTCACCTTTCATTTTGGCGTAAATATCGAGTAGTCTCATTCATTCACCTGCAGCGCAGAATCCACTTCGAAAAAGTTCATCTGGACGCGGTTCTCCAGCAAACCTAACCGATGGGCGTATTCGAAATATAAAGAAAGGCCGGCTTGTTCGTCCGGTCCAAAATCGTGATGCAGCTCTCGGAAATAACGCGACCAGTACTCGGCCGTACCGCCAAGCTCCCGGCATGCCTTATCCACTAGCGCCTCCGGATGCCGCAGGCTTTGCCGTTTGCTTTGGATCATCGCATTCCATACGGCGGCCACCTCGCGTGGAGCCGCATTGGCTACTTCTCTGCGAACGGCGACAAGCGCGAATGTCATGCCGTAGCCGGTCCAATTGCGCCACAGCTCGCCCAAGTCCAGCACGGTTAAGCCGCTGTAGTTCCAGGACGCCTGAATGGCCGGGTCGCCGATCAGCAGCGCCGCGTCCGCATGTTCCAGCATCGCTTGTAAATTCGGCTCCGTTGTAACGTAATTCGGCGAGGCTTCGTAATAAAGTCCCATAATGATTTTCAGCAGGTTGATGGAAGTCGCGGAGGTGTTCGTCACAGCGATCGTCCCGCCGTTCAGGACGTCTTCCAGCGGCGCTTTCAGGAACAACAGGATGGAATTCACCCTGCCCCGCGCGCTGACGGACAGATCGGGCAGCAGCAGATAGTCGTCCGCATGCTGCGCATAGGCAAAAGCGGCCATAGCCGTCAAGTCAAGCTCGCCCTTGCGCATAGCTTGATTGAGCAGCGATGGCACTCGCTTGACGATCGTGTAACGGTCTTCCGGCAAAGCACGGTCCGTAAAATGAAACAGCGGCCATGCGTTCGCGTAATCAATCCGTCCGATGGTGATCGGGCGTTGCAGCCCCATATGAATCATCTCCCCATCTTCTGTACAAATCGTGTTCGATGTGAATGCTATCCAGCACTTTGCCGACGAGAAAATCCACCATGTCTGCCAGCGACTGAGGTCCATAATAGAATGCTGGCATAGCCGGCACGATTTTGACGCCTAGCTTGGCGAGCTTCAGCATGTTCTCCAGATGGATCGCATGAAGCGGCGTCTCCCTCGGGACGAGCAGCAAGGTACGCCCTTCCTTCAACATGACGTCCGCTGCGCGCGTCATCAAGTCGTCCGAGATGCCATGTGCGACTGATGCTAGTGTACCCATGGAGCAAGGCATAATGATCATGCCTTGAATGAAGAAGGAGCCACTGGCAATCGAGGCTCCGATGTCTGCGTTAGGATGATACGTCAGGCGGCCGCTCGCAAGCATGCCGGGGAATCGGATGTCCAGCTCGTCCAGCCGCTTGGAGGCCGTCCAGCCGAGCTCTTCTTTCAACACCCGCCAGCCGGCTTCCGTCACGACGAGATGTACGTCGATATCACTCGCCAGCAATACCTCTGTCAGCCTGACGCCATAGATCGCGCCGCTTGCTCCGGTAATTCCGACCGCCCATCTCGTCCGACTCGGCTTTACCATTGGTGAAGCACCACCAGGTCGAACAACGTCGCGGCCAGCACGACGGTGCTAAGCGCGCCGTTCATCGTGAAGAACGCGGTCTGCACGCGGCTAATGTCGTTCGGCTTGACGATCCAATGTTCATAGAACAGGAACGCGGCGGCCGCGATCGTCCCGACGAGGTAAATCCAGCTCAGATTCGTCGTCCAGAACAACAGCAGCAAGCAGATCGCCGTAATGATATGAAACACTCTTGCGAGCGTAAGCGCCCCTTTGAGCCCGAAGCGCGCCGGAATGGAGTGGACCTTGTTGCTGCGGTCAAAATCGAAATCTTGGCACGCATAAATAATATCGAAGCCGGCGAGCCAGAATACATTGGCAATATACAGAAGCCAAGCCGCCGTGCCGAATTCGCCGGTTACCGCGACCCAAGCGCCAAGCGGCGCCAGACCGATCGTAAGTCCGAGCACGACATGGCATAACCAGGTAAACCGTTTCGTAAACGAATAAAAAACAAGGAAAAACACGGCGATCGGCGATAACACGATGCAAATCGGATCGAGCTGCGATGCGGCAATGAAGAGCAAGATAAAGGAAGCCGCTATAAAGACAATCACTTCGCTAACGCGCAGCAGACCTGCCGGAATGGCCCGCATGGCCGTCCGTGGGTTTCGTTTGTCGATGGCCCGGTCGATCACGCGGTTCAACCCCATGGCGGCGCTGCGTGCGCCGATCATAGCGAGCAAAATCCAGCCGATCTCGCCCCACTCTGGCAGCCGCTTCTCGACGACGACCGCGCCAAGCAGCGCTCCCATGAACGCGAACGGAAGCGCGAAGATCGTATGCTCGATTTTGATCATTTCCAAGAAGATACCGAACTTCCCTAGTTTCCCGAACCTCATCCTCGCTCCGCCCCCTTCGTGCCGATATGGAGCGCGGCGATTCCCCCGGTCAGCGGATATACCTTCACGTCTCGAAGACCGATCTCGCGGTAAATCTCAGCCAGACGGTGCATATCCGGGTAAGCTTTAAGCGAATCGGGCAGCCACTTGTACTGCTCGTAGCTCTTGGCGAACAGTTTGCCCAACGCAGGCAGTATCCGTTCGAAATAAAAATAATAAATCGATTTGAACGGCTGCCATGTCGGCTTGGATAGCTCCAGACAGACCACCTGCCCGCCAGGCTTGACGACCCGCTGCATCTCTTTCAGCACCTGGACCAAGTCCGGTACGTTGCGTAGTCCGAATCCGATCGTCGCATAATCGAACCGGTTGTCCTCGAACGGCAGCTCCATCGCATTCCCATGATGGAGCGTCACCTGACCGCCCAGTCCCAGCTCGCTGACCTTCGTCTGGCCGACGGCCAACATGTTCTGGCTAAAATCAAGGCCTTCGATTGCTCCGCCGCTTGCCTGCGCCATCGCGATCGTCCAATCGCAGGTGCCGCAGCACAGGTCGACCGCGGTGTCACCTTGTTGCATGTTCATCTTCTTCATCGTGAACTTCCGCCAAGCCTTGTGTCTGCGGAAGCTAAGCAAGTCATTCATTAAGTCGTATTTGGGCGCGATTTTCTCAAACACGGAATGGACATGCTGTTCTTTCGGTTTCGACTGCATTGTGTTCTCACCTTCTCTCGCCCAATACCGAAGCTGCGGGCGCAGGCGGCAGCAGGAACGACTCGCCGATTGCCGCAAGCTCGCTTGCGAACGATCCGGAATCGAGGCTCTCCGCTGTCCGTTGAATGCGTTGGGCGGACTGTGTCAGCTTCTCATGCAACAAACTTACAATGTCATACCTGTCCATAAGCGACCGGACAAACGCCGGGTCGAGCGCAGATGAATCTGCAAGCCGGCCCCGATCATCGCCGTTACCCGCTTCAAGCGCGTGCCAATACCCCCAGCTCTCCGTGAAAAGCTCGGGTTGTCCGCAACGGCTCAGCTCGGAAACGGCGACTTCGCAGCGCCCGACGTCCTGCAGCAGCTCGGCCCATAGCCCGGCGCTCTTGTCGTCAAGGATGCCCGTAAAGACTCCAAACAACTCGGTGGCGATGCCGACGCGCTCGCTCCAATATTGGTCAGCCGTCAACTTCCTTTGCCTCATCCGCATATAGAAGTCAATCTTAAGCCGGTTCACTTCGCAGACGCCTTCGCTAAGCAGACGGATCATGTGAACTTGGCCTGCCTGGGCCAACAGATGAAAGAATCGGCTGCTGTAATAATCGCCGGCCAACACCTTCAGCTGACGCGATCTCATCTCGCGTTCGGACCGCGGTCCGGTCTCATTGTCGATCCGGTCGTGAATGTCCATCCCAAGCTGTACGAGCGAGGTGACTAGGGCATATAGCTCGCTGTGCGGGTTCGGCATGCTCGGATTCGCCAGAAAAGCGAAAAGCAGCCTTGTCCGTGAATCGGGATAGACAGGCAGCTCCGTATAGGACTGTATCATATCGTAATCCACGTATTTCCGGGCGATATCAGCAATTGTGTAAGCGTTCATCGGTCAAGCCTCCGGGCACAGCAGCGAAAATCTTGCTGTTCATAATCTAAATTATTATAGCACCTCATTGTTGATTCCGCCATAGAACCACGCCCCTCGCCTCCATTGCCCTGCGAAAGACGATCATCGGACAAAGGACATGCGCAATCTGTCCCGCCACACCGGATCGAGGTCTGGCCGTGCCCCTCCGATTTCAGACAACGCGCTCGCCAGCCACTCGTCCGTCTTCCGGATATCGGCAGCCGCTTGCATGACCATAGACCGCCCCACCGCATCGCTGCCTGCCGGTGCCGACTTTACGAAACGAATGAGCAGGCGATTGACGTTGCTCGTCTGGACGTAGGCCAGGTCAGTCAATTGCTGCAGATCGGTCATCCACAAATCGATTCGTCCCGGCACACCATCCACCGCCAAGTCGACAGACAGCACCCCTTCTCTCCACTCGGCCTTCCGTATGGGCAGCTTTAATTGCTGGGCGATGATGGAATCGACCAGATTCCGAGTTTCGAGCCGTTTGATCGGCGCTGCGCGAAAGACCGCCATCTCCCCTTGGGAATCGAGCATTCTCCGCTCCGCCAGCGGCAGGAGGGTTAGGAGCGCCGTTATGGCGATCGCCGCCCCTGCTGCGCCAAGCAGCCTTCTCCACACGGTCATGTCCATTCTGCATCCCCGCTTTCCTTGTACATTCGCACTTTGTTCGCTACTCTATTGTACAAAGAAAAAAAGCAGGCTATGCCTGCTTGGATGCTCGTAATTGATGGATATTCGATCGATCGGCCCCTTGTCCAGCCTTGCCTACTCGTCGGTTTCGATCGAGCCGTGGCGCGTAATGACGGTTGCTTTTCCGCGAATCTTGATTGCGGAGGTGTGATCAGTGAATTGGGCGATCAACACTTCGCCTTTATCCAGCTTCTCCGTATGGTGAAACTTCGTGTCCTGGCCGCGCGTCAACCCGATTACTTGCACGCCCTGCGCCTTCGCCTTGATAACGATATACTCGCTGTTCTCGCTCATCTCGTCTATCCCTCTTCCTGGCTCAAAGTCGAAAAAACTGCCGATCGTTCGGCGTGGAACGAGGCAGCAGTCATGTAGGCTAACATGGTCGGGTGTACCGGATTTGAACTGGCGACCTCTACCACCCCAAGGTAGCGCTCTACCAAGCTGAGCTAACACCCGAAATGCAGCAGCCGCATACGGAACCGGTCCGTCCCTGCTCGTGCCAACCGCAAAAGTAGTCTACTGGATTTATTACCCAAAGTCAATAGAGACTCGGGAGCATTTTCATTAAAAAACGCCCGGAGCAGATTCGTCCCGGGCGTTAGGCGGCAGATGCCGCGCGGTTATTATTGAGATACCAGATCCTTCAGCGATTTACCGGCTTTGAAGGATGGGATTTTGCTAGCAGGGATGTCGATCTCTTCACCCGTTTGCGGATTGCGTCCTTTGCGAGCCTCGCGGCTCTTCACTTCAAAGTTGCCAAAGCCAACCAGTTGCACTTTGTCGCCGCTTTGCAGCGCATCGGAGATCGCATCGAATACAGCATCAACTGCTTTCGAAGCATCCTTCTTGGAAAGGTCGGTAAGTTCTGCCACTTTCGCGATAAGTTCCGTTTTGTTCATATCTTTCACCTCCCCTTACAGCATTGCAAACTCGCTTCATTACCATTCTGTTTATCACAAAACGGCGAAAAATATACCTGAATTCCGGATATATCCGGCAATTTCGCAAATTCAAACCTAGCGAAACGCGGTCGCCGCAGTAGATTATGTACCTCACGCAGCTACTTCCTGTTGAAGCACGAACAAACTTATAGTAATACAGTGCCTTTAGAATTTCAAGAGGCTGGGCTAGGTTAATTTCATGAACCCCCGCTCACGGCACGCAAAAGACGCGCCCGCCCGGGCGCGTCTCTTGCAAATCGCGACGTTACAGAATGATGGCGATCAACCCGCCGGACCCTTCGTTAATGATCCGTCCGAGCGTCTCCTGCAGCTTATAGCGCGCGTTGTCTGGCATCATAGCGATTTTGCCTTGAATGCCTTCCCGCACGATGGAATGCAGGGAGCGGCCGAACATATCGGAATCCCATACCTTGATCGGGTCGTTCTCGAAATCTTGCATCAAGTAGCGGACGAGCTCCTCGCTCTGCTTCTCCGTGCCGATGATCGGCGCGAATTCGGATTCCACATCCACGCGGATCATATGGATGGACGGCGCGGTTGCCTTCAGTCTCACGCCGAAGCGGGAGCCTTGACGGATCAGCTCCGGCTCATCCAGCTGCATCTCGGCCAGCGTAGGCGCCGCAATGCCGTAGCCCGTCGTCTTGACCATCTCGAGCGCTTCTTGGAAGCGGTCGTATTCGCGCTTGGCATGGGAGAACTCCTGCATCAGCTGGAGAAGGTGATCCTTGCCGCGAATCTCGACGCCGACGACCTCCATCAGGATTTGATCGTACAGTTCGTCCGGCGCGTAGAGATCGATCTCCGCGACCCCTTGCCCCATGTTCATGCCGCTCAATCCCGCGCGGTCGATAAAATCGTATTCGACGAACTGGCTAACCACGCGGTCGACGTCGCGCAGACGGCGAATATCCTTCACCGTATCGCGTACGGAATTCTCGTAGTTCGAACGCAGCCAGTGGTTATCATTGAGTACCATGACCCAGCTCGGCAAATTGACGTTGACCTCGTGAACCGGGAACTCGTAGAGCACTTCGCGGAGCACCGATGTCACGTCTTCCTCGCCCATTTGCGCCACGCTGAGCGTCAGTACCGGAATATCGTATTTCGCCTGCAGCTCGCTGCGCAGCTGGAGCGCTTCTTCGCTGCGCGGCTTCGTGGAATTCACGATGACCACGAACGGCTTGCCAACTTCCTTCAGCTCGTTGATGACGCGTTCTTCGGCTTCGACATAGGAGCTGCGCGGAATTTCGGCAATCGTGCCGTCGGTTGTGACGACGATGCCGAGCGTCGAGTGCTCCTGTATGACTTTGCGTGTGCCGATCTCAGCGGCTTCTTGGAACGGAATCGGCTCCTCAAACCAAGGTGTCGTAATCATCCGTGGTCCGTTCTCGTCCTCGTAACCTTTAGCGCCTTCAACGGCGTAACCGACGCAGTCAACGAGGCGGACGTTGACATCCAGCCCTTCCGCCACGCGAAGCTGAACCGCTTGATTCGGCACGAATTTCGGCTCGGTCGTCATAATCGTTTTGCCTGCCGCGCTTTGCGGGAGTTCGTCGATCGCGCGCACCCGATCGGCTTCGCTCGTGATGTTTGGCAGCACAACCGTCTCCATGAACCGTTTGATGAAGGTTGATTTGCCCGTGCGGACCGCGCCGACGACACCGAGGTAAATATCCCCGCCGGTTCGTTCGGCTATGTCCTTGAAAATGTCCACTTTCTCCACTGATATCCCCTCCCAATCGTATTTCGCCAGTACATGGACGTACCGTTACTGCCGCGTTTCCTCCTGCTGAGTAGTCGTCAGGGTTCGCCGCCATCCGCCGGTCGAAGCAGGCAAGCGACGCAACTCGTACATGAATTTGGACTAGTAATAGCTTATTAAGCCAAAGCCCCGAATATGACGACCGCACGAGGAAATCTTTTAAAACCCGTTCCTTCCCCGCACTCGCTCCTTCCAAGATTGAGGTATATGAGAGAAAGGGAGGGGCTATGACAGGAAAGGAAAAAAACGCAAAAAAACCTTTGAGATGGGATGATTGGTTTGCGTTTCAGTAAGGAAACGCAGCATTCATCCAAGGCAAATTGGCTTGAGTTCCGAATACGGAACACAGCATTTTGCCCTGGCGATTTGGTTTGCGTTTCCGGTATAGAAACGCAGCATATCGCAAGGATGATTGGTTTGCGTTTCAGTAAGGAAACGCAGCATTCATCCACGGCAAATTGGCTTGAGTTCCGAATACGGAACACAGCATTTTGCCCTGGCGATTTGGTTTGCGTTTCCGGTATGGAAACGCAGCATATCGCCCTGGCCATTTGGATTGAGTTCCGAATCGGAACTCTCCAATTTGCCTATCTCAAAGGTTATTGCGTTTAAGGATTGTCCGGTAGTTATTCGGCCGCGACCGGCTTCGGCTCGTTGTCGACGAAATGGTATACCGGCGATTTGACCGGCACGAAATCCGAACGGCTCACAAGCAGTTCCCTCAAATCCTGATTCGGTGAGGGCGACGCGCCAGACTTCTGAACCGCTTGCATCAGATCCGCCGCATAATCGACGTATACGTTGCCGCCCGCATCCATCATGGTCTGAAGCGACTGCCCCGAGAATACGCTTACGAGCTTGGGTTCACGAATGTTGAGTGCCGAATAGTCGATCCAGTAGTAACCCGGGTAAGCTTGCTCTCCATGCGGTAGCGCGCCTTTCGATCGCTGGTAGGATGAAATTTCGCGCTGGACGTCGATGACTCGCTGGTAGACCGATAGATTCATGAGCTTAACGGTAGGATCGGTCTCCTCGTTAATAATGAGAAAGTAGTAGCTTCCCCCCTTCTCGTATGCCGCAGGGGGAATGTCGCTCATATATTTCATGCGCGTTAATTTGCCAAAATCGATCCGATATTTCTCGTACACGGGCGTATCGGGCTCGCTGTTCAAAATCGGCAGCAGGCTCGTATCCTTCTGGTACTGGTCGACGACCGCCTGCACGTTCAGCACCGCGTCCTTGGCAGGCAATTCGTTCGACGCGCGTTCCTCTTCCGGATACAAGCATCCGGACAGCACAATCGCCATCACGATCATAATGGCCGCAAGAGACGCGCTCCTCCATCTATTCATCTGTCGTTTCCTCCTTCAATTACCGCCGTATCACGCCTTGCCTGCCGCTACCACAGCGGTTCTTCTCGCTGCCGCTCAAGCTGCTTGCGTACCGCCGCACGCAGAGGATCTTCCGGCACGCAGACGATGGCCGGACCGCACACTTTCGCTTGGCAGGCGAGTCGAATGCCTTCGGCGTCCAGACCGGCTAGCTTGCGCTGCTCCATCGGTTGAATCGTGGACAGCCCTTGTCCATCCGTCGTCACTTTGCACATCAAACAGGCCGCTTTCCCGTCGCAGCGCGTACGGATCGGCACACCGGATCTTCTGGCCGCCTCCAGGACCGATATCCCGGCGCGAACCTGAACCATTTTCCCTTCCGGCATAAAGGTTAGGGGTACTTTAGCACTCATCGACCTTCCCCCGATCCGTCAAATCCAGCCGCTTGTGTACATCAGCGACAATGTTGTTCTCGAAGCTGCCACTATGCTCTACCGCACGCAATCCCGCTAAATGCGGCGCCGGATTGCGCCGTATGGCGTCCATAATGAGCAATGTCCGATCTTCTCTGGCGCGTAAGACGTTAAACCATAGCTCGTGGGCTAGCGGCACGATGCCCACTTCGTATCTTCCGCATGCGACTACCTCCCGGTGCCGGTACAGCAGCTCATTGACCTTCACTTCGTAGCTGCCGAAGCCCGCATGCACTTCGAACCCGCCTACTAACTCGACGGCAACGCCATCGACCTCATAATGGCTGAGTAAGGACCGGTACATCGCCGTCACGCTCTCGTGCGGTTCGTCGATTGCGTAGCGGCTCAGCATCCGGTGAATCAGCCGCGCTTCCTCCAAGTCCGCATATAAATCCAGATCGCGGGGTGGCTGCGAGAGCCGCAGACCGCGCAGCAGGAGGCCGGCACTGCCGCCGAGGAGCCACTTTGCTCCCGATCCATCAATGCTAGCTGCAATATTCGCCAACGCCCGGCGAACCGTCTCTTTGTCGCCCACGACCTTCACCTTCCTTTTAGAAATACGGTTTGTTCACGGCTCTAATTCGACCCGCATCGGACTTGACGATCGCTTGACATGCTAGCCGGTAGCCTTGTTCGAACTCTTCCGGCTCCATGCGGTCCCATTCGGCGTCCGTCACTTCTTCAAGAAACTCAGCGCCTTCCTCTACGAGACAGCGGCAGCGGGCGCAAGTGCCCCGCGTACAGGAAAACAGCCAATCCAACTTATGCTTGACGGCCAAGTCGAGCAGCGACATGCCTTCCTCCGCTTCTACCTCTGCGGTTTTCGTCCGCGTCACCAATTCAATCATCGTTCCATGACCCCTTCCCTTATGTAACAGCTTTGATTGACATGCTTGCCGCTTCGCGATCAAGCCACCGAAATAAATCCGAAAAACGCGCCGAGAACTAACGAAACAAAGGCTATCCCCGACAATAGCGCTTTCAGAACACCTTTAAGCTTATATCGAGCTACAGTAATAAGCACAGCCGATATTGCCATCAGCCCAATCCCGATAAACGATACCCACATCTTTGTCATTGGATCCATGACCGACCACCTGCCTGTCCGACAAAATATTCGTTCCATTATAGCATTTGCAGCCTACGCACGGCTACTTCGCGGCCGCAGGTTACCGATTTTGACACAAAAAAAAGGAACAGATGCCGATAGCTGCGCAGTCCGCAAGAGCGAGAAGCGCAACCGATGCATCTGTTCGTCGATCGTTATTTCTTCATTAACATTTTCATCAGCGTCTCCATGTTGTTCATGTTGAGCCCGCTCTTCTGGACTGCGCCGACGATATCGTTGATCGTTTGCTCCGTTACCGGTACACCCGCCATCGTCGAGACTTGCTTAATGAGTTTACGCAGCTCGGTCTCATTCTGAACGGTATCTGAAGTGACGCCGCTGGCCAACTTTTTCACGGCGTTCTCGGAAATCGGCTTGCCGGTTTTTTTGGTGACCACGTTCAGCACATCTTTGGATAGATTTTTGTCCGCCATTGTCGTTCATCCCTCCCGCTCGTGCTTGCTTGCCAAGAAGACTGCCGCCTCAGACGGCGCGTATCATGGTGCTGCTAGCATCATATGAAGCGGGGACGGGATTGGTGTAGGCTCATGGCGAGGCGATATCTTCCATTTCGTGCTTGCGCAGCCGTCCCATCAAGTCCTCGGCCGCCTTGATCGGCTGCTTGCCTTCGAAGAGCACCTTGTATAGCTGCTCCGTAATCGGCATGACGACGCCGTACGTGCGCGACAGCTCGTGAGCCGCCTTGGTCGTCCGTACGCCCTCGACCACCATGCCCATGCGATCTAGCACGTCTTGAAGCGCAAGCCCTTCAGCCAGCATGGAGCCTGCCCGCCAGTTCCGACTCAGCTTGCTCGTTCCCGTTACGATCAAATCGCCGACGCCGGCAAGACCCGAGAAGGTAAGCGGGTTCGCTCCCATCGCCATACCCAGTCGCGTAATCTCCGACAGCCCGCGCGTGAGTAGGGCGGCCTTCGCGTTATCCCCGAAGCCGAGTCCGTCGGTGAGACCGGCGCCGAGCGCAATAATGTTCTTAATCGCCCCGGCCACTTCAACGCCGACTACGTCCGGATTCGTATAGACCCGGAAGAACGGCGTAATGAGCGCGTCCTGCGCGTGTTCGGCCGCTTCCAGCGACTCGGATGCGACGACGACCGTCGTCGGCTGGCGCTTCACCACTTCTTCCGCATGGCTCGGGCCGGATAACACGACGAGCCGCTTGGGATCGACGGGCAGTTCTTCGGCGAGCACGGTCGTCATGCGCTTCAGCGTCCCGACCTCGAAACCTTTGGTCGCATGCACGATAAGTGTCTCTGGCGTCATGTACGGCGCCGCCTTGCCCGCTACTTCTCGCATGGATGCGGATGTCGCGGCGAACAAGACAAGCTCCGCTCCCATCACCGCGTCCGCGATATCGTTCGTCGCCCGGATTCCTTCGGGCAGCGTAATTCCCGGCAAAAACCGGTTGTTCGTATGTAATTGGTTGATCTCTGCCGCCTGCTCCGCGTTGCGCGTCCACAGGCGCACGTCGTATTCATTGTCAGCCAGCACCGAGGCCAAAGCCGTCCCCCAGCTGCCGGCGACCAGCACCGCCGCTTTGCGTGTCGTCATCTTCGTGCCTCCTTACCCTTTGCGAGCGCCGAGTTTGTTTTCCCTTCCCTGCATCAGCTTCACGATATTGCTGCGGTGCCGGACGAAGGCGAATACGCAGATGACCAAGCTCGCCCACAGCAGAGCCATCGGTCGATCCATGAGCCAAATAAACACCGGCGTCAGCGCTGCGAAGATGAGTGAACCGAGCGAGACGAACCGGGTTAGCGCGATGGAAGCAATGGCGATCAGACCGGCGATCAGCGCCGGCAGAAAAGCAAGCGTCGCGATCACGCCTACCGTCGTCGCAATCCCTTTGCCGCCCTTGAAGCCGAACCAGACCGGCCAATTGTGACCGGCGATTGCCGCCAATCCGCACAATACCGGCAGCCAATCGCCACCCACCATGAATTTGCCCAATAGAACAGCGGCTACCCCCTTGGCGATATCAAGCGCGAACACGGCGATCGCAGGGCCTTTGCCGAGAATGCGCAGTGTATTCGTCGCGCCGGCATTACCGCTGCCGTGATTACGTATGTCGATGCCCTTGACCCATTTGGCGATAAGAATGCTGAATGAGACCGAACCTAAGAGATAGCTGATCAGTATCGCTGCTGCTTCTAACATATCTGTTTTCCTCCTGCTTGGCCGAGAGCTCCTGGGCTCTGTGTTGAGAGTTGCCGCCTGCATAAAGAAGAAGGCCGACGTATCGTCGACCTAATCTTCATCGGATTTCCGACGGGTGAAAATACGAACCGGCGTGCCTTCGAAATTAAACGCGGCCCGGATTTTGTTCTCGAGATAACGCTCATACGAGAAGTGCATCAATTCCGGATCGTTCGCGAACAGCACGAATGTCGGCGGCCTGACGGCAACCTGCGTCACATAGTTGATGCGCAGCCGCTTGCCTTTATCGGTAGGCGGCGGATTCAGCGCGATCGCATCGGAGATGACGTCGTTCAGCAGATGGGTCTGAATGCGAAGCGAATGCTGTTCGGAGACATGATTGACGACCGGCAGCAGCTTATGCAGCCTCGACTTCGTCTTCGCGGACAAATAAACGATCGGCGCATACGTCATGAATAGGAAGTGATCCCGGATCAAGTTCGTAAACGACTGCATCGTCTTGTCGTCCTTCTCGACGACATCCCACTTGTTCACGACGAAGATCGACGCTTTGCCCGCTTCGTGCGCATAGCCGGCGATATGCTTATCCTGCTCGATGATGCCTTCTTCGCCGTTGATGAGCACGAGAACGACATCGGCGCGTTCAATCGCCTTCAATGCGCGCATGACGCTGTATTTCTCGGTCGTTTCGTATACTTTGCCGCGCTTGCGCATCCCCGCCGTATCGATGAGCACGTATTTCTGCCCGTCTTTCTCGAAAGGCGTATCAATCGCGTCGCGGGTCGTGCCTGCCACATTGCTGACGATGACACGTTCTTCCCCGAGCAGCGCGTTCACAAGCGATGATTTGCCGACATTCGGACGGCCGATGAGCGCGACGCGGATGACGTCGTCCTCGTACACTTCTTCTTCCGGTTCGGGCAGCAGCTCGACGGCCGCGTCCAGCAGATCGCCGATACCGGTGCCGTGCGAGCCCGAGATCGCGATCGGATCGCCGAAGCCCAGATTGTAAAATTCATAAATATCGTCACGCCGGTTAAAATTGTCCACTTTATTAACGGCGACGACAATCGGCTTTCTCGAACGCAGCAACATCTGCGCGACTTCGTCGTCCGCGTGGGTCAACCCGGCTTTGGCATCGACCATGAAAATGATGACATCCGCTTCTTCAACCGCCAGTTCCGCTTGCATGCGGACCGACTTCATGATTTCATCTTCTCCGTCAATTTCAATACCGCCAGTATCCACAATACTGAAGGCAGTGCCGTTCCACTCGCCGGAGCCGTAGATCCGGTCACGCGTAACGCCAGGCTTGTCCTCTACAATCGCCAACCGGTCGCCAATGACACGGTTAAAAATTGTAGATTTCCCCACATTCGGCCGCCCTACGATGGCGATGATGGGTTTAGACATTGATTTCACTCCTCAAGCGTAAACAGCCGCCCCATAACGCTTACGTCTGTTTATCAAAATACTCACGCCTTCCATCATAGCAAAAAACAGCGGCCTTGGCTAACATTTCATTAGTCACGGTGATCGACCAGTATAAACGACCCGTTCTTCAGATCATGCGCCGTGGCATCCAGGATCTTTTCCAGCAGGAACGCCGTCATTTCGCGTTTTTCCGCGTCGGGTTCCACAAAAATCGGGGCGCCCCCTGCGACGGCGTCACCTTTGGTCGTGACTAGGGCTACAATTTTACCCATGCTGCTTGCTCTCTCCTTTGTTCACGCCGGCTTCCGTCGGCATCCGAACCGCGGACTCCAAAATCGGAACGCGTTGAACGACCGCCAACGCTTTGGCCGTATCCTGCTCCTGCGGCAGAAGGAAAATAGCCAGCCGACCGTCCTTCATATCCAGCTTCGCCATGGGGATGAGCGCGGGCTCCCCATCGTCCCGATAAACGCCCAAAATCGTGCACAAATCGAATAGAATCGCTTGCCGCTGCCCCAAATTGCTTAGCGTCGCTTTCCCATTCGGATTGTATGGCTCCAAAATAATGCCCATCCCGCGTTCAGCGATCAACTGTTGGTTGGAGGAGAGGCCAACGTTCATGATGTAGATATCGCCAACGAACAAATCCGGCCCGTCCACCTTCACCGGCGCGACGCTGGCGCTGGCGATATGAGAAATCGACTTGCCCGATTTTAAGGCTCGTACGATTAGCAAGGATCCGATGCCGGCCACCACGCCGTAAGGAAGACCGAGCGAGATAGAAGCGAGCGATGTGAGCAGCGCGGAGAGAATGACCAGATAATTGCGCCCTTCGAATACCATGGCCGTCCCTTCTATATAAGCCGCGCCACGCGATACAAGCTCCAAACTGTCGATTTTCGTCAACGTATTGCGCTCCATGTTGCGTACATCCCTGAACTGCTGCGCGGCAAGCGTCAGGAATGTGATCGCCGTGTAGTCTTTCTTATACAATGCCGGCACGGCCACGGCGCCTAGCGCGGCCGCGATGACGCCGAGCGAGATATGAATGATTCTCCCGTGCGGATAAGTCGGATACTGCCGGTAATCCGTCCGCAGCATGAGCAGCCTTGCCGTAATCCCGAACGCCACGCCAAGCAATATGCCGTACAACACATGATGCGGCTGGCCAAAATGATGATGAATCCACATGTTCAAACGCTCCCTCCCCGCTCTCCGGATCTGCCTTCGCCCAGCCATTTTGCAATCGCCCGAAAGCCGGCTTTCACATTCCCCGTCAACCGTGCGCTAACAAGCGCCACGGCCGTGCCGTCCCACCAGGCAAGCGATCCGATTTCGATCCTCGCCACTGCCGCGGGCAAATAAAGCGCCGCGAGCGGCGCGATCGCCGCCGATGCCGTGACGACGAAGAAATGCATACCGATCGTCTCCGTTAACATGCCGGCTAGAAATCCCGCCAGCACCGGACCGTCCAGCTCGGGACGCAAAAACACGAACACCGGGTCGGACTCGTACATATACCTCACCCACAGCCAGACGGTTCCGGAGAGCAAGGCGCATAGCAGGGCGAACAACGACTGCAATAGGCTGCGCGACGCCGCCAATGCGACAAGCGCGCAGGCAATCGCCCAGGCCGCACTTCCGTATATGTCGATACCCCGCCAACCGATCGCAAACCGATATTGATGCAGCAGCGCGATTCCGGCCAGTACGATCGTGACCTTCCATGCCGGCGTATGGTCCGCGACTTGCCTCTGCCATCCCGTCATATAGAGGATGCCCGCCATCGTCAACAGCCACAAAGCGGTTATTCCGCTATTCAACCCCAATACGCTCACCTCGCTTGATGGTTTAGTATGCGCGGGAAGTTTCCTTTACATTCCATGGGATTCGGTACCCTCGCCCCTTCCCCCTCCTGCAATGCTGTCAGGTTAAGGAAGTGAGTGGGGTAATAAGTAGTAAAACAGTAAAGTAG